>CAYUBI010000001.1:0-84432 GCA_964443005.1 uncultured Candidatus Marinamargulisbacteria bacterium
ATTGAGGGCAAAACAGCCATTGGCATGGCAATTGCAGAAAGCATTAATCGCTTGCGTCAATCACAATCAAAAACAAAAGTAATTATTTTATTAACAGATGGAGAAAATAATTCTGGATCTATTGAGCCCCTTGTTGCAGCGGATTTAGCTGGAGCTTTAGGCGTAAAAATTTATACAATCGGAATCGGCACCCCAGAAGGTGCTCCAGTTCCAGTTATGACTCAATGGGGCAAACAATATGAACGAGGCCCAGATGGAGCACTGTTGTTAACCAAACTCGATGAAACAACATTGCAAAAAATAGCAGAAAAAACTGAAGGTCGTTATTTTCGTGCAACAGATTCATCAGCACTCGAATATATCTATGATTATATTAATAAACTTGAAAAAAAAGAAATTAAAACTAAAAAGCATTTTTATGCTGAGGAAAAATTTATTATTTTTCTTATTATTGGGCTATTATTTATGGCTGCTGAATGGATTATTGAAAAACTAATTATTAGGAGACTGATTGGATGACATTCATTTACCCCTATATTTTATGGTTATTATTATTATATCCTTTCTTTATTATCATTGAATCGATATTATCCCTTTTTCGACACCGTCGCTTTAAACGACTTGGAAATTCATCATTTATTCGGGAACACCTTACTAATGAATCGTTTTGGTTAATTAAAATTAAAACTGTTTCTTATTATTTTGGCTTTGGATTTTTGATCCTAACGCTTGGCCGGCCCATCATTCCGTATGGAGAACAAATTATGGAAAAACGGGGCATTGATTTAGTGTTTACCCTTGATGTTTCGCCAAGCATGTTAGCTCAGGACATTTCTCAAGACCGGCTATCTCGCGCAAAACAAGAAATTATCAGTTTGCTAAGACGCATACCCCAAAACCGAGTAGCCCTAGTCATTTTTAGCGGTACACCCTTTGTACAAGTTCCCTTAACCTTTGATCATGATATGTTAGCTGCAGCACTCGATAGCGTTTCTCCAGAATCAATTTTTAATAAAGGAACAGATTTAACTGCAGCACTGGAAACAGCAGCTGGATTGTTTACGCAAGAACCCATGACAAAAACTATTTTATTACTAACAGATGGCGAAGATCATGAATCTGGATTAGAACGTGTACTCGGGGATTTAGAAAAAAAGAAAATCTCAGTGTATACCATAGGAATTGGCTCTTCTGGCGGCGGCCCAATTCCTATTTATGCAGATGGACGAATCGTCGATTACAAAAAAGATAAAAGCGGAAATGTGATTGTATCTAAACTGAATGGTGATGTACTCACAACAATTGCACAACGGTCTCATGGGGCTTATTTCCTAGGTGATCAATCGCATTTTAATTTACAGGATATTTATAAAGCAATTGAATCTCTTGAAAAAAAGAAAAGTAAAGTAAAAACGCGCACATTATCTATTGAACTATATCAGTATTTTCTATTGCCAGCTATACTATTTATGCTGATTGGATATTTTTTGCCAGTAACACGACGATTTTGGAAAATCAAGGGTATTTTATGAAACAAACATATTTTATTATACTTGGATTAAGTATTCTTATGCTCTATGGATGTAAAACTAATCTTACTGAAGCTTTTTATAATCATCAAGGAAATCAGCATTATCAAAAAGAAAATTATGAAGCTGCAATCAGCAAATATAGTAAAGTACTTGAAGAACTGCCAACAAGTCCTCAACTCCATTACAATTTAGGCAATGTACTTCAACGACAAGAAAAAATGGACGAGGCTATTGCTGAATATACACATGCAATTCAAAAAGGCGATAAAAATCTCAAAGATAAAGCACATTATAATTTAGGAAATCTTTATTATAAGCAACAAAAACCAGATGAAGCTATTTCGAATTACATTCAAGCATTAAAAAACAATCCCAGAGATGAAGATGCCAAAAAAAACCTAGAACTAGCCTTTGCCCTTCGGCAAGAACAAAAAAAGAAACCACAACAACAAAAGCAACAACAAAAAGAGCAAGAAAAAAAGCAAAAAGGCCAAGAGAAACAACCCTCTCCTACAGAAAAAGCCAATCAAGAATTGGCAAAGCGAATATTAGATCGATTAAGCCAAAACAAGCAAATGCCAAAAAAAGATAACCAACAAAAACGCGAATTAGGCAAGGATTGGTAACATGAAAAAATGGTTCTTCATATTTCTAATCCCAGTTTTTCTTTATGCAGATATGACTGTAACTGCACAGCTCAACAAAACAAGGGTAAACGTCAATGAAACCGTAGATCTTGAACTTCAGCTATCAACAAACGGTAGCAATCAAATTCGCTTGCCAGATATTAGTCAAGCATTAAAAGATTTTGACGTATTATCACGATCCCAAAGTTCACAAATAAGTATGATCAATGGTGCAGTTTCAAATACTCAAACTTATTTATATACGTTAATGCCGCGCCGTACTGGAACATTAATTATTCCAGCATTTCAATTTCAATACCAAAATCAACCAATATCAACTAAACCAGTACAACTTGATGTAGTCACTGCTACTGCTGCAAATACTCCGGCTAACGCAAGCAAACAATCTGCAACTAACCCATCTGCAGCTAATCCATCACGCCCAATTGGGGGTGATTTTTTAGAAGCAGTTACTGAAAAACAAAGCTATTATATTGGCGAACCCATTATTTATTCTCTTAAATTTTTCTCACGAAGAAACATGTATACTCAAATTAGCCTTAAACCTGCAGAGCCCAATAATCTAATGAAATTTCCAGGAATTCAATCGCAACAAACGCAAAGCCAAACAAATCTAAACGGATTAGCCTATGGCGTTTCAGAACTTCGCGACGTATTTTATGCAACAAAAGTTGGAAAAGCAAGCTTTGGTGCAAGTTCATTAAAACTATATAGTTTTTTTGGCCCTGAAAAAACACTACAATCCAATGTTTTAGACCTAAATATTATGGCATTACCTAATAAATCAAATGGATCTTTTTCTGGATTTATCGGTGATTTTACTGTTACGACATCACTCAGTAAAACTTCGCTTAAAGCCAATGATGGTATTACGCTAAAAATGATTTTTCAAGGCGAAGGCGACCTTGGAAGTGGCAAAGCACCCGAAATTCGAGTTAACCAAGATATTGAACTATTTGCACCCAAACGCGATGTTAAAGTCGATTTTTCGACTGGGAAAATACTATCCTCATTAACCCTAGAATATTTACTAATTCCTAGGAATAAAGGGACATATATCATCACCTTTGATCCCTTGAATTATTTCTCACTGAGTCAAAAACGCTATATTGAAACAACTATTCCTAAACTAACGATTTCAGTTTATGGAACAACCACATCTATTGCTCAAACAACAACAGGAACCCTACCCAATGCTCAAGACGTTCGCATTGAAACCAATGATATTCATTATATAGACGATTCACTACGTAACCTTTATTCATCAACACCCTTTCAACGATTAGTTATTCAATATGCAAAAATCAGTGCAATTCCATTTGTTTTAGCAATTATTACTTTATTTATCAAATGGGGATATCGGCACCATCAAGGAACTAAAACTTTTTTGGCTAGCCAAGCATACAAACGATTTAACAAAGGAATTTCACGTCTTTCTCATTTAATAAAAAAACAACAATGGGATGAATTTTACTCTGAATTAGGCCGTACTATTGATGATTATCTTCAAAAGAAAAGTTTGTGGGATGGCAGGCCACTATCCTCAACTGATTTTGAACTATATTTAATTGAACGCTGTGGCCAAACAAATGCAGCAATTCCAGCACTTGTTGAATTACATTCTCTTTGCAGTGAATACCGATTTTCACCTAATAAAACGTTGGCACCTGATCAAGCGAAACAACATCTTTTTACTGCCCAGCAAAGTATTCAGTGGATTGAAAAACACGTTTAATTTGTGCGAAAATATAGTAAAAGACTCTATAAAAACTGAGTGCCAAAACATGAAGAATGCGATAAAATCGATAAAAATATTAAGGAGATCATCATGAATAAAGTAGAAATATTTGAAATACTAAATGCAAATCCAGTTTTCCATATTGCAACTGTTGAAGAAGATCAACCTCGCTGTCGCGCAGTATTTTTATATCGTGCAGACGAAAATGGCATTATTTTTCACAGCGGTGCAATGAAAATGCTTCATGACCAAATTACGAAAAATCCAAAAGTAGAATTCTGTTTTAATGATTTGAAAAATGGTATACAGATACGCGTTACTGGCACACTTGAAATCGTTAAGGACAAAGCACTCAAAGATGAAATTTGTGAACATCCCACTCGAAAATTTTTAAAATCGTGGAGAGAAGCAGGAACATTAAATGACTTTTACGCTAGCATCCAAGTCTATCGTATGACAAATGGAAAAGCAGTCATATGGACTATGGAAACGAATTTCGCGCCAAAAGTCGAAGTAACTTTGTAGAAAACCGAAGTAATTCTGTCCAATGTGTTTACTGCCATTAAAGAGTAAAATTTTGTATGGACATTAAGTACACAGCACTATACTTTATTCACTATTACAAAGGGAGGTTCGATCATGACAGATAACCGTGAACAATACCCCATGCGTTTTTCAATCGACTATCAAGGAACCCACAACAAACTAACAACATTTTTTCGTATATTTACCAGTATCCCCATTATAATCCTCTATTGTATTTTTACCAAGTTAACGACTCTTATCATGTGCCCTGTTCTACTGATGATAGTTTTCAAAAGAAAGTATCCCAAATGGTGGTTCGATTTTAATTTATCATTAAGTCAATTCTCAACACGCGTTTTCAGTTATCTATTTTTCCTTGTTGATGAATATCCCTCTACAGATGAGCAACAAAAAGTTCATTTGGAGCTTGATTATCCAAATGTCAAAACCGATCTGCATCAATACCTTCCACTAATAAAATGGTTTTTAGCAATTCCACATTACGTAATCTTTATTTTTCTTATCATCGCGAGTTTATTCGTCTCAATTTTGGCATGGTTTTCGATTTTATTTACGGGAAAATATCCAGAGTCATTATTTAATTTTCAAGTAGGTGTTTTCCGATGGGGCTTACGTATCCAAGCATACGCTTTCTTACTCATAACTGATAAATATCCGCTATTTAGTTTAAAATAATTATAAGAAGTTTAGCAATGAGCATAGTAGTAGCACGATCTATTATAGTGGCAGCGGAATATCCATTAGAGAGAAGCAGGAACATTAGATGACTTTTACGCTAGCATCCAAGTCTATCGCAGGGCAAATGGGAAAGCCATCTGATTGACGTCAATTACTTTTTCCGGTCAGCGACAATTAAAATTACCGCAATTTGCGCAATAGAAAACCAAAGCAATCAGAATGTTTTTGGGATTATTGAACTAGATACACGATATATTTGGCAGAATATCTTTGAAAAAAGGACAGATTATGTTTGGAATATCAATGAACACTACAAAAACATCACAAAGGATTATTAATGCAACGAATGATAAAAATATAGTTCAAGAACCACTATTTGTAAAAAAAGGAAATAGAACACCTTTAAATATAATGCTAGTAGAAAATGATTATCAAAAAAATTCACTCAAGATTACTGATATAAAAGATGCAAATTTAATATGTCAACAAAAATCTACTAAAATTATGCCAAATGAAAAATATAATAACAGCCTTCAGTTAGATCAAATAATTTTACGTGAAGACACAGTCGAAATATTAAATAGGATGTCTGTATCTGATATCGTAGCTAAAATAATTAACGTGGGCAGTAACAACGCAGCAAAATTAATGTGTAATCTGTATGATAGTGAAAAAGGAAAAGCGATATATTCACAACTGATACAAATGGGATTGATAAATAAAGCTGTAGAAATTTCTGTAGTATCACTACATATTAATTCGGCGATTACTGCTTATCAAATAGAAAAACTAAGTACCTTGCAGATTGTAGAACTGATTACAAATATGGAGAACGAAGATGCTGCGAAAATATTATCTAATCTACATAATACTGATATAGCTGCAAAAGTTTATCATCAACTTTTAAAAAAAATAGATTTAAAAAAGGTTGCAGAAATTGTCACTATTGCTTTACATATAGCACCAGGTATTGTTGGTTATCAAATTAGCAAGCTAGAAACAAAAACAATTGCATCAATTATAAAAAATATGGAAAATAACGATGCAGTAAATTTAATTAGTAATATTTATGATAACGAAAAAATAGCGTCCATCTATAAAAAATTATTACATGAATGTGAAATAGATAAAGTGGCTAATTTAATGTTAGCATCGATAAAAAAATCCCCCTTAATAACCGGATATCAAATTGACGAAATGCATCCAAATAACATTACAATGCTTATCATTAGCATAAGCAGCGTTGATGCAGCAAAAATTTTGTGTAGTATGTACGATAATGACAAAGGCGGCGCAGTTTATGAACAACTGATAAAATTGGGAGAAACAAAAAAAGCAATTAACATTTACAAAGAAGCGCAAAAATTTTCACTATCCAAGACACAAAGTCAAATTGATTCCATTACATCTATTAATAAAAGCTTATTTACGCTTCCCTTAACTGAAACCACAAATTAAGAAAGAACATTGAAAAAAGCATCAAACTAGCCTCAATACTTATAGTCAGGATAAAAAGCTTGTAACTAGGATAAAGACTCTGGCTCAATGCCTAAATTTTTCCAATAATCCTTTCCATAATTATAAAATAACTGCTCGTGAGGTTCTATCACTCGAAGTGTATATAGAATAACATGGTACATGCCTTTATAAAAAGCAAGTTTATTTACCACATTTGGACTATATGAATGGTTGCAAAAACGAGTATGATTTCCGGAGTTTTTCGCATCAACTTGTAAATGTGATTGAGTTGTTGGGTCAAATATTCGCATCGCGTGTAATGACCTAGAAGGATAGTCACTAGGTAACACTTCTCCAGCATAAGTTCCAACCCAAGCTTCTTTATCTAATTTCTGTGAAGTAAATAAACCCAATTGAGGAATATTATTGATTAAAATAACTTTTAAATAAAGATAATCTGGAATCGTTTCAATACCTTCTTCAGGAATATGTGAACACTGCAGCATATTAAAAGCATATCGCTGATTAGGTTCATTCAATGTTTTCTTTTCATAGTAGTCCTCAGCTTTTTCAAGTTCAAGCATGACGGATTCTTTGTGAGGATTAGAAATATAGGATACCGGAGTATATGTTACCTTGAAAAAAGAATCCATCTCCGCTGGTGTTAACGAACTCATTGCGCCCTGAACACTAAGGGCAATAAATGGCTTATGTTGGTTCATATTAATCCTCTCTTATAATTTATTTAATATCAACATATCTGAACAGTATGTTCGCATTAAATAATCTAGAGGAATGTTATGACTGCTTCCGACAGGCGGTCCGGCAAATCTTCCCCATACGTATATGTTATAAACTATTCAACGAATGTCAACCCCCACGAGAAACTACATTGAATTTTACTTGCGGTTAAATACTAGAGCTGATGACTCAAGTGGATAGGATTATCCTCTAATTTAATCCTAACCACCTAGAAAAAATATTATATTGCATGAATTGTGAATTAGGTAATTTTGAACAACTTCACTAATCGTTCTTTCCATTTTAAATTTTTTCTTGCAACATCTTCTATGGCTATTTTCTCGACTATTTTCGGAATATCCTTTAATTTCAATTCCATTTCCTTTTTTATATCACCATTTTGGTATGTCTCAACATGGCCCTTGATTACCTCTGTAAATCCAAACTTGGCATATACTTTGGACAATTGATACTCATTCGATTCACGAAAATGAATAATTACTTTTTGTAGGGTTGGATCAGACTTAATCACAGAGAGTATCTGATTGATAAGCTTAGATCCCAATTTTTTTCGTTTATGATTTTCAGCTACCAAGACAGTTGATAATATTTTGATACTTTTATCCTGTATATCGTTCCATGCCTCGACAAGTCCGACAATTTCATTACCTTTTTTTGCTAGCATTACAATGGGCTTCAAGGTTTTTGACCGATAAATTGCTCCTGTAATATCTAAAGTATGCTTTGATTGAAAGTAAGCATTATAAAAAGCAAAAATCTCGTTTATTTCTGTATCCGAAACATCTGAAGAAATTGGTAATATCGAAATTTCCGAACTGGATAAATTTGCAGGTAACGTATCAGCAATAATTTTATTATTAATCAATTATCTAATCCCTTTTTTATTAAAGATATTAATATATCGTTAGAAAATAAATAAAATTGCATAATAAATTTAGGATGTAATTTAAATTATTTTTTTGACTCTATGACCATTAAGCCATTATAGTTTGTATCCAGCACCAAAAACTGAACAGTACAAATTGACTACAGCGTAATATAATATACAATGGAAACAGAGGTAAGCAGGAGTAACCTCGCAGAAGTAGACGGAAGTTGAATTTATTCTAATTCTGTTCTATTGTGATCTATAATATATTCAAAAGGAGCTTGGTCATGCCTGTTATCTCTATGTTTTTTGGGATTATCATCAGAATCTACCATTTTGATGATGAGCAGCATCATAGCCCTCAAATACATGTTGAGTATGCCGAATCTTCATGTGTGATTGACATAGAAACAGGAAATATACTAAAGGGAAAACTTCAGAAACGTCATTTGCGCTTAGTAGAAGCATGGATAGAAATCCATAGAGAAGAACTGATTGCTGATTGGAATCTTGCTGTTAGCGGAGAAGAAGTTTTTAAAATTAAACCCTTGGATTAATCATGTTGAAAATAAAATCTGTTGTCTCAATTTCAAATCACGAAATCCAAGTATCCTTTGAAAATGGTGACATGAAAAAATGTGATCTATCAAGGTATCTGAATAAAGGTATCTTTCGACAGTTACAGAATCCAAATTTATTTCGTCAGGTTAAATCAATAGATTTTGGTGTAAAGTGGCCAAATAATGCTGATTTAAGCTCAGATACGCTTCATGCAATAGGCCATGCTCTATAAGAATGAATGGTTTTAAATGGATATTGTAAAAAAACATTTTGAAGAAGAAGCATCAGAATTTGACAAAATTATTACTCAAGTCATCCCTTATTATCCGGAAATGATAGAAAGTTTGATTTTAACAATACCATTTCATCAATCAAGCTCCATAAATGTAATTGATCTTGGTTGCGGCACAGGAACAATATCAAAATGTATAATGAATCTCTTTCCAAATGCCAATTTAACCTGTCTCGATCTTGCAGAGAATATGATTGAAATAGCAAAAATCAAGTTAGCCGGCTATTCTCGTACCCGCTTTCAATTAGGTGATTTTAGAAGTTATGAATTTGATGACAAGTATGACGTGGCAGTGTCGTCATTAGCTTTACATCATTTAGTTACAAACGATGATAAATCAACCTTTTATCGTAAAATATATACCTCACTTAATCCCGGCGGAATATTCTTAAATGCGGATGTAGTCCTTGGATCAAGTGACCATATCCAGTCCATTTATATTGATAAATGGAAACAGTTCATGACTAAGTTTTTTTCTGAGAGCGAAATTAATAATCGCTGGCTTGCTAAATACCGAGAAGAGGATCATCCCGCTAAACTGTTAGATCAACTCACCTGGCTTGTTGATCTTGGATTTGTTGAAGTTGATATCGTCTGGAAGTATTTCAATTTCTCAGTTTACAGTGGGATGAAACCTACAAAAAATAAAAAAAATCTATGATCATGCTCTGAATCGAATTCATGTAAAATATTGATGGTGGAAGTAAAGGGAAGTAGGAGTAACTCGGCGAAAGTAGACGGAAGTTGGTATTGTATTAATTCTATTCTAAAAGGAATATACTAGGGTAGTAGAATATAAGGAGGTCAGTGATGCCAACAATCAGTATGTTTTTTGGAATAATAATCCGAATGTATTTATGACAGATTCTATTGATTTAGCAACTTACGGGTTTGATAACTATTTTACAAGGCAACTGTCAGATTCCTCTGAGATGAATGCCGCCAGAGTCGTTTCCCAGCATCATGATTTGTATCAGGTTTTAGGTCGATACGGTGCGATGCAGGCTCGGGTTGCAGGTCGGTTGATGCATGAGGCCAAAACCGTTGCCGATTATCCAGCGGTAGGAGATTGGGTCATAGTTGATCGTGAGAACGATGAACATGGAGACGGAATAATTAATCAGGTACTGACACGTCGATCAATATTGACTCGATTAGCTGCTGGTACTGGTAAGAAAAATCAAATTATCGCGGCAAATATTGATGTATTGTTCATATGTATGTCTCTGAATCTGGACTATAATCTGCGGCGACTGGAACGATATTTGTCTATAGCTTGGGATAGCGGGGCAGAACCTGTTGTAATCCTTACAAAATCAGACCTTTGCGATTCCTTATCTAAAAGGCTTGTAGAAGTAGAAGCGGTAGCTCCTGGGGTGGGCATTATTGTCACATCAAGTGTCAATGAGGATGGTATTCAAGGACTAGTTCCCTACCTCACTCCACGCCGAACAATCGCATTTATTGGTTCGTCCGGTGTAGGAAAATCAACACTTATCAATCGACTGTTGGGCAGTGATATATTACATACACTTGAAACTCGCAATGATGACAAAGGGCGACATGCCACCACTAATCGTCAGCTTATAATGCTGCCTGATAGTGTTATGGTAATTGATACGCCAGGAATGCGTGAGATTCATTTGGATACTGCGGATCTTGGGCAGGTATTCACTGACATAGAGCAATTAGCTACTAGTTGCAAATTCCAAGATTGTACCCATAATTCGGAACCTGGATGTATGGTGAAAAAGGCAATTAATATCGGGGAACTATCAATTAAACGACTTGAAAGTTATCTAAAGCTTCAGAAAGAATTAGGCTATGAAGGACTTAGCTCTAGGCAACTTGAAGGAAAAAAGATTCGCAATATGTTTGGGAGCAAAGGCCAGATGAAACAGGCCATGAACGATGTGAAGAAGAAGCAACACTTTTAATAAAAAATGTTTGAGATAAATTAATCCGAAATATCGTTTTATAGAAACTCAGAAAAATAATATAATGCAAAACAAGTGATCTCGTAGTCCCGAGAAATCAAGCCAAACGGCTTAGCTTTCTCGAGGATCCTCGAAATTCAAGGGAAGCAAAGCTTCCAAGAATTTCGGGACTCAGCTGGATAGCCTTTTTATTGAGATTAACGATATAATAAGTCTCAAGTGCCCTCGTAGCTCAGTTGGATAGAGCCAAGGTTTCCTAAACCTTAACTCCACGTCAATGAAAGTCAATCAGAAGTAAGGATTCATTCAATTCCAGTTAAATTTCGATAGCTGAAGTAAAGGGAAGCAGGAGTAACTCGGCGAAAGTAGACGGAAGTTGGTGTTGTATTAATTCTATTCTAAAAGGAATATAATAGGGTAGTAGAATATAAGGAGGCCAGTGATGCCAGCAATCAGTATGTTTTTTGGAATAATAATCCGAATGTATTTAGGTAGAAAAGATCATAATCCTCCACATGAAGACAGTCAGCTGGTTAGATAGCATTTTTTTGCATATATCGAAACACAGAACTATTATATAATAAGTAGCATTGCCCTCGTAGCTCAGTTGGATAGAGCAAAGGTTTCCTAAACCTTAGGCCGCACGTTCGATTCGTGTCGGGGGCACCAAAAAATAATCAATCTATTTTAATCAAAAACAATCCAAAATAATAATATTATGAGAAATGACCGTTGATCTGGAACTTCAAAATAAAGCAGATATGATGGTGGTAGTAGAGGTAAGCAAGAGTAATCCGGCGGAAGTAAACAGAAGTTGACAGGTTCTATTTCTGTTCAAAAAGGAATATAATCTTTATTTAGTATTAGATCGTGTAATATTTTCAGGAGGTTACAGATGCCAGCAATCAGTATGTTTTTTGGAATAATAATCCGTATGTTTGTTGGAAAAAAAGAACATAATCCTCCACATTTTCATGCATATTATCAAGATGCAACATCTACATTTGATATTCGTAAAGGCGAATTAATAGAAGGTAATATTCCTAGGCGACAAATTAAGTTAATTGAGGCTTGGATTGAATTACATCAGGATGAATTATTAGCAGATTGGCAATTGACTGAAAATAATGATTTACCTTTTAGTATTGAGCCTTTACGATGAGGAGGTTATATGTACATTGGAATTAAGGCTGTAAAACCGTTATCAGATTATAAGTTATTATTGACCTTTAAAAATGATGAAGTTCGCGAATTTGATATGTCTGGGTATTTGAATCGTGGTATTTTTAAACAGCTACAGGACCAACAACTATTTCGCAGAGTAAGAGTAAATTTTGACTTTCTTGAGTGGCCTAATGGTGCAGACTTTGACCCTGAAGGGCTTTATGAAGAGAGTCAATCTGTTGTAGTGAAAGTCAATTAGGAGTAGCCTTATTGCTCAACCAAGCCAATTTATAATGAAAATCGATTTTAAAAAAAACTTGAAAGCCTTTTACTCACCTTCTGCTAAGGACATTTCAGAAGTTGTCATTCCAGCAATGAATTTTCTCATGATTGATTGACGGCTGTTGATTTTGGCGTCATGCCTCTGGAGGGACTTTGTATGAAAACTATTGTAAGACAGCCTTTTTATCATGTCATCTAAGGCAAGCCATGTTAAATATATTATTGATCAGATCCAATTGGCAGCAAATTTAATTAAAAAGAAACGCAAATATTAGACGTTTAACACAAGCTCCGGATACTGGTCGTTCCACACTATATGATGTTATTATGGATTGTTATCCAAGGTAGTTAATGTGCTGGGAATTGTCGATCGTGCAGGACAGTCAGTCGTCGATATGCGCTGGCGAAAAGGTCCTTTCGAAGGCGTTCTTATTTTTCTCAAAATATCATTTCATCAAAAGACAGAACTATTATATAATAAGTAGCATTGCCCTCGCAGCTCAGTTGGATAGAGCAAAGGTTTCCTAAACCTTAGGCCCCACGTTCGATTCGTGTCCGGGACACCAAAAAATAATCAATCTATTTTAATCAAAAACAATCCAAAATAATAACATTATGAGCGTATCTGTGAAAAACTTACCTCTACATGCTATCATTATGGAAAGGTAGGTTGACGACTCAATGAAAGCTAATACTAACAATAGTAACGCCTCAAATTTTCCTCTTAAATTATTAGAAATGGCACGAACCGATTCTGATACTGTTTTGAAACAGCTAGGCTCTCAACTCAGCGGTATGAGCGAGAAAGAAACCACGTCTCGATTAAAACAACACGGAACCAACGAGATTGCCAGAGAAAAGCCTCCATCTGTTTTTAAACGTCTTATCCTCAACATTAGCAATCCATTGGTCATCCTGCTGGTTGTGCTGGGCCTTGTGTCATATTTAACAGGTGACCTTCGAGCAATGATTGTAATTTTAGTCATGGTTATTTTGGGAATCGTACTGCGCTTTTTTCAAGAGATGCGCGCAGATAACGCAGCAGAGAAACTTAAAGCAATGGTTAGTAACACGGCAACAGTAGTGCGCGATGGCCAAGAACAAGAAATCTCTTTAAGTCAATTAGTTCCTGGGGATATTGTCCATTTAGCTGCAGGAGATATGGTTCCAGCAGATGTTCGCGTGCTTTCCGCGAAAGATTTATTTCTCAATCAATCATCACTTACAGGCGAAGCGTTGCCTGTTGAAAAAACAGCGACTTCAGCGTCGTTGGAAATTCAAAACGCGCTCGAACTAAATAATATCTGCTTTATGGGTTCTAACGTCGAAAGTGGATCTGCGACTGCTGTTGTCGTCCAAACTGGGAATAAAACCTTCTTTGGCTCACTTGCTGCCAGTATCGTCACCCAGCGTCAATTAACCAGTTTTGACAAAGGAGTGAATAAGTTCACCTGGTTAATGATTGGTTTCATTTCTATCATGGTTCCAGCTGTTTTTCTTATAAACGGATTAGTTAAACACAATTGGCTGGAAGCGTTTATGTTCGCGATTGCTGTTGCAGTTGGATTAACTCCAGAAATGCTACCTATGATCGTCACAGTTAATCTATCCAATGGTGCTCTTGTCATGTCTCGCAAAAAAGTAATTGTCAAACGCTTGAATTCAATCCAAAATTTTGGGGCAATGGATGTGTTGTGTACTGACAAGACAGGCACACTGACTCAAGGTAAGATTATTTTGGAAAAACATCTGGATGTCCAAGGTAATCCCAGCGAAAAGGTTTTACATTTTGGTTATCTAAACAGCTTCCATCAT
This sequence comes from uncultured Candidatus Marinamargulisbacteria bacterium, assembly GCA_964443005.1. GTDB lineage: Bacteria > Margulisbacteria > Riflemargulisbacteria > GWF2-35-9 > CAYUBI01 > CAYUBI01. The sequence continues at coordinate 14,281 of CAYUBI010000001.1, forward strand.
ACTGGTCTTAAAAACCTTTTAGACAAAGCAATACTTGACCATGAAGAATTAAAAGAGCACCTAAAAGTTAACGAGAGATATCGAAAAATCGATGAGATACCTTTTGATTTTGTGCGACGAAGAATGTCTGTTGTCGTAGAAGATGAAACGGGTCTGAATACACTCATTTGTAAAGGGGCAGTAGATGAAGTATTAAACTTGTGCACACAGGTTGAAATTGATGGAAAGATCGAACCGGTTCAGCCTGTATTTGATGCCAAACGCCGTCAAATAGCCGATGATTTGAATGCACAGGGTTTTCGGGTGATCGCTCTTGCGTATAAACAAATGCCGAATGCAACAGATAAGCCGGTTTACTCTGTTAAAGATGAAGCAGCCTTAACTTTATTAGGTTTTTTGGCTTTTCTTGATCCACCCAAAGAAACAGCAGCCGAAGCATTAAAAAGGCTTCACGAACTAAACGTAGATGTCAAAATTTTGACTGGTGATAATGAGATCATTACTGCTTATATTTGCAAGCAAGTTGGGATACCTGTTGAAAACCTTTTAGTGGGTTCTCAAATTGAAGCAATGAGTGATAAAGAATTAGCTGAAGCTGCCCAAACAATCAATATTTTTGCCAGATTAATCCCAGCACATAAAGAACGAATCATCCGCGCACTCCAAAGCAAACATCATGTGCTAGGCTTTATGGGAGATGGCATAAACGATGCTCCAGCTTTAAAGGCAGCTGATGTTGGCATTTCTGTTGACAGTGCAGTTGACATTGCAAAAGAATCCTCTGACATCATCCTACTTGAAAACAGTCTACTTGTGCTTGAGCAAGGGGTCATAGAAGGACGTCGCGTATTTGGCAATATCATTAAATATATTAAAATGGCTGCCAGTTCAAACTTTGGAAACATGTTTAGTGTAGTAGGAGCGAGTGCCTTTCTGCCGTTTTTGCCAATGTTACCGATCCAAGTACTAACGAACAATCTGTTGTACGACTTTTCTCAAACAACTATTCCTACAGATACAGTTGATAACGATTGGCTTAAGCAACCTCGCAAATGGGAGATTGGCAAGATTTTACACTTTATTCTATTTATCGGACCCATCAGTTCAATTTTTGATTACCTGACATTTTTTATAATGCTGTATGTCTTTAATTGCTGGCAGAACCCAGCCTTGTTTCATACGGGCTGGTTTGTCGAGTCACTTTTCACTCAGACGTTAATTATTCATATAATCCGCACCAACAAAATTCCGTTTATCGAAAGTCGAGCCAGTTGGCCACTAATAGCTACCTCATTGCTCATCATCGGAGTCGGCGGTTGGCTGACTGTCTCGCCCTTTGCCAATATGCTTGGTTTTATACCACTACCAATACTTTACTGGTTCTATTTAGCTATTATGATGCTGGGATATGCAATTCTTACACAAATAGTGAAGGCTTGGTTCATTCGCAGGTACGGGGAATAATAGACGTAAAGGCCTTGAATGATTTTATATTGCAACTCATTTTTGAAAATCGTGAGGTTCGACAGTTTGACATGAAGAGTTATTTGCAACGAGGGATTTTCAGAGAACTACAAGATGTTCGACAATTTAATCGTGTTAAAATTAGTTTTGATAGTATTGAGTGGCCAAATGGGGCTGCTCTTGATCCAGAACTACTTTATGACGAGAGTAAGTTCATGAGTATACGTTGAATAAAGCGAGAGTACCCTCACAGAAGCAACACAAAATTTACATATCTATTCATAACAACGTAAACAAAATTTGTAAAAACTAATTATTCAATGCTATCATAGATAAAATTAAGTTAGAAAATTAAGGAGCTTATATGAAAAACAAGTGGTTGATTATGTTTATTGCATTTGTGATGTTTGGTATTCCTGCTATCAAAGGACTGTTAACGTTGTATCCAGATTATTTATGGTTTAAGGATCTGGGTTATTCCTTAGTTTTTTGGAAAAGTACATTTTCCGGTTATATATTTTGGGCTATTGCAACGCTCATCTTTTTTCTGTTTACGTGGATTAATATCACAATTGCCCGTCGCGTAAAACGTCATAAGGACAACGTCGAAGTCATAGATAACGATAACTTGTTTGATAAATTCAAACAACAACTAGGGCTTAACCAAGATATGGATCCAGTGCTTAAGATTCTTCAAAAACCATGGGTCTTAATTATCATTTTACTAGTATTGGCTATGGGAAGTGCCTCTTTATTTTCGCTAAACTGGGATAAAGTTTATGCATTTTTGAATGCCTCAATCTTTAATCAACAGGATCCATTATTTCATCAAGACATTGGCTTTTACTTTTTTAAATTCCCATTTTTCATCATGCTTAAATCGTATTTTACAAGTATGGTAGTCATATCAATCATTGGAGTTTCCTTCTTTTATCTAAATCGTCGAAATATCAAAATTGTTAAATGGGACATTTTTGTAGAACGTCATGTCAAAATTCACTTTACCTTTTTGATTAGCCTTTTTCTATTATTAATGGCAGCTGGATATCAGCTAAATATGTATAAATTATTATATTCCCGTCATGGAATGATCTTTGGTGCAGGATACACTGACATTTTTGCAACGTTATTTACACTTAAAGTTCTTTTGATTATTAGTTTAATAATTGTTGGTTTGCTAGGCATCAGTATTTTTGCCAGAGGCGTGAAACTACCCTTAGTTGGAGTATTAATCTTAGTTGCAACAATGATCATATTACAAGGAATTTATCCAGGACTAGTGCAGCAGTTTATTGTCAAACCCAACGAAATCACCAAAGAAAAACCGTATATTTTAAATAATATTGAATATACTCGCAAAGCATATGGGTTAGATAAAATCGTAGCGCAAACATATAAACTCGAACATAATCCAACAGCAGAATTACTTAAACGCAACAGCGATGCACTGGAAAACACACGATTATGGGATCCTCGTCCGCTAAAACAAACATTTTCGCAATTACAATCCATTCGTTTATATTATGATTTTAATGATGTAGATGTAGATCGCTACACTATTGACGGAAGATATCGGCAAGTAATGTTAGCAGCACGTGAATTAAACACTGACCAGCTCCCAGATCGTGGACAAAACTGGATTAATCGCCGCTTAACATACACACATGGATATGGCATTACCATGATTCCTGTAAACTCGATTACACCTGAAGGACAACCAGATTTTTTCCTTAAAAATATTCCACCAGAAGGCGTCACTGATATTCAAGTTACACGACCCGAAATTTATTATGGAGAAGAAACAAACGGATATGTAATTGCAAACACTAAAAACCCAGAATTCGATTACCCATATGGTGATAATAATAAATTCACGAAATATCGCGGCAGTACCGGAATTCCCATATCGTCCATGTTTCGAAAACTTTTGTTTGCAATTCAATTTGGTGAAATCAAAATTCTACTTTCTGAATACATACAAAAAGATAGTAAAATTCTTTTTTACCGAAATATTATGGAACGAGTACAAAAAATAGCACCTTTTTTACGATTTGACAGTGACCCTTACATTATTGTATCCAAAGGACGCTTGTACTGGATTCTTGATGCCTACACAGTTAGTGATAAATATCCCTATTCAGATCCATTTAGCAAAGGCAATTTCAATTACATTCGCAATTCAGTCAAAGTGTTAGTTGATGCTTATAATGGCACTGTAAAGTTCTATATGGTTGAAAAAGAACCCATGATTGAAACTTATGCGAAAATTTTCCCAGGCATGTTTAAGCCACTATCTGCAGTTGATCCGGATATTCTTAAGCACTTTAGATATCCTGAAGATTTATTTTCAGTTCAAGCCATTAAATATGGAACATATCATATGACAGATCCAGTTGTGTTTTATAATCAAGAAGATATGTGGGTTGTACCCAATGAAACCTTTGATGGCAATACTCAAGCAATGGAACCCTATCATGTTTTACTGCGCATGCAAGGAGAAAAAAAATCAACGTTTCGATTAATGTTACCTTTTTCGCCCTCCAAGAAAAACAATATGATTGGTTGGTTATCAGCCAATAGTGATTGGCCAAACCTTGGGAAAATGACTGTATATAAAATGCCAAAAGATGAACTTATTTACGGCCCCATGCAAATTGAAGCCATGATTGACCAGGACACTGAAATTTCTAAGCAGCTTACTTTATGGAATCAGCAAGGCTCGCGAGTCATCAGAGGTAATTTACTGGTAATTCCCATTGAAAACACATTTTTGTATGTTGAACCTATTTATTTGCAAGCAACATCGTCTAAATTTCCAGAACTCAAACGTGTAGTTGTAGCCTATAATAATAAAATTGTAATGGAACAAGATTTTCGCACTGCACTGGACCGTATTTTTACTGGAGGCGGAAACTGGTCTTCGTCAGCAGTAGCTGGAGGAAATTCAGTAAAAACCGATAGTACAAAACCATCTATGCTAACAACAAAAATGCTGATTGAACAAGCCAACACGTATTATCAACAAGCAATTACAGCTCAGCGTCAAGGAAACTGGTCTGATTACGGAAGGTACATGGACATGATTGGAAAAACAATCAAAACGCTCAAAGAAGGAAAATAATCATGCGCTATTCAGAACTACTAATTCCAACCTTGCGGGAAGATCCTACAGAAGCTGAAGTTATTAGTCAAAAATTCTTAGTGCGTGGAGGTTTTATTCGCAAACTCGCATCTGGAATTTATTCGTATTTGCCACTTTTTGTACGCGTCATTAAAAAAGTGGAAGCTATTATTCGAGAAGAAATGAATAGTATTAATGCCCAAGAAGTTTTTATGCCTAGCGTAATTCCTGCAGAATTATGGCAAGAAAGCGGACGATGGAATATATATGGAAAAGAGCTTCTACGCTTTAAAGACCGTAAAGACCATGATTATATTTACGGACCCACTCATGAAGAAGTCATTGTAGATATGGTAAGAAGCAATGTCAAAAGTTACAAACAATTGCCATTGCATTTTTATCAAATACAAACCAAATTTCGAGATGAAATTCGCCCCAGATTCGGACTCATGAGATGCCGTGAATTTACAATGAAAGATGCTTATAGTTTTCATTCTAACCAAAATTGCTTAGAAACAACGTATCAAAAAGTTTATAGTGCTTATAGCAAAATTTTTGAACGATGTGGACTAAAATTTCGAGTTGTCAACGCAGACTCTGGTAATATCGGAGGTGCAAAATCACAAGAATTCATGATTCTTGCAGAAACAGGAGAAGACGAAATTTTATATTGCTCTACTTGCCAACATGCAGCCAATATAGAAAAAGCTGAAGCGCCAAAGCTAATCAACACTGGCGATAATGCTCCATTAAAAAAAGTTAACACTCCCAATATTCGATCTATTAATGAATTGACAACTTTTTTTCAAACATCACCGACGACCATGATAAAATCGTTAGTTTATCGCGCAGATGAACAATTTGTGCTAGCGTGTGTTCGCGGTGATTTTGACGTAAACGAAACAAAACTCAAACGAATTCTCAATGCCGACATCTTACATTTAGCCCATGAAAATGAAGTTCAAGAACTCCTGGGTGCACCTATCGGATTTGCAGGGCCACTCGATCTTCCAAAAACAATAACCATTATAGCTGATGAATCGTTGCGAGGATTAAAAAATGCTATTTCTGGAGCTAATGAGCTTGATAGTCATTTTACTGGAATGTCTATTGAACGCGATTTGAAATGGACAAAGTTTGAAGATATTCGTTTGGCTAAACCCGGCGAACATTGTCCTGTATGTCAAAAAGGAACATACCAGTCAGAACGAGGCATTGAAGTTGGCCATATTTTTGAACTAGGAACAAAATATTCTGAAGCAATGAATGCCTTATTTTTAGATGAACAAGGAAACGAGCATCCCTACATTATGGGATGTTACGGTATTGGAGTCGGTCGAACAATTGCTGCAGCCATTGAACAAAACCATGATGCAAAAGGTATTATTTGGCCTACAGCCATTGCACCGTTTGATATTCTACTATTGGCAGCAAATCCCAAAGATGACATACAAGTTACAAAAACAATCGAATTATATGCTCAACTATGTAACGCTGGATTTGACGTACTATGGGATGATCGTGATGAACGTTTTGGCGTTAAAATGAATGATGCAGAACTAATTGGTATTCCTATTCGCGTAGTTGTTGGACGAGGCATTTCTGAACAAAAAGTTGAAGTTAGCACACGGAAAACTTTGCAACGTGAAGAAATATCAATAGAAGGATTGATAACACATTTAAAAGGAGTACAACTATAAAAATGGAGATTTCTGTAGTCCTTCTTTTGGTTATTGTGATGTTCAGCTTTTTTGGAACATCTGGACAATCAGCAGGAACCTCGTATTATGCGGATTATCAAAAGAAAAGAGCAGCTTATTCAACGTTAATAGATAGAAATTCACCCACAACTAATATTTCAGTAACATCTTCATCTGGGGATCAAAAAGGTCAAGTAAATGTATCTGCAACTCCAATTTATCGCATTCCTGTTTCGAATGTCGCATCAAATATGTCTTATAAAGATTACGAAGTCATTTCATCAGAAGATAACTCGGGTTCAAACCCGCTTAATTATCAACTAGATTATAGTTTGGTTACTTCATCACTAAAAATGAATGATTATCAAAAAATTTCCAGCTATATCCTCATGAAATATAAAAGTGTTCCACTCGAAGATGCACTCCAAATTGCTGAAGCTATTGTGACATATTCCGCACAAGTCAGCTTAGACCCAAAACTTGTAGCTGCCGTAGTTGCAGTTGAATCTGAATTTAATAAAAAAGCGATTTCACCCACTGGGGCAAAAGGGTTAGGGCAAATTAAAGACTTCAACTATCACGATTTACGCATTATTGACCCCTTTGATATTGGACAAAACGTCAAAGGAACAGCTTTTTATCTTCGCGAAAAGTTTTCTCATTGGAAAAAAGAAGAAGACCAGCTTCTTCTTGGTTTCGCATCCTATTACGAGGGTTACAATTCTGTAAAACGAGCCGGGAAAAAAGTTAGAGAGGATACCAAACAATATGTAGAAATGATTATGAAACGATATAGTGATATTTGTTCTCCAAAATGGATTGCAGATACAGGGAATAAAAATAAATCATAATATGAAAAGGGCTTATGTTGAAATTGATTTGGTTAAAATTGCAAAAAATATTCGGCAAATTCAATCAGGATTAAAATCTAAAACACATTTAATGGCTGTAGTAAAAGCGGATGGTTATGGGCATGGCGCATCTGAAATTGCAAATATTGCTTTAGCCAATGGAGCAACTTACTTAGGTGTAGCTTGGGTTATGGAAGCTGCTGAACTACGTAGCCGAGGCATTACTTCTCCAATTTTAATTCTATCTGAACCCACAACTGATTTATCTTACGACATTCTTGCATTAAATCTAACACAAACAGTTTATACTTATCAATATGCAGAATTGCTGTCGCAAAAAGCCAAAGAACTTAACAAAATTGCAAAAATTCATATCAAAGTTGATACAGGAATGAATCGAATTGGAATAGCAGTCAATGATGTATTATCACTCATTGATGCAGTTAAGCATCTTGAAAATATTGAATTGGAAGGAGTATTTACGCATTTCCCATCTGCAGATGAACCCAAGGATTCTAAAACCCTAGAACAAATTAATGATTTTGAAACGTGCATCACCTTATGTAAACAACATTATCCTACAATTCGCTATTTTCATATGGCCAATTCTGCAGGAACCAAACATTATCCGCAATCTCATTTAGACATGATTCGTATTGGACATGACTTGTATTCAGGCGCGCTATCATTTAAGAGTAAGGTAGCATATATTCATGACGCAACTCAAGGTGAAACAGTTAGCTATGGACGTACGCACGAATTAGCCAAACCAACGTGCATTGCTACGATTAGTGTCGGATATGCAGATGGATTTCCACGCGCACTTTCCAATTGCGGCCACGTTATTATTCATGGGAAAAAATATCCTATTGTCGGACGTATTTGTATGGATATGACAATGGTTGACATTGGATATACCCATGACATAAAAATTGGAGATACAGTCACACTTATTGGCTACGAAGCCCCTTGTAGCATTGATATTCACGAGGTAGCTTCCTTGTCAAAAACAATTGATTATGAGATTATGTGCGGTATCGGTAAACGTGTTCCGAGGATATATATATGACCTACATTTCCCTTTATCGAAAATATCGATCTGCTAATTTTGAAACTCTAGTTGGCCAAGAAACTGTAGTACAAACTCTGAAAAATGCAGTTTCAAATCATCGTATCTCTCATGCCTATTTATTTTCTGGACCTAGGGGAACTGGAAAAACTTCGACAGCTCGAATTTTCGCAAAAATGTTAGAATGCGAAAAAGGACCCACAACCCATCCCTGTGGAATATGCTTTGCCTGTACTGGAATTACCCAAGGAACTTTGGTTGACGTTTTAGAAATTGATGCAGCAAGCAATACAAGTGTTGAAAATATTCGAGAAATTCGAGAACGCGTTAATTTTTTTCCAGCTATGGCTAGAATGAAAATATACATTATTGACGAAGTTCATATGCTAAGTACGTCCGCTTTCAACGCCTTACTCAAAACATTGGAAGAACCCCCTGAAAACGTAGTATTCATTCTTGCAACAACAAATCCGCAAAAATTGCCTGCTACAGTTATTAGTCGATGTCAAAAACTTGATTTTACTCGAATCCCACTTGATCAAATTATGGCACGATTATCCTTTATTGCTACTAGCGAAAGCGTAGCTATTGATACTGCCTCTTTACGATTAATGGCAAAAAAATCAGAAGGTTGTATGCGCGATGCTATTTCGATTTTAGATCAAGTTATTTCATATAGTCCAACGCAAATAGTTATTGAAGATGTTCTTGCTGTACTCGGTGTCGTAAATCAAGAAGAACTATATTTACTCATTCATGCAATTTTATACAATCAACCCATAATTGTTTCGGAAACACTAGAACACATGGCCTTTTCTGGAAAAAGTGCGCAATCAATTTTAAAAGATATTATTGATTATTGTCGAGCTATGCTCTTAGTCAAAACCGGACATCAACATAGGTTAGACTATGCTGATGATGACATTAAAAAAATCCAGAGTCTAGTCTCAAAGCTGGAAATATCTCAGCTTTTACTTCTACTTAAAACGCTTTCAGAAACAATGAATGCTATTCGATATTCTGAAGACGCACAAATCATCCTTGAAGTTGAACTTCTGGCACTTTTATATCAATTTTTATTGCCAACGATGCCTGCAACGATTCCCAACGAAGAACAAAAAAGTCAAAACACACGTGTGAAGGAGACTCTACTATTTCCAGTGGATTCAACACCTATAACTGCTCCAATTACGCTCAGCGAAAGAAACAAACCTTCTTTAAAAAAAGAACTAGATAAAAATAAAGAAACTGTTTTACCACTTCAACATAAAGAAGAAATTATAATTCCTGGAGAATTAAGCCTTATCACGCTTAAACATCATTTTACTGAAATCCTCAATAAAGTAAAAGAACGGAAAATGTCGCTGTATGCACTTTTTTGCGAAGCAGTGCCTTATCAGGTTAATCAACATCATATTCAATTTTCATTTCGGTCCGGGTTTCATTATCATTGTGAACGACTGAATCAAACAATCAACCGTGAATTAATTGGACAAGTAGTAACCGAAATTTTCAATCAATCTGCAACAGTTGAATTCATTATATTAGGCGAAACAATCGTTCCAGCAGCAGAGAAAAAAGCAACTGAATCAACCAAAAATCCAATCAAAGAAGCTGTACCTAAAGAAATAAAGAAAAAAAAAGAAACTACAATGAACGAAACTAATTCAGATTCATTATTTAATGCTAGTGAACTCGCAGATATTTTTGGTGGCAAAGTGTTATAATACTAAAAAATTTAGGAGGATAATTATGTTTGGAGACATGGGCAAAATGATGCAACAGTTATCAAGTATGAAAAAACAAATGGGAGAAGTGCAAAGCGAACTTAAAAAAGTAGTTGTTACAGTTACAGAAGGCAATATCACACTAACAATGAACGGTGAAATGGATTTACTAGATGTTGTAGTTAAAGAAGCCAATGATCCCATTCGTTTAGCAAAAGATATTAAAAAAGCATTTAGCAAAGCCATGGGCGATATTAAAAAACAATCCGCAGGAAAATTATCAGGAATAACCAAAGGACTAGGACTTAATCTTCCTGGTATGTAAAGGTTGAAAAATCTAGGCCCTATTACAGATCTAGTTCATGCGTTTAATCGTATGCCAGGTATCGGACAGAAATCTGCACAACGACTTGCATTTTATATACTTAGTTTGCCAATTAAAGATGTCCAAACTATTGCAACTACATTCGTAGATGTTCGAAAACGTATTCAATATTGTAGTATTTGCTGGAATTTATCTTTAACCGAAAAATGTGATATTTGTAATGATTCATCGCGAGATCCATCTATTATTTGCGTAGTTGATGATCCCAAAAACATGTTAGCAATTGAAAAAACAAATCATTTTAAAGGTCACTATCATATTTTAGGTGGCGTAATTTCTCCCTTAGATCGAATTGGACCTGAGCAATTACGAATCAAAGAGCTGCTGCAACGACTTAGAACCGATGCTGTCAAAGAAATTATATTAGCGTTTAATCCAAGTATCGAAAGCGAATCAACTATACTTTATCTTGCAAGGCTGATTCAGCCTTTAGGCCTGACAATTACGCGAATTGCTTGTGGCGTGCCTATGGGCAGTGACTTGGAATATGCTGATGAATTTACTTTAGGCAAATCATTGGATGGTCGCATTAATGCCTAAAGGAATGTTAATTAGCTTTGAAGGTGCAGATGGCAGTGGCAAAACAACGCAAATGAAACTCCTTGAGAATTATCTAATAGCAAACAATTACAAGGTAACTTCAACGCGAGAACCTGGCGGAACTGAATATGGGAAACGAATTCGTGATCTTTTACTAACGCCCACGTTACACAGCATGGCACCCTTAACTGAAATTTTTTTATTCATGGCAGACAGAGCACAACATGTGCAAGATATTATCAGACCTAGCTTAGAAAAAGGACATATTGTTCTTTGCGATCGTTTTACTGACTCGACCTTGGCTTATCAAGCTGGCGGACGATTATTCGATGCTGGGTGGCTGATGGACCTTAATCAACGCACTACGCAAAATCTATCTCCGGATTTAACTCTATTATTTGATGTATCTTACGAATCCAGTTTGAAACGTACACAGCATCGCCCAATTATCGATCGATTTGAACAAGAACATCGTTCATTTTTTGAACAAGTGCGAGCATATTACCTATATTTAGCAGAACAACAACCTAAGCGCTTTATCACAATGTTAACAGATACACAAAGTATTGAAGCCATTCAAGAACAAATCATCACTCAACTTAAAAAAAGATTGCTCTAATCATGAATACTATTTTGGTGCATCAACCCCATATTAAAGAACGACTGGATCGTTTAATACAAAATCAACGCATCAGCCATGCATATTTATTTGAAGGAAATGCACCACAAGATCAACTTGACGCAGCTAAATACCTAGCAAAAAGTCTTCGATGTCAATCTACAGATCAACATCCCTGCCTAAAATGTAAAAGCTGTCAGGAAATTGATCGCGAAAACGGACTATCATTTACAATTATTGCTCCTTCAACAAATCGCAGCATTAAAGTAGAAGACATTCATGATCTTCAACAGGGTGGGGGCTTATCGCCATGGCAACAAGGAGCTTCGGTTATATTTATTCAAGATGCACACACCTTTACAGATGAAGCAGCCAACGCTTTCCTTAAAACACTTGAAGAACCTACCCAATCTATTATCTTTATACTTACAGTAAAACAAGTTCATGATGTACTACCTACAATTCAATCTCGATGTCAGATCATGCATTTTTCTGAACATAACGACGCTATCATCGATTTTTTAACTCCAGAGGAACTTGAATTTATTGCTTTCATGATTACAATAAACAATGAAACACAAAATCTAGAATCTATTTTTAATTTTACGGAAAAGCATACGCTAACTTCATTACAACTGAATCAGCTTTTGGGGTATTTAATGCGCTTAGTTCATGCTAAAATAAACAGTAAACTTCACGATGTAGTCGCTAGCAATCGTTTGATGTATCAATTTCAGATGCTTCGTTCTTACCAAAAGCGGCTCCATCGCCCAGTAAATATTAAACATACTTTTGCAGCTGCACTTATGGAGTTAACATCATGACCGATGAAAATGAATTAGATACACAATATAATTGCGAAGAAAAAAAACTAGGCTATAATATTTATGTTGGAGTTAAACTAAAAACTTTTGATAAAGTTTATCCTATTATGCGCATTAATCTTCCAGTCAAACTGAATGATTTAGTTGTCGTAGTTACGAGTAATGGTGAAGCATTAGGACAAATTGTCCTTAACAAACAATGTAGCAAACAACTTGAACATGTAAAATCCGATTTTCAAGTCAAACGAATTGTTCGTATTGCTACGCCTGAAGATGTTGAAAAAGATATTCAATTAGAATTGCTTAGAAACCAGCGATTTGTTGATGCTCAAAAAATAATTCGATCTATGAAACTCCCCATTCGTTTATTACTTGTTGAAATTCCTTTTGATGAACGAAAAACAATACTTTATTATAAAAAAGAAGATTCAAAAAACAAAATACCTGCTAAAAAAAATCATATTCCTGCACTTACAACAGAATTAGAAACCTCATTAAATACAAAAATCGAATTACGTGAAGTTGGTGCTCGTGGTGAAGCTAAACTTTTTGGTGGAATTGGAGCGTGTGGACGCCCATTATGCTGTGCAGAATGGCTAAACAAAAACAATCCCATTACTATTAAAATGGCAAAAGAACAAGGACTGTCAATCAATATCCCCAAATTATCAGGATTATGTGACCGCCTTATGTGTTGTATTGCCTACGAAAAAGATAGTTATCAAGATGGAGCATTTAAACATGACTGATTGTATTTTTTGTAAAATAATTAACGGAACTATTTCGTCAAAACCAATTTATAAAGATGATCACTTTTTTGTTATTCCAGATATCGACGCACAATCTCCTCAACATTATTTATTTATTTCTTGCAAACATTATGCTAACATACTAAAAGCACCAGATACAATTGGAGTACACATGATGAAATCATTAAAAGAGGTAGCGACATTACTCAATATCGAAAAAGATGGATTTCGTGTAGTAACCAATATCAACGAAAATGGCGGGCAAAGTGTGCCACATTTTCATGTACATGTGTTAGCCGGTCGTCAAATGAAATGGCCGCCTGGATAAAAAATTTAATGTATTGGAGGTTAGAACCGTGGCTGAGACTTATCGTCAACCGAACGAACCCTTAGATAAAGTACTACGTAAATTTAAGCGTCAATTAAAATCCGAAGGACTGATTGAGGAACTAAAAAAACGCGAATATTTTGAAAAACCAAGTGTAACAAAAAAACGCGAAATGTCTGCAGCAGTTAGACGCAACAAAACGCGCCAACTGCAAGAGGATGCGTGGTAAAACTTCTTGATAAATATCTGCTAAAAGAAGCATTTTTTGCTTTCTTCTTTGCAGTTATTGGATTTATTCTTATTGGACTCGTTGATACGCTATTTACCCTGATTGATTTATTTGTTAATCGGGGGGTAGCGTTTTTGCTAGTTTGTAAATTGCTCGCCTTTCGCATTCCCTCGATTATCATATTATTTTTACCCATGGCTATTCTCTTTTCCGTTATGTTATTATTTATTCGAATTGCAAAAGATAATGAACTAACGATTTTACGATCCAGTGGTATTTCGCTAGGCCGGATTCTTTGTCCGGTAATGATATTCATGCTAGGAATATCATTTTTATCTTTCTATTTAGATAGTTATCTGGTTCCTTGGAGCAACTATGTTTCAAATGAACTCATTCGAAAAGTCGTATTAAAAGACCCTCAACCTGACATCACGGAACGAATTTTCTTTAAAGATACCCAAAATCGATTTTTCTATATTGATCATGTAGACTTGAAATCTCATCTTTATTCCCAGGTTATGATTTATGAAACTTGTGGAACGTATCCACGAGTTATCCTTGCCAAGTTTGCTCAATGGCAACAAAATCAATGGGTACTACGTGATGGAAAAATTCATCGATATAATGACCAAGGATATTTATCTTATGATATGGCGTTTCAGGAAATGACAATTGACGTAAATTATAATCCAGAACAATTTTTTAATAAACAAAAAAGCAGCTACGAAATGAGCGCAAAAGAACTTCAAACACAAATTAAAATGTTTAAGCAAGGCGGCATTTCTACAACTCGCTTAGCTGTAGACTATCATATGAAATTCAGTTTTGCAGGAGCAAGTTTTATTTTTGGTATGATTGGATTAATGTTAACATCTATTTTGGTTCGCAGCGGAAAAGATTGGTGGAAAGTAATCACTGCAGTTCTATTAGCATTGTTATGTGTGGGCTTTTACTTTTTTTTAATGGCTTTTTTTCGTTCCTTTGGATATGGGGGGATGATTTCACCACTATGGGCAGCTTGGACACCTAACTTGATTTTTGGCAGTATCGGCGGTATCGTATTAATACATGAAGTGATATATCGATGAAAGGAACTCGGAGATGAACGTTCTTGTACTAAATGGTCCAAATTTGAATATGTTAGGTCAACGCGAACCTGAAATTTATGGAACTCAAACATTAAAGGATTTGGAAAATGAATTAAAAACAGCATATAAACAAATTTCGTTTGAATGGTTTCAATCAAATCACGAAGGCACCTTGATTGATCGAATTCAAACCACAATTCATGAATCATGGAATGGGCTCATTATCAATCCTGGAGCACTCACACATTACTCTATTTCATTACACGATGCACTCAAACTTTTATCTATCCCCATTATTGAAGTTCACTTGTCAAATATTTATTCGCGAGAATCTTTTCGCCACCATTCCGTAATTTCTCCACTAACAAAAGGCGTTATTTGCGGATTTGGATTTAAAAGCTATCATTTAGCAATTCAAGCGCTTATATCATGACATGGCAGCATCAGCTATTCAAACAACTTAATCGTTTAAATCATTATTGCGATCAATATTTCGAAATAAAATCAACTGCTGAAATTCTACTCATTCAAAAAGCTTGCGCTATTACTGTTGATATTTTTCAAACAATTATTCATGAACTTGACGAAAACCGAACAGAACTTGACATTGCTTCCAAAATGAAAAAACTTGCATTAGCAAAAGGCGCAGATGACATGGCCTTTACGACTATAGTTGCCTGCGGAAACCGAACATCTTTAGTGCATGCAGATGCATCAACAAACAAGCTACAACGAAATTCATTAATCATGTTTGATTTTGGTGTTGTAGTCCGCGGCTATCATAGCGATCTAACCCGTACAATTTTTTGGGGAAAACAAAAAAAAATAGAAAAAAAACAATTTGAACTATATCAACTGGTAGCAACAGCACAATTAGAAGCTTTAAAAATGATTCGCGCAGGCGTATATGTAAAAGACATTGATGAACACGTTCGTTGGCTTTTTAGTAAACATAAACTTGAAAATTGTTTTCCTCATTCTTTAGGTCATGGTGTAGGCCTTCGAATTCACGAATCGCCTAGAATATCCAATAAAAACATGGAGGCTCAACTAAAAGCTGGCATGGTCATTACTATTGAACCAGGCCTATATATTCCTGAAAAATATGGAATTCGAATTGAAGATACCCTTGTCGTGACGTCAACTGGTTATAAAAACTTAACCGAAGGCGCTAGTAAGGAGCTGTTTATTGCGTAATCATGTAATCATTGCAGCTGGAGGAACTGGATCCAGACTCGGTCAAGCCAAAGGAAAACAATTATTACTCATACACGGCAAACCAAGTGTCGTTTGGGCAATCGAAGCTTTTCAAAACTGCCAACAAATTCACAATATCATTGTTGTTATTCAAAATGAAGACGTGGCAACAATGAAGCAATTAGTTAACCAATTTTTATTAACAAAAGTTTCTTCCATTATTGTATCATCCCCAGTTAGCAGATTTTATTCTGTTAAACAAGGCGTAACAGCTATTCAAGGCGCACAAAAAGATGATAACGTGCTGATTCATGACGGAGCTCGTCCCTTAATTCAATCTAATACAATTTCTCAACTCATTCAACAAAATGAACCTGCCATTGTTATGGCAACACCTATAACAGATACAATCAAGCAAATCAATAATAAAAATATTATTGTAGCAACACTAGATCGAGAACAATTGTTTGCAGTTCAAACCCCTCAACTTTTTCAATATGAGATACTAATGAAAGCCTATTCAACAATTCGGTCAGATCATTTTACTGACGAAGCTGGGTTAGTTGAAGCTCTAGGAATTCCTATCAAAATCTTTCAAGGGCAATCAGATAACCTTAAAATCACAACATCCATCGATTTAATAATCGCTGAAAAGAAACTAATGTCATGCGCATTGGCATAGGCTACGACGTTCACGCATTAGTGCCCAATCGAAAACTTATTCTGGGTGGCGTTCACATTCCCTTTCCTTTAGGACTTTTAGGGCACAGCGATGCAGATGTACTAATTCACGCAATCATGGATGCACTTCTAGGTGCTGCAGGTCTAGGTGTTATTGGTGAATTATTTCCAGATACAGATCCTACTTTATTCGGAATTTCATCTCTCATTTTACTGAAAAAAGTACATGATTTATTAATAAAAAAATCATTTCAAATAATAAATCTAGATACGATTGTGATTGCGCAAGCTCCAAAAATCATGCCATACAGTGCTGAAATGAAAATATCTATCAGTAAAGTTTTGAATACAGCCCCTGATAATATCAATATAAAGGCAACTACAACTGAAAAACTTGGCTATTTAGGCAGAAGCGAAGGAATTGCAGCAGAAGCAGTTGTTCTGCTTGAGAAAATATCAGTAAAAGGATAAGATAGTCTTGAGTCAATATAAGGAGAAAATTCTATGTGCGGTATTTTTGGATATTTAGGCAAACGTAATGCAAGCCCTATTATTGTCGAAGGATTAAAAGGACTTGAATATCGAGGATACGACAGCGCAGGAATTGCAACAATCCACCGTGATCATCTTGATCTTCGCAAAACAGCAGGCAAAGTAGATGTGCTTAAAAAGCTCATTCAAGAAAAACCTATGGAAGGCACTGTAGGAGTCGGGCATACTCGATGGGCAACCCACGGTGAACCAACAGATTTGAATTCTCATCCACAATTAGATTGCAAAAAACAACTCTGCGTCATTCATAATGGTATTATTGAAAACTACGTGCAAATCAAAGAAGAATTACTCAGTGAAGGTCATTGTTTTATTTCAGATACAGACACAGAAGTGATTGCACACTTAATCGAAAAATTCTATACAGACAATAATTTTGAAGAAGCAGTATTACAAGCTATTCGCAAACTAAAAGGTGCTTATGCGATTGGAGTAATCCATATCAACCATCCAGATCAAATTATTGTCGCACGTAAAGGCAGTCCCTTATTAATCGGATTTGGAAAAAATGAATATTTTATTGCTTCTGACATTGCACCTATCTTAAAATATACTAAAAAAGTTGTGTATCTTGATGACTTTCAACTTGCCAATATTCAACGTGGATATGTTGTTTTTAAAAACGGTGATGGAGAACTCGTTAAAAAAACACCCATTGAAGTAGATATGGAAATTGAAGTAGCTGAAAAAGAGGGATTCGATTATTTTATGATGAAAGAAATTTTTGAACAACCACGTGCAATTAGCGACACCCTTGCAGGCAGATATGATGCTGAAAAAGGTGAAATTTTCTTTTATAAATTAACAATGTCAAATCGTGAACTGCTAAACATCAATCGAATTGTTATTACAGCATGCGGAACCTCATTAAATGCTGGATTGATTGGCGAATTCTTTCTTGAAAAATTTGCAAATGTCCCAGTTGAAGTAGAATTTGCTGCCGAATTTCGATATCGCAATCCCATTATTGACCATCGAACACTCGTATTAGCTATTAGTCAATCAGGCGAAACTGCAGATACCATTGCTGCAGTAATAGAAGCTAAAAATAAAGGCGCAATGGTCCTATCTATTTGCAATGTAGTAAACAGCACAATTACTCGAGAATCCCATGGAGTCATTTATACTCGTGCAGGAATCGAAATTGGCGTAGCATCAACCAAAGCCTTTAGCACACAAATTATTGCGTTATATATGTTTGCACTCTACTTGGGGCAAATTAAATGGTCAATTGAACCCAAAGAATTAATTGAGCGCTTAAAAGAACTCATTGCACTTCCTCATCGTATTCAGCAAGAACTTTTGGACGATCATGACGAAATAAAACGTATTGCACGTAAATATCATCAAACACGAAACTTTCTATATTTAGGTCGTGGGATTGGATTTCCAGTTGCTATGGAAGGTGCTCTTAAAATGAAAGAAATCTCCTATATTCATGCCGAAGGCTATTCAGCAGCAGAAATGAAACATGGTCCCATTGCTTTAATTGACGAAGACATGCCAGTAGTTGTTATAGCAACTCAACATCGCGCTTACGAAAAAATTCTTAGCAATATTTCCGAAGTTAAAGCGCGAAAAGGCAAAGTTATTGCTGTTGCAACTAAAGGCGACAAGAAAATTAAAGAATTTGTTGATGATGTTATTTATATTCCAGATTCCAGTGAAGAATTAGGTGCAATTTTGGAAGTAATCCCACTTCAGTTACTAGCTTATTACTCTGCAGTACTACGAGGATGTCATATTGATCAACCACGTAATTTGGCTAAAAGTGTAACTGTGGAGTAATCGAATGACTTTGCATCAAACTTACCTCAACGAAATTAAAAACCGTTTAGATAAAGACCGTACACCCGTACTTTTTGTTGAAGCATTTCTAGATCTTTATCATCAATATATTTCTGGCCAAACAGGATTAGTAGAAAACAAAGATATTTACGCTCCAGATCCAGAGAAAATTTTTTCGTATGCAAAAATTGCTAACTATCATGATATTGGCTATAATCAAATCAAACATTTAGCTATAGTTCGGCTAAATGGAGGACTGGCCACAAGCATGGGACTCAAACAACCTAAAGCATTATTAAATATTCAATCTGGTACTAATTTTCTTGATAATATGATCCAAACGGTTAGTAAATTACGGCAACAGCATCAATGTCATATACCCATGGTGCTCATGAATAGTTTTGCAACCCAAGCAGAAACTATTGATTACATTGCATTTTTTGCTAATCTATTACTGAAAGATCTTCCCAACGTTTTTGTTCAATGCCGTATGCCACGAATCAATGCAGAAACAAAAGCACCTTTTTCCTGTCCAGATGATCCAGACCAAGAATGGTATCCACCCGGTCATGGAGACATGTACCATGCTATTATGATTTCAGGAATCGCCGAATATTTACTGACATTAGGCGTTGAATATTTGTTTATTGCCAATATTGATAATCTGGGTGCTACAGTTGATCCCGCAATTTTAGGATTTATGCATGATAACAACCTACCATTCCTAATGGAAGTAACCGCAAGAACAGAACAAGATAAAAAAGGAGGGCACTTAGCATTAAACTCAAAAGGCGAGTTTATTCTTCGAGAACGTGCACAATGTTCAGCAGACGAATTAAACGATTTTGAAAATATTTCAAAGTACAGTTTTTTTAATACTAATAATCTTTGGATCCGCTTAAAAACAATTGTACAATATTACCATAATAAATCATTCATTAAGCTTCCCTTGATTGTCAATCCAAAAACAATTAAAACTGCGCATAGTTGCACAGACATTGTTCAATTGGAAACAGCTATTGGTTCAGGAATCACAGAATTAAAAGGTATACCCTTAATTGTTCCGCGCAGTCGCTTTAAACCTATTAAATACTGGGAAGATTTAATTTCAGAACGAATAAAAAATAAAAAATAAAATAATAAAAAAACGTAACTTATGATATAATCTAGTCATTCTCGGGGGTGCCTGGCTTCGACGGGAAGGAACTTGATTTATGGGGCGAGTCGAGGAGCTGCCAGGCCTCGTTAAAAGGCAGAAAAAAACAAACGCAAACAATTTTAAAAACGCGTTCGCTATTGCAGAAGTAGCACAAGCAGCCTAATTTAGACTGCGCGTCGTGTCCGTTTTATCGGCGGATGGGTACGGCGTAAAATTGCCGATGTAGTGACCCTTAGGTGATGTCCTTTAGGAAACGAAATCTTTTGCATCTCGCTAAGCAGTTAGGGTGTCGGTACCCTGTGTTTTAGTAAAATTTAAGAATCGACTACACTCGTAGGCCTGTAAATAAAGAACTTTTCGGACAGGGGTTCGATTCCCCTCACCTCCACCAGACAACTTTTTAATGTCGTAAACTCCCCTATAAGCCTGAAGGGGAGCGACATTCAGAAAATTTATTTTATAGTCTAGAAAAATTTTATTAAAAAGCGTAATATTACAAAATGAAATATGCATTGCTAATTTTTGTTTTTCTTACCAGTAATTTACTTGCTGAACTGCAAGCAAACTCTCCTGAATTTAACCAAGCAACTCTATTATATTCTCAAAAAAAATATGTCCAAGCTCAAACACTTTATCAATCTTTATTACAAAAAGGCCTTCGTAGCCAATCCTTATTTTATAATTTAGGAAATACCTATTACCAACAAGGTGATTTAGCAAATGCACGATTATCATGGGAAAAAGCTTTACTTTTAGCACCATCCAACAAAACTATTCAAAAAAATTTAGCATTTATTAAACCTTTGCTTGAAGACAAAGAAGACAGCACGCCACAGCCCTTACACCGAGTTTATGATTTTGTATCTGACCAATTAAATGGCTATCAATGGTTAATAATATGCATAGGATCAGTCATGTTTTCTGGAATTTGCCTATGGAGTGTAATTATTTGGCCAAGAAAATGGCTATTTCGAATTATGACAACAGCAATCATCATAACGCTCATTTTTTTCATTTTTTCGTGGACACCTATTACAACCTTGATGTATCCAGCTGAAGCCATTATCATTACAGACCGTGTCGAAATAAAAAGCGGTCCAACAGAATTATACGCTACGCTGTTCGTATTACACAAAGGCACGAAAATTCGCATTGAAAAAGAAAACAATAAATGGGTATTTATCCTTTTTGGACGTAGCCTATCTGGATGGATCCCCAAAATAGCATTAAATATAATAGAAATAAGCTAATGCCATCTAGACATTTTACGAATTAATGAGTATGCTTTTACTAAGGTTTTATAAATTGTTAAAAGATTTCGAGAAATAATTGAATATTTAAATTAACTAGGGGAGGATACAATGGCTACAAAAATGGGTAGTTTAATTGAAGTGGGAACAAATTTAATCGAATTAATCGACTTTCGTCTCTATAAAGAAATGCCTGATGGAAAAATAAAAGAACAAATTTATGGAATAAATGTTTTTAAGGTTAAAGAAGTAATTTTTTTACCTGAGCAAATCATGCGTGTGAATAATGCATCCAGCTATCTGGAAGGCATGATTAATCTTCGAGGCCAAGCAATTCCTATTATCAACCTAGTAAGCCGAATCGGAATTGAAGGAAACAAGCCTATCGAATATTTAATTATTACGGAATTCAATAATATAATTTGTGGTTTTATGGTACATGATATTAAAAAAATTCGACGTATTTCATGGGATCGAATTTCAGAACCTCCAGATGTTATTCGCGAAGAATATGGTAATATTGTCACATCAGTCACCTTAATTGATAATAATGAAATCATGCTGATTCTAGATTTTGAAAAAATTATTGCAGAGGTAAACCCAAGCTATATCGAACAACAAACACTTCAGGGAAAAAAGAATGCAAAACAATACGAAGTTCCAGAAGGGAAAAAAATATTAGTCGTAGATGATTCATCAATTGCTCGAAAAATGGTCACACAAACACTTAGTGAAACAGGCAGTGAAATCTTTGAAAAGGTAAATGGACAAGATGCACTCGACTTTCTGCTTAAACTTGCAGAAAAAGCAAAACTAGAAAAAAATCCTTTATCAGATTATATTTCGTTAGTTTTATCAGATGTAGAAATGCCAAAAATGGACGGATTTACCTTAACAAAAACTATAAAAAATGATCCTCTCCTAAAAGATATTCCAGTAATTCTGCATACGTCATTAAGTGGAGGAAATATTTCTGCACAAGGTCTGTCTGTTGGTGCAGATGACTTTCTTGTTAAATTTGATGCAGATCATTTACTGGAAACTGTTGCAAAAATTTTAAAATGAGAATTGGATCAATAATTAGAAGGAGTTTATGATGAAAATCAATGTATATGGACATAACCTAGAAATGACAAGTGCAATAAAAACATACGCGCTTAAAAAATTTTCATCCTTAGAACGGTATTTTGAAGAAGGCATAACAGGGCTAGAAGCAGAACTAGGCCATACGCACAGCCGAATTCAAGACAAACAAAATACTGCGCAATTAACTATGTTCGTTCATGGTGGAATTCTTCGTGCAGAAGTTAAACATGCAGATATGTATGCAGCTATTGATGTTGTCGTTGAAAAATTAGAAAAACAGCTAATAAAATTCAAAGAAAAACTTAAAAACCACAAAAAAGATAAAGTAATTGTTAATGGTGGACTTATTCGTCAACTTAAAGAAATTGGGCCCAATGAGGAACCTCTTTTTCCGCGAATTGTAAAAACAAAACGGTTTGCAATAAAGCCAATGGATGTTGAAGAAGCCGCACTTCAACTAAAATTAATTGGTCATGATTTTTATGTATTTAAAAATGCAAAGACTGATGAAACAAATGTTGTTTATACGCGCTCAGATGGAACATTAGGCCTTATCGAGCCGGAATTCTAACACAAGGGAGTTCAGCCCGCGTGTTTTACTTTTTACGAAAACTTTTTGGCGGCAGCAATGCTGATAAAATTAGTCATTACTCAAACATTGTTAAATCAATCAATGCGTTTGCACCTAAATTATCAAACTTAAGTAACGAAGAGCTAAGTCAAAAAACGCTTTACTTTAAAACACTTCTTGCTCAGGGTAAAACGTTGGATGATATTTTGCCTGAAGCTTTTGCTGTTGTAAAAGAAACAGCCTACCGCGTTGTAAATATGAAACCTTTTGATGTTCAACTAATCGGTGGACTAATTCTTCATCAAGGCAAAATTGCAGAAATGAAAACAGGTGAAGGGAAAACATTAGTTGCAACAATGCCAGCATATCTAAATGCACTTACTGGACGGGGAGTTTTTATTGTTACAGTCAATGATTATCTGGCACGTCGAGACTGCGAATGGATGGGTAAAATATTTGAATTTTTGGGATTATCTGTTGGCTTAATTCAGTCAAATATTCCTCCTATCGAGCGTCAGGCAGCTTATGCAGCAGAAATTACATACGGAACCAACAATGAATTTGGCTTTGATTATTTACGAGACAATATGGCTACAGACCCAAGGGAATGCGTGCAACGAGAGCTTCATTATGCAATTGTAGACGAAGTCGACTCAATCTTAATAGACGAAGCCAGAACTCCTTTAATTATTTCAGGATCATTAGATGATTCAACGGAAAAATACCAATTATGCGATGATGTAACCCGGCGATTTCATGCTACAATAGATTTTACGATAGATGAAAAGACAAAAAATGTCGTACTTACAGAAGAAGGCATTTCAAAAGCTGAACAGCTTTTACATTTAGATTCTATTTATTCCATCCAAAACATGGAATACGCACATATGTTAGTTCAATCATTACGCGCACATTATTTATTTAAACAATCCGTCGATTATCTTATCAAAGATGGTGAAGTTGTCATTGTTGACGAATTTACTGGAAGGCTCATGATTGGTCGCAGATATAGTGATGGACTACATCAAGCCATTGAAGCTAAAGAACGCGTAAATGTTCAACAAGAAAGCCAAACTTATGCAACAGTCACCTTTCAAAACTACTTTCGCATGTTTACTAAAATAGCAGGGATGACAGGTACAGCCTTAACGGAAGAAGCCGAGTTTCAAAAAATATATTCACTCGAAGTTCTTGAAGTTCCCACAAATCAACCCATGATTCGAAAAGATCTACCAGATGCAATATACAAAAACAAAGCAGCAAAATACGATGCAATTATTCGTGATATCCTAGATTTAAACAAAAAAGGAACACCCGTACTTGTTGGTACTATTTCTATTGAAGTATCTGAACATCTTAGTTCACTTCTAAAACGCAAAGGAATTCCGCATACAGTACTTAATGCGAAGTATCATGAAAAAGAAGCTGAAATTATTTCACAAGCTGGACAATTAGGCGCAGTAACTATTGCAACCAATATGGCAGGGCGAGGAACAGATATAGTTCTTGGTGAAGGAGTAAAAGCTGCAGGTGGACTTTTTGTTCTGGGGTCTGAGCGGCACGAATCGCGCCGTATTGATAATCAGCTTCGAGGACGAAGTGGCAGGCAAGGAGATCCAGGCGCATCAAAATTTTACGTTGCACTTGATGATGATCTTATGCGCTTATTTGGTGGAACTGAACGCGTAGCCAAAATGATGAATGTCATGGGCCTGCCTGAAGATGTACCTATTGAACATAATTTGATTTCAAAAGCTATTGAACGAGCACAAAAAAAAGTAGAACTATATCATTACAATATTCGGAAACAACTTCTCGAATATGACGATGTCATGAATAAACAACGCGAAGTTGTATACGGCATTCGTACCAAAATACTCAAATTAAGCCAACTTACAGAACATTATCAATCAATCATCAAAAAGCAAATGACACAATTGGTTCAAAACTATATACCAGAAAAAACACAAGCGAAAGATATTTCACAAAACGACTTAAATACAGCACTTCAAGAAATCATTCCAGTTCAATTTAATGTATCACTTTCTCCCTTAATACAACGAGAAGATATTGTAACCTTATACGTCAATCATGTTTTATCTGCATATCAACATCTTAAAAACCAAGTGCCAGCTGAATTCAACAAGATTGAGCAAATTATTTATTTGCAAATATTGGATCGTCAATGGATTGAACACTTACATCATATGGATCTCTTAAAAGATGGTATTGGCTTGCGTGCTTATGGTCAAAAAGATCCACTATTAGAATATCGTATTGAAGGATTTACGATGTTCAAAGAAATGATGGATGCAGTAGAACGCGAGACAATTAATAATATTTTTCGAGTAAAAATAGTAGATCAACCAGAAAATATCGAATATAAATCTATTTTTTCAGCTGCTAAATTTTTGAACGATAACAACCCAAAAGCATCAACTCCTCGACTAAATCAAAAAGCTGAAAAAACTGGCCGTAATGATCTTTGTCCTTGTCAATCTGGAAAAAAGTATAAAAAATGTTGCGGCGCATAATTTAACTAGAATGTTTGAACATCTTAAAACCGATCTTGAAAAACTAATTGACCAAATTTTTTTAATGGGAGACTATCTTTGACATTGCTCATATTAATGAACAATTAGATGAATTGTCTCGTGAAGTTCATGAACCTAATTTTTGGGAAAATATTCAACAAGCAACACTGGTTCTAAAAAAAACAAAAACTCTTACAGCAAAACGGGATCAATATATACAACTTCAGGCTCAAGCTAATGATTTGCATGATTTGCTAGCTTTATCCGATGATTCATTAATTCCTGAAATTGCACAACAGTATAATATGATTGCCCATCATTATCGGCTACTCGAATTAGAAACACTCATGAACGGTACGCATGATCACGATAATGTAATTATGACAATTAATGCAGGGGTAGGGGGAACTGATGCGCAAGATTGGGCAGATATGTTGCTACGAATGTATCTTCGATGGTGTGAAAGTGAACATTATCAATGTGAAATTGTAGACTGCTCTTATGGAGAAGAAGCAGGCATCAAAAGTGCAACATTATCGATTTCTGGCGATCTGGCATATGGATATCTTAAAGGAGAACACGGGGTCCATCGTCTAGTGCGCTTGTCTCCGTTCAATGCTAATCACAAACGCCAAACATCTTTTGCTTCAGTAGACATTATGCCTCAAATCCAACAAGAAGTAAGTGTCGATATCAAAGAAAGTGACCTACGAATCGAAACCTTTCGCGCCAGCGGAGCAGGGGGACAACATATCAATCGAACGGATTCAGCAGTACGGTTAACACATATTCCAACAGGACTTGTTGCACAAAGTCAAGCGAGTCGTTCTCAACATCAAAATCGCGATTATGCAATGATGGTACTAAAGTCACGATTGTTGCAACAATTAGAACTACAAAAAAAAGAAGACTTAGCCAATCTAGTCAGTGCTAATAAAGAAATCAGTTGGGGCAATCAAATTCGAAGCTATGTATTTCATCCCTACAGTTTAGTCAAAGATCTTCGAACTGATGTTGAAACTAGTGACGTCAAAGGCGTAATGGATGGGAAACTAAGTTCATTAATCGAAGGCTATTTATTTTTTCAACGGAGGCAAGCATGATGTCATTTAAAAAATTAACACTAACTCAGTTATTTTTTGCAATTTTATTATTAAGCTGTACAGTCGCCACATATCGACTATATCACAAAATTCGATTCGAATTTCACAATAAATATGTTGAAATTATCATCCCTTTTCATGATATCAAACGCATTCATTCAATATCAGGAAAACCATTAGAAGACATTTTACTGAGTTTTCGTGACAAAGGATTCAAAACAATTGCAATTGAAGAACGATCAGTGGATGATTTTATTGAAGATGGCACAGCTACAATGGAATCTGGATCTAATCTAATAAATAATCAACGAATTCAAACAACAAAAGCAGGCATATTTCGTGCTAATCCTAATCTTACTATCAATCCGGATTTATACTATATTATGATTGACGACACAACTATTTTTGATTTTGTTAAAATAAAATTTTTGCAAAAAATGGGACCAACTAAAATTCATGATTTAGGCAACAATATTCTTTCAATTTCAGGAGAAGAAAAAACTATCCGTGACCTCAAGCTTGGAATTTTCGATGGAGATATCAAATCGCTGTATCTTCAGGGATTTAGCGTTGTTCCCAGACTGACAAATCATTACAGTTATTCAGAAGAAGGAATTTCATTTCTACTAAATTCATTAAAAACGGGCATGATTCGACATATTATCTTTTCAAAAGATTCAGTACTTGGATATCCTGATTATTTAGAAAGTACGGCGTATAAACTCGATGCGCTTTCTTTTAATTTTGGCCTAATTGAATTCGTAGATCAAAAAGGCGCAGACCGTCTTGCACAAAGAATTCCATATCAAGTTATAAAAGTTCATTCTATCCCTGAAAAAGATATGAAAGAATTTCCTGAAAGCCGCGCTGTTAGCAGGTATGTACGCGCTGTTATTGAACGTAATTGCCGTTTACTATACGTCAATCTATATTTAGACCAACAATTCGAAGAAGAATTAGATGTGCTAAACCTTCAATTTCTGCAACATATTAAATCCAGCATTGAATCTCGAGGCTATAAGGTCTCAACAATGATCCAAAATCCAAATACTCAATTAAAAACAAGCTTTCGATTTTTAGATCTTTTTCTTTTTTTAACAACTGCATTTCTTATGGCGTATTGTATTCGCTTTTACATACCTTGGACCAAAAAATGGCTAACATTTTATATTCTAGGACATATTACGTTTCTGCTCATTGGCACACTATATAATGTTTATGACACATTAAAAGAATACTATGCTTTAGCTACTGCAGTTTGTTTACCAATCATTGGCTATATGTCACTCCTAAATTTCAAGCAACTTGAGCATCTCAATAGTTTAAAACACAAGGGTAGGGCATTTTTAAAAATAGCAGTAAGCCTACTTCTAACTGCCTGGCTTACTGGACTGATAATTAATGCTTATCTTATTGATATTAGTTATTATTTAGGCATTCGTCATTTTCGAGGCGTTAAATTAGCAGTTATTCTGCCAATTTTATTACTATTTCTTTACTACTATATCAAACCCTATCGACTCAAAGCTTTTTTACCAATTATGAAACGATTTTTAACTAAACATGTTACACTGGGTTACATTTTTTTCTTTTTTATATTGCTGTTATCAATTATTATTTACGTTCTTAGAACTGGAAATTATGGGTTTCTAATATTGGGCGGTAATGAATTAAAATTTCGCAGCTTGCTAGAACAACTATTTCTAATTCGCCCTCGAACCAAAGAATTTCTTATTGGGTATCCATCGTTATTTATTGGCATTTATTTTTTTAATCACTATAAAAATCGCGTTTGGAAATATTTTTTTATTTCGATTTCAGCTATTGCTTATGTATCAGTTATTAATACATTTTGTCATATTCACTCGCCAGTTCTTGTTACTTTATATCGTTCGTTTATGGGATTTCTTGTTGGAATGACACTCTGTTTTATACTATGGCTTATGCACACCCTTATAAACAAAACTAGTCAGAAAAAAAACTAGTGCCGTAATGCCAGCTTAATTAGAATTTCAACACTTTCTGTACCAGTCAAATTGGGAATTATTTTAATTTTATTTTTAGCTTCCTGAAGAGAAAAACCAAGCTCAACAAGTGCTTCAACAGCCTCATCAAAAGCCAAAACGTTTTCTGACATAATCATAGAACCCACATTCTGCACATTTTTATCTATAGAGGACCCCGAAAATCCCAATTTAAGTAATTTATCCTTACATTCAATAATCATGCGTTCAGCTGTTTTTTTGCCAACACCTGGAATAGCTACCAACGCAACAATATTATTCGTCAATACTGCCTGAACTAAATCCGGATATGAAATATTTGATAACATTTGAATAGCTGATTTAGGCCCAATTCCAGATACAGAACCCAATAATAAAAAAATTCGCTTTTCCTCAGGTGCTGAAAATCCATATAATAATTGTGCATCTTCCCGAACATGCATATGAGTATATACCATACATGGATCTAACGATTTTAGTTGATGAATAGAGTAGGCCGAACAAAAAATTTGATATCCCACACCACTAACATTCAACGTCATTTCATTTCCATCAATACTTTCAATATGTCCCTTCAACCAATTAATCATAATATCTCTAGTTTACTGCGAAAGCTATAGGTATGTAAATGACAAACACCGATAGCTAAGGCATCTGCAACATCATCAGGTTTAGGAATTTCTTTTAATGATAACAGTCGTTTAACCATTTCTTGAACCTGATTTTTGTCTGCACGCCCATATCCAACAACTGCTTGTTTGACTTGCAAAGGAGTATATTCAAATACATCCAAACCATGTTCAACTGCTACATTTAAAATTACTCCACGTGCATGTGCAACTTTCATTGCAGTTTTTGTATTTTTTGAAAAAAAAAGTTCTTCAACAGCTAACTGACCAGGTGCATACTGCTGTATCAGTAAATCAAGCGCTTTAGCCAATTGATTCAAACGTACAGCGAACTTGTCTGTTTTCAATGTACTAATATGGCCATAGTCCAAAATCACGATTTTAGAGCCATTTTTTTTCATAATTCCATAACCAATAATGGCATAACCAGGATCAATGCTAAGTAAAATATCATTCATGCAGATATTATAACCATAGAATGCTCAGCCTGTCGAAGTTTTGAACATAACAGACTAGGTTATCCACAGTTTTAATTGTTCTCCACAGACGAACCAAGAAGAAACGGCGTCTTTAAGTCTATTTACAAGCCTTACAAATGTAGATACTTTACATAATATATATTATGCGACATCAAATATGCAAATAGAACCTGGAATAGCTTACGTGAATTTCCTAGCTACAACCAGCAGAAAATCATTATTATCTTTTAAAAATTAGATGAAACAAATTAGTATGTGATACTAAGAATAGATTCCCATGTTCGAATATCCACAAGCTTAATCACTTGCAAATCAATATCTAACAGCCCTACCATCGGTATCTTTTTTAAATCTCGCGGATATGAGGGTGATCCCAAATTGCAACAAACAACCCCATGAAAATCACGACAACCAAAATTATGCGTATGTCCAGAAAAAAGAACCCGACACTGATTCGATTTTGCTAGGTTAACTTGAGATTGAATTCCAGAATACATATCACCATGCGTTAACACAAACGATGTCCCATTTCGCTCTAAAATAAGATATCTAGGCATCAAAGCAAAAAGAAAAGCAGACCGATCTACCATGTCATCACAATTGCCCTGACATGAGAAAAACGGTTTTGTAATAACATTTAATCGTGAAATTACAGCCTTTACTTTTTTTCGTGCATTATCATCATTTGCATAAGGGAAAAAAAGATCTCCTGTTGACCAAATTTCATCGACCTCATTTTCATATCGATTCAAAATAGCACTTAAAATCGGCTCGTCGCCATGTAAATCAGAAAAGAGAAGTATGGTGATGATTGCCTCCTGAGTTAAGAATAATGAATTAAAGAAACCACTTTTTCATCTGACAATTTTAACCGGCCTTTTAGAAAATCCAACTCAATTAAAAAAATATTTTTTTCAATTACAGCACCCATTCTTGTAACTAATTCATTGACTGCGCCAACCGTTCCGCCAGTTGCTAACAGATCATCAACAACAACAACACGATCTCCTAATTTTAATGCATCAGAATGAATACAAATTGTATCTTGTCCATACTCCAAATTATAAGTAAGCTCGACAGTTTCTGCAGGCAATTTCCCCTTTTTACGAACCGGAATAAACCCCTTTTTTAATGCATATGCAAGTGGCGCTCCAAAAATAAATCCGCGCGACTCAATTCCAATAATATAATCAAAATCAACTTCACGTAACAACGAAATCATATGATCAATCGCTGCGCGAAAAGCCAAAGGGTCAATTAACAACGTTGTAATATCTTTAAAAATAATCCCCTCTTTGGGGAAATCCTTTACATCTCGAATATATTTTTCTAATATCATTGGCTACTCCTTTTTATACTTACCTTAAGTTCACTTTTAAGCGAACTTCACAACAAAAAATGTATAGATTGATTATAACATGCGTTTTTCAATTTGCTAGGTTTTCAAACATCTACATAAATACTATAATAATGATATTCTATTCAGCGGGTGGTTAGCTCAGTTGGTTAGAGCGCTAGCTTCACATGCTAGAGGCCACAGGTTCGAGCCCTGTACTACCCACCAAAAACGCCAATGAGTATCCATAATTTCTAATTCATAATGATTTAACCTGAGATATTTCAAATTCCCGTACGATATGTTTTTAGCAGCTAATGATGAATAATTCACTAATACTTGTGACTTGAAAATTTTTAGTACATTTTTTTCGATATGTTTGCTACAATGAACATAGTTGAAATAACTTTTTAAAAGGTGGTCAGCCATGGAAACGATTCAAAACATTGAAACAAAAATTACTTTACAAAATCCTGATATTACAATTATTGAAAATACGGACCAAGTGATTGTAAACAAAGAGCATAAACCCATTCCAACGAATGCAGATTTATTAAATGCGCTACCAGCATTGCATCAGGTGCTAAACTTTAACATTCTTGAACCAGTTTTAGACAAATTATTTTATTATTATTTTCATTTTCTTGCTAATAACGATCGCTCCATTAAAGTTCATTTTCGTGATGCCTACTATGAATTAGCTGAAGCTATCAAACCATATTGTGCAAAAGTATCATTAGATCCTGATATGATTAAAAAAACGTCAACATATACTTACACAAAAATGCTTGTACTCAAAAATAAATTTGCGATCATGATTGCAAATCTTCCTACTGTAGGAACTGAACGATTAAAAACATGTCGTGAAATTGGCCAACTTTACAGTGATTTTCGCACACAACACACGTCATATCATGAACAAGTTACGCCCCTACTCAGCACCATTGTAGAAAAACTGTCGATTAAACTAGTGTAATAAGAATCTAGGAAAACTACAAAAGCGCCCTACCCTTCTTTTGTGCTACCAGTTTCGTAATGCAGAAGGAACTGGTGAATTTTGCATATTCTCAACACATTGTAATGCTAACTCAATTGCATTATAAGCATCCCTGTTTTTTTCAGCCCGACATAAATAAATAACTCCATGACTAAGAATAATACGGGCTTCAGGCATTCCAATAGTTTCACACGCACGATATACCTCATTTGCTACTCGCATACTTTGGGAATCAGCCAATCCAATATCTTCAGATGAAAATATTACCATACGTCGCGCTATAAACAATGGATCTTCGCCGCTCTTAATCATACGCGCTAAATAATACAACGCATCCTTCTCATTTGACGCACGCATTGATTTAATGAACGCAGAAATAAGATCGTAATGCTCATTAGCATCAAATGCCAAAACCTTCGCAGATAAAACTTCTTTAACAATTTCAGAAGTAATCACAACGCTGCCATCACTATTTTTCAAAGTTGAAAGTACAGCAAGTTCAAGATTATTAAAAACCTGCCGAACATCTCCATCACTATTTCTTACAAATAACCGTAACAAATCATCAGAAATTTCCACATGAAAACTAGCTAACCCGTTCTCTGCAATGATAGCTCTATGCAATAATGTCAACATATCATGTTCAGATAATGGTTTAAATTCAAACAACCGAGAACGAGATACTAACGCAGCATTAAGCGAATATAATGGATTTGCAGTAGTTGCACCAATCAAACGAAGCGTTCCCTTTTCAATATCTTTTAGCAAAACATCTTGCTGCGCTTTATTAAAACGATGAATTTCATCCACAAACAAAATCGTTTTCTTATGATAAAACTTTAGATTATCCTCTGCTTTGGCAATGACATCACGAACATCTCCCACTTTGGCTTCTACTGCATTAAGAGATACAAAAATAGCCTGAGTTAGATTGGCTATAATTTCTGCTAATGTTGTTTTCCCACAACCTGGCGGTCCAAAAAACAGCAAGGACATGATCTGGTCAGCTTCAATAATCCGCTGTAACACCTTATTCTTGCCCAAAAAATGCTGTTGGCCAACTACATCGTCAAGTTTTTTAGGACGCATACGATAAGCTAATGGTGCATTATTAAATCGAAAACTTGCTGAAGCGTGAGAAAACAAATCAGGTTGTAGCATAAACAAATTATAGCATAAACAAAACAAAGAAGTTCGATTATACTTACGACTATGCAACTCAATGAAACTCAATGTCGTGCAGTTGAATGGCTAGATAAAGATCTAACACTAATCGCAGGAGCTGGTTCAGGCAAAACTCGCGTACTTACGGAACGATATCTGCATATTCTTCGAACACAAAAAGCTACAATCAACGAAATATTAACAATCACGTTTACAGATAAAGCTGCATTAGAAATGCAACAGCGCATTGAAAAAGAACTTTTAGCTAGTACTGAACCAGTTTTACAAACAGCAAAGAACCAATTCTTTCAACACCATATTTCTACAATTCATAGTTTTTGCCTCCGCTTATTAAAAGAATATGCAATTGAAGCACATCTCGATCCACAATTCACAATTATGGACGATGCCACGTCTTCAATGTTAGTAGAACAACTCATTGAAGAAACTATGAAAATAGCAATTAAAAATGGAGATAGCACCTTTTTTTCACTAAAATATGATCTTGATTTTTCAACACTTTGCCAAGCCATTCAATTTCTTCTTAAAAAAACATCAGTTATGGGCCTGCCCTTAACTAATTTAATTTGGGAAACAACTCATGACACGCTACAATTAATTCCACAACTAAACGAAATTTCAACTATCCTTCACCACATACTAGAGGACACATCACTTAGCACGTCGTTTCAATCCATGATTCATGATATTTTAGCATATGAAACTAAACTAACCAGTATTCTCGCTGAACCAGAGATAACACGTGAGCATCTATATTTGCTACATGATTACATCAATGAATTCAAGCTAAATCGGGGAAAACAACATCAAAAATCCATGATCCAAGATTTAAAAACAAAAGCATTATCCATCAAAAAAGTAATAGAAAATAAATATACAGAAATCAGATTGGCACATCTCATTGTTTTGTCCAAACGTATTGAAACACAATGGACTCAACTCAAAAAATTACGCCATCAATTGGAAATGAATGACCTTCTCGTGTTCACAGTTCAACTTCTTACCCAACGTTCAGACATTCGACAACGAATTCAAAAAAGCTTTTCAATGATCATGGTTGATGAATTCCAAGATATTAATTGGCTTCAATATCAACTCATTATGAAACTAAAGCAGCCCAACAACTTAATGGTAGTTGGAGATATCAAGCAATCTATCTATCGTTTCAATGATGCAGACGTATCCCTTTTTCAACAACATATTGAACAAGCTACCTTAAACAACGAATTACTTGTTTTAGATCACAATTATCGCAGCGACCCTACTATTATTGAATTAGTTAATCTTGTTTTCCCACCTTTGTTTAAAGGAATTCGCTATGACAAACTCACAGCCTGCATTTCCAACAATACACAAATGACAACACCTATTATTGAAACGCACGTTGTTACCTTAGAAAAGACAAAAAAAGAACGTTCAGCGCTAAATCGTGAAACAGACGAGCTAGCTCATCTCGCAATTGAAATTAAAAATGCGCAACAAAATGGAACAGCTTATCAAAATATGGCAATTTTAGTTCGAAATTCAACAGGATTTAGTGCTTTAGAATCTGCACTATCTCAACAAGATATCCCTTATCAAATTATAGGAGGAAGTCATTTCTATTCACAAAAAGAAATTATATCCATAATCTCCTTTTTACAGTATCTCTCAAATCCAAGTCAAGATTTGCCATTACTCACATGTTTATCTTCGCCAATTGCAAATTTATCCTTAGATGATCTTTTCCTGCTAAGTCAAGCAAAACCAACTACTAGCCTAGCCTACTATGATTTCATTCACTCAACTAATCTAATTAGTCCAGAAACATTACGTGAAAAAATAGCTAATTTTCTAGTTTTATGTGACTATCTAACCCCCTTACTTAACCTATTTTCTATCATTGAATTACTGGACATTATTTTTCAAAAAACACATTTTTTTCAAACAATCGCTACATGGCCTAATCCTATTCAATCACAACAAAATATCAATAAATTACGAACAATTGCTAGTTCACTCACGCATCCATTAACAACCTTACCAGAATTTATTCGCTACATTTCACGCTTAAAATCTCAAGCAATTAAAGAAAGCGAAGCAGTCACAGAAGCCACACAAAAAGACTTTGTTTCAATCATGACAATTCACAAAGCAAAAGGCTTAGAATTTTCGTATCTTTTTTTACCCCTACTTCATAAAAAAGGAAAATCAACTTATCCACCTATTCTGATAAATCGACAAGGCCAGGTTGGTTTATCGCTTAAAGATGATGTCATTGACATCATTTCCAGCTCTTATTACGATAAGATTAGTGACATTACGCATAGTGAAGATCGTGAAGAAGAAAAACGCATACTATATGTTGCTCTCACACGTGCTCAAAAACATCTCTATCTTTCTGGAACTCTTACACCAATCTCGGAATCAACTGAAGAAAATTTAGTCAATTATTTGCAATGGGTATTACCACATTTGTCGCATATCAACGCTTCGAAATACAGCTTATCCGAAATTCCAATACAATCAACCAGCAATTATCACCAACCTGAAACAACTAATCCAACACCAATGACTCCCATAAAAAATCGATGTACAATCATCACCTCACCCATCATTAACCTTACCGTAACTGCTCTCAACGATTATGCATTTTGTCCACGATATTATTACTATATTCACGAACTTCAACTAAAACAAGAATATATTCCACTAAATATCAAATCAACTCTAGAAAGCAATTTAATAAATGACACATCACATGCAAACGAAAGTTCATCCATAGAATTAGGACGATATTTTCACAAGTTACTTGCGCAACCCAATATTCCTCTCGCGCTACCCACAGCAACGAAAACCCTATTTACACCAGCTGAACAAAGCATGCTGAATCGATTACTAAAAAGCTTTTATAAAAGCACTTTGCCAGAGAAACTCAATGCAGCAAAAATAGTTTTAAAAGAACAATCTTATATTCAGCCAATTCCCAAAAAAGCACTGCTATTTGGACAAATAGATTTGGTATATCAAGATCAAAATAGTAACTGGCATTTAATTGATTACAAAACTACAACACATTCTCACGAATTAGAAAAAACACGCTATAAAACTCAATTGAATTGTTATATTTATGCGCTATCTAAAATTCAAGGAATTCAAATCAATTCAGCCTCATTATTTTTTCTACACGAACAGGTATTCATTCCAATTGATATAAACAATAACCTCATTGAAACATCTATCAATGCCCTCATAACTGGCATTCTCATGAATCAATTCAATGCAGTGAATATCCCAAAAAGCTGCTCAACTTGCGGATTTAACGACGTATGCACTAAGTTTTAAAATGCTTTAGCAACCCGTCTAACTCATTTAATTGCTTTACCATATTCGTCATTTGCTCATTACTACTAGTCATTAAATTAGCAATACCTTCCGTTGCACCCGTAACATCCTGCGTTCCATCCGTATTTATTTTAGCTATCCCAACCAATTCCTGCGTAGAAGTCGCCATATCCTGATTAAAGGAATGAATTTCATTAATTTTCAGCATTGTTTTATCAATAGACTGCTGCAATTTTTTTACAGCTTCTACGGATTCATTTGCACTAGCTGTCACTTGCTCTGACGAAGCTGAAATACTCTGAATACCAATTCCATTTTCAGTAACTGCAACATAAATATCATGCAGCGATGTCTTTGCAGCAGTAGCCAATGTCACACCTTTTTGCACATTTTCTGCGCCTTGATTCATAGACACAACTGCTTGACGCGTAATATTTTGCATGTTTTGAATTAAACTGGTAATTTCCATAGTTGCTTCAGCAGATCGTTCAGCTAATTTCCGCACTTCATCTGCAACAACTGCAAATCCCTTACCCGAATCCCCTGCTCTAGCTGCCTCAATTGCAGCATTCAACGCCAACAAATTCGTTTGCGAAGCAATATCTGTAATAACTGTAATAATATCACCAATTTTTTCAGAACTTTTTTCAAGATCATTAAACTGCTGCGTAATACCAGTAAATTTTTCAGAAATCATTGTAATTGCATTCACAGATTCAACAACTTTACCTTCTCCAGATTGTGCTAAACCAACCGTACTAGACGATGATTCTGCAATTTTACTAATATCTTGGGCAACTTGATCAATAGCTGATGTAATTTGCTGAATTGTTGAAGACGTTGAACGACTTAAATCTTTCTGTTCATCACTAACTCCCTGAGTTTCTCTGGATAATTTATCAATACCTTGAATTTTTGTTTCCATTTTATTTGCCAATTCGTACTGTTTAGCAGATCCCATAGAAATTTCTGTTATTTTATTCGTAATTTCTTCAACCCCATGCGTACATTCTTCAAAATTTAATGACAATCCCTGATACACATGATTGATTTGCGCTGATGTATTTTGCGCTTGACTAACCAATGTACGAATTTTTCCAATAAATACATTCAAATACTTAGCTAACTGTCCAATTTCATCACTGCTCTGAAGGTTTAACTCCTTGGTTAAATCGCCATCTCCTTCAGAAACATCTTTAATTAAAACCACAACATGGTGAAGTGGAATGACTACAGCACGATATAAATAAAAAGCAATAAAAATAGCAAAAAGTGAACTAAAGATACCAACAACAACAACAACTTGATTCGTACTTTGATTCGCTTGATCAATTTTTGTAGATAATATCTTATCTTTTGCCTTAGCAGACAATTCTGATTGAAGAATCAAGTGATCAATTTTATTTGCAGATTTTTTTATCTTTCCTAAAAGACCGTCATCTTCAGTATAGCCAATTTCTTTTTTAATTTGAAAAATTTCATTAATAGTTCTAACAAAATCATTAAACGGAGTCAAAATTTCAGAATTATTTCCGCACATACTCAAAAACTTATCGCCTTCTTTATTAAATGCATCAGCATAAGCATCTGTTTTACGTAGCAAATAATTTTTTTCCTGTCTACGCATTTCTAACAACGAAATCAGCAACTTATCCTGACGAGTTTTTTTTAAAATCGCTTCAACAGCCTTGGATGTTTTGCGAACAATACCAAACTTCCCTAAATCTTCTTCCCCAACTTCTTGTAGTTTCTTAATCACCTCAAGAAAGGCATTTTGATAAGCAATCATCTCTCGCCCTATTTCCTTAACTGAATTATTAAAGGACGAATCAACATTCGTTTGTAAAATTTCATTCACTTTTTGCTGAACGATTTTCGTTTCATCCTGAACTGCTTTAATATGTATATCAGCATTGGTACCGCCAAAATTAGTGAGCATAAATTCTTTTTCATGATTTTGTGCCTCTAAAACAGCAACACGAATATCAGTTAATAGAAAGTTCATGTCTTTAAGTTTGCTCATTTGAATTTCTTTAGCGTGAATTGTCAGTCGTGAATATGTAGAATAAAAACTGCCACATACAACCAACAAAATAAGTAACCCCATTCCCAACACTAATTTTGTAGAAATCTTAATATTCGCTAACATTATTTCCCCCTATAATATATAAATAATACCTATACATATACATATAAAAAACAAAAAATGCAAGAGTAGTTTTAAAAATAAATATCGACTAAATAGTCAGCACCCGAGGGCCATTTGCAGTTATTGCAACGGTATGTTCAAACTGACAAGATAATTTTTTATCTGCAGTCACTGCTGTCCAGCCATCTGCTAAAATTTTACATTTATGTGTTCCTTGATTAATCATTGGTTCAATTGCAATAACTAAACCTTCCTCTAAAACAAGTCCGGTATTTGCAAGTCCAAAATGCGGAACAGACGGAGCTTCGTGAAGG
The DNA here is from genome assembly GCA_964443005.1 of uncultured Candidatus Marinamargulisbacteria bacterium. Classification (GTDB taxonomy): domain Bacteria; phylum Margulisbacteria; class Riflemargulisbacteria; order GWF2-35-9; family CAYUBI01; genus CAYUBI01. The sequence goes on from CAYUBI010000001.1 coordinate 53,312, forward strand.
CCATACCCTACTCCATGTCCAACAAATTGGCGAACAACACCATACCCATAATTTTCAGCATGACGTTGAATCGCAAAACCAATATCACCTATTTTCTTTCCCACCTGAGCAGCCTGAATTCCAAAATCTAAACATTCTTTGGTAACCTGCTTTAAGAGTTTTGCTTTTTCAGATAAATAACCAATACCCAGCGTAATAGTTGCATCTCCAACAAAACCATTTTTTCGAATACCCATATCTACCTTCACAAGATCTCCCTCACAAAGCAAGCGATCTGCGCGGGGAATTCCATGAACGACTTCATAATTAATCGAAATACACGTACAATGAAAATAGTTCTTAACATGTTTAAATTCAGCAATCACATGATGCCGTTGTACAAAATCTTCAGCTAACCGCTCAATATCTAAGGTTGACATGCCTAAACATACGCAGCATTCTAATTCATGAAAAAATAGTGCGACCAAATGGCCCGCTTCTGCGATTCGTTCAATATCATCTTTGCTTTTTAAGCGAATAATATCGTCATCTGTTTGTCTGCTATGCATAATGTCTCTATTTTATCCTAAAACAGCCTATATTTGCTATTACTATTTTTTTTAAAATCCTTTACTTTTAAAAAATTGTTTTTTGTATTAATATAGAATAATTCTATAGTCAGTGTTTTCTACAGAAAGGTTATGGATCATGATTTTTTGCATCAGTATTACATTAATCGCAACAATTTCAATAGGCACTACTACACTATTTTTCAAAAAACATCAAAAAGCAAAACAAGAAATCGATCAACTCAAACATGAAATTCATCAAAATCAACTTCAATTAGAAAAAACAAATATATTTCATGAAGATATCTCAAAAAAACTAATTAAAAAAGCAAATGAAATTACCATGATTGCAAGTGAAACTAAAATTGGCATCAAAAACAATAGCGAAGTTGTCAATTCCGTTGCAGAACAAACCAATGAACAGTTCATCAAAATCCAAGATTTAATGAAAAACATGGATACAATGCAAACATTAGTACAAGAAATATCAAATGGACAATATTTGCAAGTTCAGTCATTAACCTCTACAACTCAACATGTCAATGATATGTGTTTTACAATAACCAAACAATCAGCAGATACAAATGGTCAATCCCGAGATATTTCTAACACGCGCATTATCATTACAAACATGATGAAAGCCATTGAACAAATCACCAATGACTCGTCAACTGCAAGCATGTCATCTGCTAATGCAGTTGATGTTGCTAATGAGGGACAATCCATTGTAGATGATACAGTTCAAGCTATGGAACAAATTCAACATGCAGTCTTAGATGTTGCAAGAAAAATTGAAAACCTAGGTTTCAGTTCAGAAAAAATTGAAGAAATTATTAAAACAATTCAAGATATTTCAAAACGTACAAATTTGCTTTCATTAAATGCTGCGATTGAAGCAGCACGAGCAGGCATTCATGGTCAAGGATTTGCTGTTGTTGCTGACGAAGTTCGCCATTTAGCAGATCTAACTGTAGTAGCGACAAAAGAAATTACAGCAATCATACAAGGAATTCAAGCTGAAACAACAGATGTTATTACAACTATGGAAGTAGGAAAAAATGAAGTTCAAAATGGTTTTATGTTAACTATCCTAATGAAACAATCCTTTTCAAAAATTGTTAAAGAAGTTAACTATATTTCTGAACAAATTCATAATATCTCAGCTGCTGCAGAAGAATTAAATGCTTCTAGCAATGATGTTATTACCATGCTAAATACGCTTTACCAGTTTATTGAAGCGAATTTAGGAATCATCCAATCTGATACTGAAAATACAAAAAAAATACTTAATTCGATTGAAGAAATAAAAAAAGTATCAGAAAATCATAATCGATTTGTCACTGACATGGATAATTTATATAAAAATACAATGGAAAAAATTAAAAAAATATCGTTATTAGCTCAGGATAATGCAGGATCTGCTGAAGAAGTTTCAAGCATTACTGAAGAAATTGGCGGAATGATTGATATGGTACGCACTTATTCCGAAGAACTAAATACTATTTCAACAGAACTTGTCAACAATAATTAATTCATTAATAGTCGATGAACTAAACCATACCGAAGTCCTTTATCACTCACAGTTGCACAATCTACGCCAAAAAGCTGCATAATTGCAATCAATTCAATAATTCCAGCAATCATCACATCTGCTCGTAATTGTTCAACGTGAAAATATTCCTCTTTTTCATGATGCGTACACACAATTGCCTTTGCTAATGTATACTCCAAAAAAGATAGCGATATCTGGCTACCATGAATTTGCTCTGCTGCATAATGAGCTAAAGCCTGTTCAAGACGAGATACAGTAGTTCCTGTTCCACCCAACACAATCAATTGGTTGAGCATAACATCAGAGAATTGATTCAAGGCCAAAAAGGATCGCGATAAATGTTCTTTCACACACTGAATATCATTAATTGTTGGACATTCCTTGGATAAAAACTGTTCAGTCAAACGAACAACACCAATATCTAAACTTTTCATGAACTGAACCTTCTGATCCACTAGCAAAACAAATTCGGTACTTCCACCCCCCTGATCTACAAGTACAGCTGGGGACAAAATCGGAGAAACTGTGCACAATACCGTATCTGCAACTAATTCTGCTTCTTCATGTCCAGATAAAATTGTCATAGTTAACGGAATTTTATTTAACTCATTATAAAAAATCGAAGTATCCTCAATATCGCGCAGTGCAGAAGTTCCAATAAACGAGTAATTCGTTACTCCATAATAATCCATTTTCTGTTTGTACTCTCGCAAAACAGCCAGAGTTCGTTGCATTGGAACAGGTTGCAATGTAGACGTGCGATCAACCAATTCACCAATGCGAGTAACATCTCGATGCTCGAAAAGTACGACAAGCTGCCCAAATTTACGCGTAGCAATCACAATTCGTAGTGAATTAGTCCCAAGATCAATGCCTGCAACAACTGGCTCAATCACATTCTTATTTTCCAAATACGACTTTCCACACAGCTGCAATATTAAAAACAACTTGCGAAAAATCCAACCATGTTTTCAGCGGATCTTTTCGCTCCACTTTTTCTGCAGGAACAATCACTGTATCTCCCATTTGAACACGGTAATCCAGTCCAGCATCTCGAATTGCAAAACCAGCAGCATCTACAACATAAATTTGATCCAACAATGCTCCATTTACCAATCCACCTGCACTTTGAACATAATCATTTACAGAATATCCTTGCTGAAAGGCATAAACACCTTCTTTAAAAATACCGCCTTTCACAACAATCACTGAATTGATTTTGGGAACTACAATTCGATCACCATCCTGAAGCAACAAATCCGAATTCGACCCTGCAAATGAATCAACATTATCAATTTTCAAATTAATACGCGTACTGGAAATTTGCTCAATAGGCACCAAGCCGTCTACATTCTCATTGACTTTTGTTTTTTCTAAATCTTCACTAGTTTGGCGATAAAAAGTTAACCCTTTTAAAAAACTAAGATTCGTTAAACCGCCACTTAAAGCAAGCACATCAGATAAATGACTATCGCGCCGTACAGAATAGGCTCCAGGATAATTAACTTCGCCACTAATCGTCACATCAACTTTATCAATAAAATCAATTTTCTTTCGAATATAAATAATGTCACGTGAATTTAATTGAATTGATTTCATGGTTTGTTCAGTTAGCATTAATTTTCGACACTGCATTTTCCCTTCAGAATAACCAAAAACCTCTACAAACGACTGATCTGCAAGATACGATACCCCACCTGCCATAAATAACAAATCTTTTATAGTCATATTCCGCTCAAAAGGATAAGAGCCAGGTTGTTTAACATAACCCAAAATAGAAATCGACTCTGCTTCATAAACATCAGATACCGCATAAATACGCACCCAGTCTTCTGGCTCTAATACCATAGACATTAATGGATCAATACTATTACTAGACACATTTCCAGTTAAAACAATAGACTGAAGATTAATTGTAATCAGTTTCAAAGAATAATCATGTGGATTAAATCGAACGATTTCAGCACGCGGCAAGTACGTTGTAGGCTTAACTCCACCTGATGAAAAAAGTAAATCAGATAAGGTCATCTTATTTTTTAAATCATAAATTCCAGGTCGATCAACAAACCCACTAATCGACACTTTTTGCCCGGGAAATATTTCGGATTCACTATATAGCCGAAGAACATCACCATCTTCAAGTGGCATAGCTAATGTTTGCTTATCTGCCAAATTAATTACAACTAATTTCTTACGATTGTCTTTATCTAATCGGGTTAATTCTGCCCGATCCAAATAAGTTTTTGGCTTAATACCTCCACCTGTAAAAATTAAATCTGACAAAGTCATTTTATTTTTTAGCATGTACGTTCCTGGGCGATCAACATACCCCAAAACCCCCACACGATTAGATGGATAAATTTCTGTATCACTATATATCCGCAACAAGTCACCGGTTTGCAAGGGAATATTTAATTGATTTTTATCTTCCAGATTAATCACAATCAATTTAAGTTTATTCGCAGTATCAAAGCGTGTTAATTCCGCACGCGACGTATACGTAAAGGGTTTCAAGCCTCCTGCTTTTTGAATCAACTGATTAATAATCATATTGGGTTTATACTCAAAATCACCCGGATACATCACATTTCCAGCAATATTTACAAAACCCATCACACTACCTTCAATAGCCTCAACACTCACAACATCACCATTTTCGACTTGAATAGTTTTCGCATTTTTTTGTAAATCATTAACATCCTTAAAATAAAAACTATTCACTTTACGCAAATCATCTTCACGGCTAATGATATTCACTTTTTTATAATAGCTATCTTTCGTAAATCCACCAGCTAAATCAATCAATTCAGCCAACGTTGTATGGTCCTTAAATTCATATATCGCAGGACGCTTAATTTCTCCTTGCAACAAGACTGTTTCCATAATATTATCAACAAAAACAACATCTCCTTGCTGCAAAGCATAATCATCACGCTTGTTGCCTTCCAAAAGAAACTTATAAAGATCAATAACTGCTATTAAGCGACTTTTTCGAACCAACCGAATAGAACGAAGACTCCCAGTTTTTTGAATGCCACCAGCTTCAAACAACGCATGAAAAAGTGTTGTTGTAGAACCAACCAAATATTGTCCTGGACCATTGACCTCACCCAACAAAAAAATAGGCATTACACGAAGTCTACCCATTGTAATATCCATAGTAAAGTTAGCAAATACTTGATTTAAACTCCGCTCAATTATTTTCTTTGCCTGTCCCAGAGACATATTACCAACACTCATTCGACCAACTTTAGGAAGAACAATCGAACCCGTTGTATCCAAAACCAAGGTCATTTGCTGCTGAAGATTGCCCCACATAAATAAATTTATTTCGTCTCCTGGCCCTAAAATATAATCGTCTCCTACTGGAACATTACTCAAGGGTGCAAACGTTTTAGACGCATTATTAAAAACGCCATATCCAAATTGCGGCAATGTTGTTTTATATCGATTTTGAATTGGCGATAATATTAATAATTTTGCTGGTTTATCTCCTCCGATTTTTTTAGCCTCATCAGCTGCAGTCGTAACTGCAGGATCCTCAACTGAATTTTTTTTATTATCAATCACATCAATTTCTGAACGATCTGGCAAATTTTCTTCAGTTCTCAATGTAGATTTAGCAACTTCAGCTTCCTTTAATTGCCTGTCAAGTAATGCTCGCTGCTGAGGTGCTAACGGCTTTCCTGCTTTATATTGCTGAAGCTGCTGTTGTTTTACTGGATCTTTTAATATCTCTTGAACTTTATTTGTTTGCTCTGGAGACAACTTATCCATAGCTTGCTGTACAGCTTGCGGATCTCCAGCAGGAGGCACAACTAGTGCAGAAGCAACCGGAAGTACTGGTTCTGCTGCTCCAAAAGACATCACTGCAAAGCAAACAACAAAAAAAAGAACGACTACCCTAATGCCACTATTTTTCATGAATTCATCCTTCTTAAAATTATTTGGAATTCAACATCATACTATGCCACATTTTAGATAATCCATCAACCAGTGAAACTGCTGGAACATATCCAAAACTAGAGCAAATTAAGGAAATATCTGAAGCTGAATCGCGAATATCTCCTTCTCTAGGCGCAACATAATGTCGATTAATCGTTTTCCCACTCACATGACTTAATGCAAGAATAAGTTGATTCAAGGATGTTGTAATTCCGGTTGCAACATTATATATACCTAACCCAGGTAATGATTGCAATGCCAATAAAATCGCTTGAACAATATTGGCGACATTAACGAAATCACGGGTTTGCTGCCCATCACCATAAATCGTCAATGGCTGCTCATGAATCAAGCGATCCCAAAAAATTGAAATCACACCAGAATACGGGCTTTTAGGATCTTGTCGCTCGCCAAATACATTAAAAAAACGAAAACCAACACTTGACAACCCTTCAGCATAAAATGCACGTGCATCTACTTCGTTTTGCAATTTATGTTCACCATATGGAGAAATTGGCAGCACTGGCGTTTGTTCAGACAAGGGCAATTCACTAGAATCGCCATAAACAGCTGCAGACGAAGCATACACAACTTTTTTAACGCCACCTATGTGAGCAGCACGAAATACATTTTGTGTACCTTCAACGTTAATTGAAAATGCTTTTTTAGGATCGCGAATGGATTCCTGAACAGATACTAAAGCAGCAAGATGTACAACATAATCACAGTTCATCATATAGCCAGACAATCGCTCACAATCACGAATATCACCATCAATGACTTGGTCGCTTGAAAACCCAACCGGAAGATTTGTTCGCTTACCCGTAGAAAAATTATCATAAACCATAACAAAACAACCTTCTGCAATTAGTGCATCAACAACATGGCTCCCAATAAAACCTGCACCACCTGTTACCAGAATTCGTTTTGATTTAATTGATAACTTTTTCATTCTGTCACTTCCTATTCTTATATTCTAGTAGAAAAGAATAAAAATGGCAAAAGATTAAAAGTTTGAGTAAACAAATCAACCTAATCATACTATAATCATTTTTCATGTGCGCACTAACACCTTATTCATTGCTTAAAAAAGTTAACCGGCCTGGACGATATATTGCAACGGAAATTAATGCTATCAAAAAAAACTGGACTAATCTTACAGTTAAAGGTGTGCTTGCATTTCCAGACAAATATGAAATTGGCATGTCCAGTCTTGGAATGCAAATACTGTATCACGTGATTAATCAGGAAAACAATTTCTGTCTTGAACGAGTATTTGCACCGGATGATGATATGGCAGATCAGCTTAAAAAAAACAACATGTCACTCTTCTCTTTAGAAACATTACATCCACTCAACGCATTTGACTGTATTGGATTTTCGCTACAAACTGAACTAAGCTATACCAATGTTTTGTACATGCTAGATCTGGCTAACATTCCTTACTTAGCCTCATCTAGAAACAATACACATCCACTTATTTTTGCAGGAGGAGTTGCTGCAGGAAATCCAGTTCCTATGTCTCGATTTATTGACTTTTTTGTTATTGGAGATGGAGAAGAAGCAATGATGGACGTATTTCAAGCTCTATCACACTACGCTAACAAAACAAAAGCAGAAAAATTACGTCACCTTTCAACTATTCAAGGCATATATGTGCCGATTCTACATAAAGAAACTACGCCAATTCAAAAACGAACAATTGTAGAATTCAATTCATCTTGGTTTCCAGAACGTCCGTTAATCCCAAGCTTAAAAGTCATTCACGATCGGGCTGCTGTAGAAATTATGCGGGGCTGTCCAAGGCATTGTCGATTTTGTCACGCAGGACATACCAATCGTCCTGTACGCATCAAAGAACCTAACCAAGTTATTAACGAAGCCTGTACGCTCATGACCCGCTGTGGATTTGAAAACTTAACGCTTTTATCACTCAGCAGCAGCGATCATCCTAACATTGTTGATATTGCACAAAAAGTCGATAAAGAAGCTTCTGTGCGAAAAATTTCAGTTAACTTGCCATCCTTGCGAATTGACTCTTATACTACAAAACTGAGTTTTATCACGCATCATATTCGAAAAACAGGGCTTACCTTAGCACCTGAAGCAGGTAGTCAACGTCTGCGTAACGTCATTAACAAGGATATTTCCGAAGAACAAATTCTTGCAGCTATTCGCGCAGCTCTTGAAGGAAACATTCATCGTATCAAATTATATATGATGATCGGGCTTCCCACAGAAACCCAAGGAGATTTGGAAGCAATTATAATTTTATTGCGAACTATTCTTAATTTAGCAAATGATATGCGTAAAAAACTAGAATTAACACTTAATATCTCACTATTCATTCCAAAACCGTTTACTCCGTTTCAATGGTGCAGTCAAATTTCTACAGAAAAAGCACAAGAACGTATTTATTGGCTCAAAGACCAAGTCAAACGCATCAAAGGTATCAAAATAAAATACTCTGATTTCTTCACAGCCAATCTTGAGGGACTTTTATCTCGAGGGGATACTGCAACTGGCATATTAATTGAGCACGCATTCAAAAATGGCGCTCGTTTTGACGCATGGCACGAGCATCTCAATCACAGCGCATGGGAAAAAGCTATGAATCAAGCATTGATCAAGCATGAAGATTATTTAGGCGAACGATCACTCAATGAACGATTACCGTGGGAATTTATCAACATGGGAGTCAATCGCAACTACCTAATCAGCGAATATCATTTAGCACAAACAGAAAAACAATCATCTTCATGTCAAGCCAATTGCACACGGTGCGGAGCATGTTAAAGAATGAATGGACAGTATTTCGATTTCGAAAAATAGAAGAAGCGATTTTTATTGGTCACTTAGATGTGATGTATTGTTTTGAACGCGCCATTCGACGAGCACAACTCCCAATTATTTATTCGGAAGGATTTAATCCATCTATGCGAATTTCCTTTGCAAGCCCCTTATCATTAGGTATTGAAGGAAAAAGCGAATATCTTTTTGCAGAATTTTCTGAACCACTTATGAACACATGCCTTAATCAACTCAATGAATGCCTTCCTTATGGGCTATCCGTATATCAAACAGCACAATTACGAATTCCCCCCAAAAAATTGATGAAAACACTATCTGGATTTATCTTTTCAATTCTATTTTCAGATACTGATGCCTGTCAACGCACTATCGATTATTTCGCATCATATCCTTTTAGTGTAGATCCAACGCTAATTCAAGACCACTCGGTTATCACAACATTATATCAATCCAACAAAAAAATATGGCGTTTTTTTCTCAAACACTTCGGCGAAAAAAGTCCATCAATCAAACATATTCTTTTAACAACACCTGAACCAGACTCAATACAACATATTTCACGAGACCTAATTCAATTTAAAGCATGACAACCCACAATTTTGTAGTTGATTACGTTCACAATTCTTGTTATGATAACAATGTTATTATTCCAACTTATCCTACGATAAACAAGGAAACATTATGATTCAAGATACACACATTTGCAAAATTATTGGTATTACTAGTGGAAAAGGTGGCGTTGGAAAAACTTTTTTGACAGTTAATTTAGCTATTGCAGCTGCAAAAGCAGGAAAAAAAGTCTTAATTATTGATGGTGATTTAGGCTTAGCGAATGTCCACATTGTAGCAGGAATTTATCCTGAATATGATTTGCTTGATTTTATCGAAGGCAAAGCATCACTTAAAGATATAATTGCCGAGGGCCCTCAAGGCATTCATCTAATTCCAGGTGCATCAGGCATTTTCAAACTATCAAATATGACTCATGCAAATAGAGATCGCCTTGTTAAGCAATTATCTGCGCTTGAACAAGAATATGATCTTATTTTAATTGATACAGAAGCAGGAATTTCACATAATGTATTTAAATTTTTATCTATTGCAGATCACGTAGTTGTGATTACGACACCAGATCTAACAGCATTAGCAGATGCTTATGCTGTTATCAAAATAACGCTATCACGAAAAATAAATAGCAATATTAGCTTAGTTGTTAATCGTGTACGCAGTTATACTGAAGGACAAAGTATCTTTATCAAAATTAATAACGCTGCAGAAAAGTTTCTAAATGCTAATATCAAAAAACTTGGCTTTATTGCAGAAGACCATCTAACACTTAAAGAATCCATACAAAATCGTAAGCCAGTCATGATGTATTACACAAAAACAAAACTTGCTGTTAGTATTGATGATGTTGCAAATAAATTATTTGAACTAAATCCACAGCCTATTGTTTCCAAAGAAACAGTAACCAATAATGTAGTTTTAAATCGCTTTTCTATGTTGCTCAATAATATTAAACTAAAAGAAAAAGAACCAGTAAATAGCTAGTAATTATTAATTTGTCGAATTGCTTCATATACAACAATACCAACTGCTGTTGATAAATTTATACTTCGAATTGCAGAATTAGCCATAGGGATTTTCATACAACGCTCCCAATTCGTGCGCAACAATAACTCAGGAAGCCCACGAGATTCAGGCCCAAAAACCAACATATCCTCTTCTTGAAAAATTGCTCGCGTATAAACTATTTCAGCTTTAGTCGACAAAAAATATAGTGATCGAGCTTGATTAATATTCCAAAAAATATCCCACGATTCCCAGTAATGAATTTGTACCTGATCCCAATAATCTAGGCCTGCACGTTTTAATGCTTTATCATCAGTAGAAAAACCCAGCGGTTTTACTAAATGCAGCATTGTATTTGTAGCGCCACACAACCGAGCAATATTGCCTGTATTCGGTGGAATTTCTGGCTCAACTAGCACAACATGTAACACAAAAGCTAAGTATATCCCTTCGGATAAGCTTGATGCCAAGCCCATGCAGTTTTCACAATATCATCAAGAGCATATTGTGGATTCCATTTTAGATCACACTGAATTTTTTCAGAAGATGCAACTAAGGTTTGCGGATCCCCAGAACGTCGTGCGCCCTCCATAATTGGAATAATTTTTTTAGTCACTTGTTCCGCATGCTGAATAATTTCGCGAACAGTATATCCTATACCTGTTCCTAAATTATAAACATCAGTCTCATGTCCATCAAACAACGCATGTAAAGCAAGCAAATGTGCTTGAGCTAAATCCATCACATGAATATAGTCACGAATACACGTGCCATCTTTAGTCGCCCAATCAGAACCATAAATCGTCACGTGCTCTCGAATACCCATTGCAACCTGCAAAACAATAGGAATAAGATGCGTTTCTGGAAAATGATCTTCGCCAATTTGAGCAGACAAATCAGCACCTGCTGCATTGAAATAGCGCAATGCAATGGATTTTATTCCATAAGCGTGATCATACCATTTTAAAATTTTCTCAAACGTTAATTTTGTTTCACCATAGGGATTAGTGGGAACTTGAGGATCTGTTTCCTTAATAGGAAGATGAACGGGTTGCCCATATGTAGCAGCTGTTGAGGAAAAAATTAATGACCGAACATCATATTTTCGCATCATATTTAATACAGATAAGCCACCCACAACATTATTATCAAAATATAAATCAGGATGTTCCATTGATTCACCAACTAAAGATTTCGCACAAAAGTGCATAACTCCTGCAATACATTCATTAACAAAAACTTTTTCTAAAGCGTCTGGATTTCGAATATCTCCCTGATAAAATTTTTCATCCCCAATAGCTGCCAAATGCCCAGTTGACAAGTTATCAAAAATAATTGGAATTTCACCATGATTTCGTAAATATCGAACCATATGACTTCCAATATAACCTGCCCCACCCAAAACAAGAATTTTTTTTGCCATCATTAAAATCCAACCCCTATAAAATATTTCGTATTTGCTGCATTAAATAAGTCATTACCTTCAAGAAAAAACTTTAGATCCGCATCTGTCATATATTTTGCTCTTAATGATAAGATCATATTTGATGGATTCGAAACCATTGCAGAAACATTAATTTTTGGCATCACATAATAGCCAAAAGCTAGTGAAGGTGAATTCCGAATCAGCCCAACATAAGTCGAGAGATACGCATTCCAATGCTTGCCAACATATGCATCAGCAATACCTGTACTATTTTGATAATTGCCAATTCCCATACCTGCAACAACATCTTTATTCAAAATCAGAGTTCCAAATTCGTAATAAGACGTGCCAGAACCAGAAAACATATTACCTTCTAAATCAAACCGAACATTATTTACTTTTTGAATCAACTCTGTACCAGATTCAACTGCAATTGCTCCTGTTTTTAATACAGATCTCAAATCCTGAACAATATCATTTTTATCTTTATCAAGAGTCGCAATTAATTTATTAATTGTTCCAGCTGAATTTTTTAATGAACTAGCCGCTTGATTAATATTTTGAATAAAAGCATAATTTCCAGATACAGCCAGTGTTTGCGAAATACGCTTTAAATTAGTTGAGAATTCATCTAAATTACTAACCATATTCGAAATACGTTGCTTATCAACTAATTCATGAATTTCATGAATCAATTCATTCAACTCTTTCGACATCTGACCAAAATTAATAATTGTTTCTTGCATAGATTTTCGTGATTCAGCAGATGTTATAATTTCACGAAATGTCGCTAGCATTTGTTTGGTTTCGTTCAAATTCTGCGTGCCTACATCAACAAAATCAACTAAACTTGATGTAGAATAACCATCCATTGTATCACCAGCTTTGAGATATATATTACTTTTAGCATCAGGCATTACTTCCATATATTTTTCACCAATCAAACCATCAAAAGCTACACGTAAACGTGTACCTTTTGTTATTTTTGTACCATTTTCAACATATAACGTTACAATAATATCTTTAGGGTTTGGAGAAATGGCAGTTACCCGACCAATCAAATATCCACGATACCGAACTTCTGAATTTTTTAGCAATCCATTAACTGTTTGAAATTTTCCATATAAAGGATATCCTTCTGCACGCAAAACCATACCACTTTTCCAAATTATACCAATACAAAAAATTAACAAACCAATTAAAGAAACAATACCTACCTTAACTTCTGGTTTCATATAAACTCCTCAACTTCGTCGTGAGTCTTACTAACAATTCCATTCACAAAATTAGCGATCACCGGATTTTTATGGTGCACTATTTGGGCTCGATCACCTGCCTCAATAGCCTTACCCTTATGAATCATTATAATACGAGGTGAGGTTCTTAATATAGTACTAATTTGATGTGTAACAACAATAGACGTTACTTTTAATTCTATACTCAACTTATTGATCAAATCCTCGATCACTGTCGAAGTAATAGGATCCAGACCTGTTGTCGGCTCGTCATAAAGAACAACTTCAGGATTAGATGCAATGGCACGCGCTATTGCCACTCGTTTTTTCATCCCACCACTTAATGAACTCGGCAAAATATCTGAAACATTGTCCAAGCCAACCATTCTTAATTTTTTTTGCGCAATAAGTCGAATTTCTTCATCCGACAATCGTGTATGTTGAGTTAACCAAAATCCAACATTTTTCCAAACAGGAAGAGAATCAAATAACGCTGAGGATTGAAACACCATACTCATTTTTCGTCGAACTGCCATTAAATCGCGACGACGCAATGTCGAAATATCAACATCCTCAATCAACACTTTCCCCGAATCCGGTTTCATCAAACCCAAAATCAACTGAAGCAACGTTGATTTTCCACAACCACTTCCACCAATAATCGTTACTTGTTCGCCTTTCTCAATATTCAAGCTCAAATCATGAAGAACAGGCTTTTTGTCAAATGTTTTAGTTAGATGTTCTATTATAATCATAATTAGTGAAAAAGCAAAATTGATAAAAAATAATTAGCAACAAATAAGACCATTAAAATGACGACAACCGCACGCGTAGTATAATTTCCTACGCCACGCGCCCCACCCTGTGTGCTCATGCCAAAATAACTGGCCAAACTTGCAATAATTATTCCAAAAACTGGCCCCTTCACTAATACCCCACCCCAAATATCAATTGGTTTTAACATTTGCGATGCAGATACAAAATAAGCATACCAATTTGCATGAAATCCTAAAACTGCAACAAGCAATCCACCGATAAATCCAACAAAATCTGCAAAAGTAATTAATAAAGGCATCATCACCATCACAGCTATAAATCGTGGTGTAACTAAATAATCAATAGGATCAACAGCCATGGTTTCAATTGCTGCAATTTGTTCAGTTACTTTCATACTGCCCAATTCCGCAGAAATCGACGCACCTACACGCCCGGCAACTACAACTCCAGTCAACAATGGGCCTAACTCACGCCAAATTGCTAAGCCAACAATACCCCCAATCATCTTGACTGCACCCAATTTCACGAATTCAATACAAACCTGCGTTGAAAAAACCATACCTACAAATGATAACGTAATAATAGTAATAGGTAAGGAATTAATACCCAAACGAACTGCCTGATAAAAAACTTCACGCAACGGATATGATAAGGTTAAAATCGCTTTAACAGTTCTCATGCATAGAATTGCGTATAAACCTACTTGATCCAAAAAATCTAAAACACGTTCACCTAGTTTTTGAATCATTGCTTTAATAATTCCATCACATGAGGAACTGCTGCAGCAATAGACGATGCACACAAACCTTCTTCCATGCCCATTCGTTTTCTAAGAAAATCCCCAGCAAGCCCATGAACATAAACGCCACATTGTGCAGCGTGATAACTAGAATATCCACGGCCTACAAATGCAGCAATGATCCCAGACAAAACATCTCCAGATCCAGGAATTGCCATTCCCGGATTTCCAGTTAAATTAACATAGCGTTGCGACTGCTGAATCACCGTAGTATGATGCGATTTAAGTACCCAAGTCAAATATGGAGAGGAATAGCAATCAATCATCGCTTCTTGTTGTGCTATGCTGACATCCTTAGGTGCAGATAATAAACGAGAAAACTCACCCTTATGCGGCGTTAATATCAAATGTTGAGACATGTTTTGCAACTGTTTTACTTTTAAATGATTCAAGGCATCAGCATCAATCACAAGAGGAATCGGAGTTAATTGTGCAATAGGGTTAACTAACTCGATTAATTTTTTTGAGCGACCTAATCCAGGTCCAATAACACCCACTTGGCTTTGCGAAAAAAGATGCAAAATACGATCCACATTTTTAGGACTAATTAATCCTTTTCGCGTTTCCTCCAAACCAATGACCATTAATTCAGGATAAAAACTATTTGCCAGATTCACTAATGATTGAGGCACCCCCAAAACAACCCATCCTGCTCCACTCTTAAGTGCTCCTCGTCCTGCGAGAATCGCAGCACCAATCATGCCTGGAGACCCTGCAATAATCGTTACTCTACCATACATCCCCTTATGTGAATCCAATGCACGGCGAGAAATAGAGAATATGGGTTTACGTCTTGGCAAAAAAATCATATCATTATTATGACACATTTTAGGACAAACACAAATGGATCAACATAAACCAACACAAACAATTAGAAAAAAAATTTTCTTTCCGATTTTTATCTTTTTATTAACAGTAGCTTTTGGAGTAATCGGTTATTTATTAATCGGAGGCCCTCAATGGCATTTCTTAGATGCTTTATATATGACGATTATTACCATTTTTACAGTCGGATATGGTGAAACACACGATCTCGCACTGAATCCAGCTGGTCGAATATTTACAATCACATTAATTATTGTTGGAATGGGAAATATTCTTTTTGTAGTTAGTACAGTCACGTCATTTTTCGTTGACGGTGATTTAAAACGATTTTTATGGAGGCGGCGAATGGAATCTAGCATTCAAAAGTTACGAAATCATTATATTGTGTGCGGCGCTGGAAAAACTGGAATCCATATTATTAATGAATTACACGAAACCAAGCGACCATTCGTTGTCATCGAAAACGATCCAATTCGGTTAACAAACATCCAAAACAAATATGAAGAAGCCTTACTTATTTCCGGAGACGCCTCCAAAAATGAAAACCTAATTGCAGCGGGTATTGAACATGCTGCTGGACTCGTTTCTGTACTTCGTACAGATCAAGACAATATGTTTGTTGTGATATCTGCACGTCAACTCAACAAAACTCTTCGGATTATCACCAAAAACGTTGATCCTGAAGCACAAGAAAAGTTCTTAGCTGCTGGCGCCAATGCTGTAATATCCCCCAATACAATTGGCGGACTTCGCATGGCATCAGTCATGATTCGGCCAGCTACCGTGAGTTTTTTAGATCAAATGCTACGGGATAAAAGCCTACGCATACGCGTTGAAGAAATAACTGTCAGCCAAAACTTTTCCGGATGTCATAAACCACTAAAAGATTCACAAATCCGCGAAAAAACAAATTTACTCGTTGTGGCACTTCAAAAACCAGGAACAACTACTTTCGTATATAATCCTACTGGAGCAGAAATACTCGAACCTGGCGTTATTCTCGTAGTCATTGGCGGCGTTGAAGCTATTGATGTTTTACGGAAATTTGTAGGATAAAGCTAAAAAGACTACATCCGTTCCGGCGCATTTACACCCACCAACCCTAAAGAAATGGCTAAAATATCTTTCACGCGTTCACAATAAAATAATCGCTGCGATGAAACCTTCTCATCATCGGAAATCACTCGATTATCATGATAAAACGTATGAAATACGTGCGCTAATTCTTGAATGTATCTGGTTAAACGAAATGGCTCCATAGATAATTCAATTTCTAAAAGCTCGTGTTCAAAAGACAAAAGTTTATTAATCAAAGCTCGCTCATGCAAATTGAGAGTCACACTAGCATCGCAGCAAGGTAATAATTGTGTTTTGGAAAGAATGCTGCAAATACGCGCATGAGCGTATTGAACATAATACACCGGATTTTTTGCACTGTGCTCTTTTGCAAGATCCAAATCAAACTCCAAAGCTGCATCAGCTGATTTCATTATTAAAAAGTATCGGGTAGCATCAATACCAATTTCATCAATAACCTCCTGCAATGTAATCATCTCACCTGTACGTTTACTCATGCGAACTTCCTTGCCATCTCGATACAGTGACACAAGTTGCCCTAGCAATACCTTGAATCTAGCATCAATATCAGTAAAATCATAAAGACTCTGAATCGCGCCTCTTAGTCGCTGAACATACCCATGATGATCAGCTCCCCAAATATTAATTAAAGTATCAAAACCACGTTCCAGTTTATCAATATGATACGCAATATCTGCAGCGAAATATGTAATATCACCATTCGACTTCATAAGCACACGATCTTTGTCATCACCCGAAGTAATAGACTTAAACCACAACGCACCATCCAACTCAAATGCGAGCTGTTTTTCTTTAAGCAATTCAATGCCATGACTAACTCGTCCATCTTTATGTAACGACTTTTCACTAAACCACACATCAAAATGCACACGAAAATTCTCCAAAAGCTCTTTTTGTTCTAATAAAATAATATCAATCGGATCCTCATCTAATTTTGCTAATTCTAGAACATACGCACCATGATACCCATCATCAGGTATTGCCTTACCCTCACGCGCACAATCAACAGAGCGTCGTAACTTTTCAATTTGAGCACCTGCATCATTAACAAAAAACTCTCGATAAACCTCATGACCAACCCACTCAAGACACCGCGCCAAACTATCTCCCAATGCTGCCCATCGCCCATGACCAATATGAAGGGGTCCTGTTGGATTAGCAGAAACGAACTCAATTAAAATTCTCTTTGGCTGAGAAATAATCTTTGACCCATAAGTCGGCGATACATTTTTCAAAGCATTTAGTAATGCAATATCAGAAACAAAAAAATTTATGAACCCTTTAACTGAAGTGATGGAACAAAAACTTAATAAAACACGAGTACGCAACTCAATCACAATTTCTTCAGCTAAAACCAAGGGTGATTTTTTAGCAATTTTTGCCAAAACAAAAGCGATATTTGTTGAAAAGTCGCCATTTGTTTCATCTTTTGGAACTTCTAGTAACCAAGGCCCAGCATCTGGATAAACTCTGCCTACATACTCGGAAATTATAGTATGTATAGTTTCTTTAATAACTCGCATATCACGTCTCCTAAAATTAATTAATGTATCACAGAATAAAGTATTCTAAAAGGAATCATTACAATAGACAAGGGTTAGAGAAATTTTCCTTTAATTTGACACTCAGCAATCTTTAGTTATAATGTAAACCAATGTACACTCGAACTAATTCACCAAAGTTTTTTATAGTTATTTTAATAATTTCCCAACTCATGGAATGCCTATTGGCTTTTGATAATCAAATGGTTCCACCTGAAACCATTATTTATCAACTACGAAACAAAGATCAGCTTATTCGTATTACCCAAAACATCGAAGTACGTGAATCCAAAAATCAACGACGCTATTTTATTCATTCTGAAGGAACCGACGATATCATATCGGATTTACAAATTAATGACCAGCTTCAAACACTCAGTTATTTACAAAAAAAAGGCCCGCAGCTACTAAAAGATATTCATTATAGTGAAGATAATATTAATGTTTGGATTCCCCCACAAAACATTCGATATCAACAACCGCTGAATCGAGGGAATTTTTATGACATGAATTCCTTTCCTTATCTTTTTCGCGGATTTCCATTTCAAAATAAAAAAGAACTTATTTTTAATTCACATCTTCCAGAATTTCAACGATTTTTCACAATTTATCTCAAAATAGTTGGAACAGAAAACTACAGTTATAATCAAAAAACAATCAATTGTTACAAATTAGAACTTGGAGCTGCGGGTTGGGTTGAATCTGTTCTATTTCCTGAACAATTTTATTTCTTGATATCAACAACTTCACCGCATCGTTTTCTCAGGTATTGGGGAACTAATAATGCAGGCCGTATAGATTACGATCTACGAGTAATCTATGATTCAATTCTTGATTCAGACAAAAAGTAGAAACCAATATCTATATTTTCGATTAAATAGAAGCTCGACATTTAGCTTCTAAAGCAGTTTCAGACATACGTCCAAATCGATCAACTTCTTGCCCTTCTTTAAAAATAATCAACGTTGGAATTCCCGTAATCTGATAAAGTGCTGCTGTATCTGGATTTTCATCTGTATTCACTTTAACGATTTTCATAACATCCGTCAATTTTATTGCTACAGCATCAACAATAGGTGCGACCATGCGGCATGGCCCGCACCATGGTGCCCAAAAATCAACTAATACTGGCAACCTTGAATCTAAAACATCACGTTTAAATGAAGAATCCGATGCATTGATCACAGACATTATAGACTCCATTTTACATAAATTTCACAAGTCGATAATACCCATCTTCCTCACGTAAAAAATAAAACCGATAAGCATCATCTTTTCCTGGCTTTGCTAAACTAACTTCAAGATAGGTATATTGATCTTCAGGTTTAAAAATATATTTATCTGAAACAGCGATATCATAGCCACGTTTAGTTTGAAATTGAATTGTACTCAATCCATTTGCTTCATTTAATTTTTCACATTGCTCAAGAAAAATCGATAATGCCTGTTTCTCAACTTTAGTCAGCTTTTCACATTCTGATTCACTAATCTGACAATTTTGTTTTGCAATATCAAGTAAGTTTTTTTTCGAATATATAGGCCAACAATAAAAACCATATTCTGGAACAACTTTTGTAGTTGGATTATATTTTGTCGTAGTTTTAGACTGAATCGCCCGATACTCTAATCCATATTGATCTGAGACTAATTGCGAAAAAACAAAAAAATCTTGATTTTTTATAAGTCGCACAACTTCACGTACAACCTGTTCTTCCGTTTTTAAATGAGTTATTGCCATAGATTGCTGGCATCCGCTAACAAACACCATTCCTAAGAGAACTAAAAAAATCAGAAATAAAAAATTCCATCTTTTTATAATTTCATACATGCTGTTATATATTATACCATACTTTTTCTTGAAATCAAGGCAACCATTTCATGCTACCTGTTTGAGGATAATAAATAAATGCTTGATCAAAAATCTGATGAGTTACTTCATCTTCGTAATGCAACACACCCCTCATTTCATAAAAAACATACATAGCATCTTTAGGTAATTCTTGTGTTCGCCACCGGTTATTCCATGAAACTAATGATGCACGTACATGTACGGTTTCATCAAAAATTAATTTCACATTTTTCGGATGTTGATTTTTGTTAAATTCAATATCAAACTGCCGCCCACCAACTGGAATAATTTTTGCTAAAGAATCCTCAGGCCTACCCAATTCACGCGACAACGAAAACTGATATATCATATCATAATCAGTATTTACAGCAGCAGTATGAAAAGTCCAATCTGCAACAATCAGAGACATTCCCATAGCATATTGATTATTTTGAACTCCCCCTTCAATAAAAAACGCGTCACTTAGTTGATAGCTCGCACCCACAGATAAGCGACTATTCATATAAAACGGATATTGAAGACTCACTGTAAATCCAGGCATTGGATAAACTGCTCCACCTATTTCAATATATTTCTGTGGAACCAGCTGACCAATTGCATTTGCAACTATATGACGAGCCATAACATTCAGTTCCCAATAGTGAGAGCTCTGATAATGTCCAAAAAAATTCACTAACATATTAGATGCCTGATTATCTTTTATCATTTGAAAAACAGTAACTAAATTAGCACCCAGACTTAAACCATTGCTAGCTTGCTTGCCAATACCTGCAACAACTGCAACCTGTTTAACATCAAATACACCCAACGGTTGAGCGCTGTTAATCACATTTCGATATTCCAAGCCTCCAATTCCGTTATATATCAACATCAAGCCTAAATCCAGCCCACGTGGTAATGAAAAATTTACAGCACTATAAAAATGATCCACCTCACCAAACAGCCGCGTATAACTTACCATCATCGATGATTTTACAAATGGTAATCGAGCAGGATTATTTAAAACCGAAGTTGCCCCATTATCACTCGATAAAAATGTATTTCCCATAGCTAAATTTTGTGGATTAAATGCAAGGTTCAAAAAATCATAAGGAATTGGAACCTCAGTAGAAGCCGAAAAACTAACAATCGAAAAACAAATTAATCCAATATTCAACCATTTTGAATAAACTTCGCTTAACATCACACTATCCTGTTCATTAACTTTTAAAAATTGCCATTTTATTTTTACGTGTTATCCAATGACCTGAATAATCCTGAATCAAAGCAACCATAAAATATACACCTGGGGATAAGCTATTACCCATATCATCAAGTCCATTAAATGAAATATAAACCCAATTATTAGCCATAGAAATATTCCGAAATGTTCGCAATAATTTTCCAGACAACGAATACAGTCGAATCTCAGCTGCAGCAGGTATTTGCGAGACTTTAATATAAAATGTTGTCCCCTGAATATCACTATTAAAAGGATTAGGATAATTATAAAAAGCATCAATCGTTATTGTAGCAGTCGGATTCGGTGAAGGAATATTGCTAACTGCAACAATCGCATTCAGAAGGTTTACACGCCCCCCCCCCAATTTTCCAGTGTAAGCAGGATTCAGTGATTCAATCAAATCAGCATGATCCATAATCACATGGTACAAATCATTGACAGATAATGTTGGACGAACCGCCAAAATCAAACTAGCAACACCCGCGACAATCGGCGTTGCCATACTGGTTCCGCTCATAGTTGCATAACTACCTTTACTAACGGGATAGGTGCTAAGAATGTTAACGCCTGGAGCTGAAACATCTACATATAAACTAGAATAATTCGAAAAATATGCCTTTTTATCATTAGAATCAACTGCTGCAACACCCAAAACTTCATTATATCCACGACTCCCATCATTACATACCGGACTCTGCCGATATCCTAACGTCATTTCAACATTATCGTTTCCAGCTGCAGCAATGATGGCCACATTTGCATCATATGCAGCATCAATGTAAAACTGCATACCTAATGCCTGCGAATCATAACCTCCGCCGAGGCTTAAGTTAATTACCTTTGCACCATCGAGCACTGCAGCACGTAGCGCATTATATATATTCTGTAATGAGGCTTCAGGCGGACTTTGATTATCAAACACTCGATAAGGAATAATTTTGCAATTCCAGTTAATTCCAGCTATTCCTGTCGAATTATTCGCAACTGCTGCGATAAGTCCAGCCACATGCGTACCATGCCCATAATTATCCACAACGGTTGACGTGTTATGGTAAAAATCGTAGGCATGTTCATAATCAATGACTGAGGCAAGATCAGGATGCGTTGAATCAACCCCTGTATCTATTACTGCAACAGTAATAATACGCTGTTCTCCATGCGAAATATCCCAACCATCTGTTGCCTTGATCTGCCCAAGATAAATTTGTTGATTAAAATTAGGATCATTTGGTGTTGTTGTATTTAAATGATACAAATAATTCGGTTGAGCAAATTCAACATCTGGTTGTCGATTAAGATAATCAATCGCTTCCATCATTTTCGATGAATCTTTTAAATGCAAAACTTGAAAATCAGCTAATGCCGGTGCAGTCTGCAAAATAGACTGAGCAGCTATCCCTACACGTGTTTTTCGTTCCTTTATTACAGGTTCTGACGAGCTAAGCTCATACGGAAATGATGATGCCACAGATTGCGCACGATAAGATTGACCGACCCCTTGCACTGCCATAGCGCGACGATACTTAACAATAATATCACCCGTAACAAATTCAGCTGCAAAGGATAAGCTTACATAAAAAAGAAAAAAAATAACGAAAAATACTCGTCGCAACACGACCTTCTTTCGCAGATCAAAGATAACTAACCTAAACTATATCGTAAATAGATGCTCAGCGCAATAATCAACTACTGGCTGCAAGCCTTTCCCAGTTGCAGCAGATACTACAAAAACTGGAAGCTTCTTTTTTGTAAAAAACGCAGCAACTGTTTCAATTACCTCTGAATCATAAACTAAATCCATTTTATTTAAAACAATAACCTGCTTCTTTTTAGCTAATTTTGGATCATATAACTTAAGCTCTTTATTTAACACCTTATAATCATCAATAGGATCGCGACCTTCAATTCCAGACACATCCAAAACATGCAATAAAAACCGGGTGCGCTCAACATGCCGCAAAAACTCATGGCCTAAACCAATACCTTCATGCGCACCCTTAATAATTCCTGGAATATCTGCAACAACAAAACTTTGTTCAGGCGCATAATTCACAACACCTAAATTTGGAACCAAGGTTGTAAACGGATAATTTGCAATTTTGGGACGTGCAGCAGTTATTTTTGAAATAATAGTCGATTTTCCTACATTAGGAAACCCAATTAACCCTACATCAGCAAGAAGCTTTAATTCTAAAGAAACCTGACGCTCCTCACCTGGCAAACCCGGCTGAGCATAATAAGGCGTTTGATGGGTACTTGTAGCAAAATGCATATTTCCCATCCCACCTTTTCCACCACGAACTGCATACCATGTTTGACCATCCTCAACAAAATCAACAATAATCTCTCCAGAAACGGGATCCTTAATCAACGTTCCACACGGAACCTTAAGCAGTAAATCCTCACCTTTTTTTCCATAACACTGCCTACCAGATCCAGGTGTTCCATCCGGTGCTTTATACTTAGTTTTATAACGAAAATCCTGAAGACTACGAAGATTATGATTTGCAACAAATATAACAGAGGCACCATCGCCACCATTCCCACCGTCAGGTCCACCTTTAGGCACAAATTTTTCTCGCCGAAAGCTTACAGAACCAGGTCCACCATGGCCAGCGGCCATAGTAATCGTTGCTGTATCAAAAAAATGATGAGAAGAAGACATAAATCGTGCCTCTCGTTATTTTCTATATAACGGAGTAAAAGAAAACAACCCCAAATAATGAATTAGTTTATTAAGCAATAACGCGAACTTCTTTTTGTCCCGCTCGATTAATAATTTTGAATTCAACAAACCCATTTGTTAAAGCAAACAAGGTGTAGTCTCGTCCAATTCCAACATTTCGTCCTGGTTTAAATTTTGTTCCACGTTGACGCAAAATAATATTGCCTGGAATCACTGCCTGACCACCAAACTTCTTTACGCCTAAAAACTGAGGATTACTGTCGCGCCCATTACATGACGCGCCTTTTCCTTTTTTATGAGCCATTATTCTGTCTCCTTCTTACGTGAAGTTCGTTTTTTGTCAATTTTATTAACGTCTATGTTCTCATCAATTGCCAGTTTTTCATCATTTAAACGAACACCAACTGGTTCAATTATAGCTTCCTCGGATTTTTTAACAGGTTCAACAATTGCAGGAACTCCAAATTTAATATCTACAATTTCAACAACTGTATAATTTTGTCGATGTCCTTGTTTTTTATGATATCCAGTTTTACGCTTATATTTATAAACAACAACTTTATCATCTTTAAACTCGCCAAGCACATTACCTTCCACATAAACATCTTTCACGTATGGTTGACCAATCACAACTGTACCGTTATCACTTGTTAACAACACCTTATCAAAAAAAATCGCACCCTCTTGACGATGTTCTTCGTCAACCAGATCAATTTTGACTTTTTCTCCTTTTAAAACTTTATATTGTTTGCCTACAGCTTCAATAATCGCATACATGACTAAACTCCTTCACACAAAATACAAAATCATACCTATGAAATTTTACCAAAATTTAATCAATTAGTAAACCATTATCACCCAAAAATCGAAGAATTTAAAAATTCTTCATTATTTTTCGAATGCTTTAGCAAATTAATCAATTCATCAATCGCATCTTCATTGTCAATATTTTTTCTTAATAAATAAACTTTCTTTAAATTACTTTCAGATAATAACAATTCTTCCTTACGAGTTCCGGACGCCAACACATCAATAGCCGGAAAAATTCGACGATTTGACAAATTTCGGCTTAAATGAACTTCCATATTGCCAGTACCCTTAAATTCTTCATAAATCACGTCATCCATTCGACTTCCTGTTTCAACTAATGCTGTAGCCAAAATAGTTAGAGATCCACCATTCTCGATATTGCGTGCACCTCCAAAAAAGCGTTTAGGCTTATGCAAGGAAATAGGATCCAAGCCACCGGACAAGGTTCTTCCGCTAGGCGCAACAACTAAATTATATGCACGCGCCAATCGAGTAATACTATCTAATAAAATAACAACATCATTACCACATTCTACCAAACGCTTACACGATTCCAGAACCAACTCGGCAACTTTAACATGTTTATCTGGCGGTTCATCAAAAGTTGAACTAATGACTTCCCCCTTGATACTTCGTTGCATATCAGTTACTTCTTCAGGACGTTCATCAACAAGCAAAACCTTGATGTACACATTCGGATGATTGCGTTCAATAGCTTTTGCAATATGTTTAAGGAAAGTTGTCTTTCCAGCTTTGGGTGGCGAAACAATCATGCCTCGCTGCCCTTTTCCAACAGGGCTAATAATATCAACTAACCGACCTGTCAATTCTAAAGAATCTGTTTCCATGTTAATCATCTCATTCGGATAAATTGGAACTAAATCAATAAAACGAGGCCGACTAGTAACAGTTTCAACGGGTTTATAATTCAACATTTCAATCTGAAAAAGAGAATCATACCTCTCGCCTTCTTTTGCAGCACTTGCAAAGCCAACAATACGGTCACCAATCCGTAATTTATGTTTTTTAATTTGAGTTTGCGAAACATATATATCATTTTCTGATGGAAAATAATTATGAACACGAACAAAACCATATCCATCTGGCATAACATCTAACACGCCTTCAAACTTTAATTCTTTAATAAGAGATTTTGCTTCATGAATTTTTTTAATTAATTCTTCTTTATCAAGGTCTTGAAAGCGTTCAATTTTAAATTTTTCTGCTATTTCCTGTAATTTACTTAACTCTAATTCCTGTAAAACACCATGTTCTTTAGCAACCGCTGCTGGATCCGAACTTGGATTAGTACGGGGACGTTGAGAATAATTTTCACGACGCTGATCTCCACGACGGTTATCTCGATAGTTATCTCGACGGTGCTGATTATTTCGCTCTTCCATTTACTACTCCTCACAAGGTATCACGCCGGGGAACCCCATTGTGTTGTTACTTTTGGTGCCGAAGGTCGGACTCGAACCGACATGAATGCAAGATTCATTGGTTTTTGAGACCAACGCGTCTACCACTTCCGCCACTTCGGCTTAGGAAATTCAAATCAATGTCTTAATAATCTCTGGAATTTGAGTTGGTTTTCCCTCTTTATTCAAAAAAACCAATGTCAATATTGCCTCAACAGCAACACGATTAGTAGTATTATTATATATAGAATAAGAAAAGTCAATCCTTACTCCACAACACTTCACAAAAAGAATATTAATCAAGATTTCATCTTCGTACGCTGCAGACGACAAATACTTCACGTGTGCTTCATACATAACCAAAAACATTCCATTGTCTTCAAACTGCTTATAAATAATGTGCTTAGATCGTAAAAATTCTGTGCGAGCAATTTCCATCCATACTAAATAATGCGAATGATAGACCCGTCCACCATGATCAGTCTCATGATATCTCACACGATAAGGAAAGGAAAAAATTGAAATCATTTTATTTACTAGCATATCGTTATTGTCATTTTTGATTTTAACTATTATAGTTTAAATGAAATAAAGTGACTACCCTATAAAAAGTTAAAGAAAAAGAAATTAAACATCTTGTTTTATCGACTTTCAATAAACAAAGGATTTTAAATGTTAACGCTCCTTGCACGGTTACTGATTAGTTTTATTCAAGCACTTAATTCCAATGATTCTCCACGTCAACTTGGACTCGGATTTGCCCTAGGAGCCATTTTAGGGCTTACCCCTGTCGCCAGTCCACATAACCTAGCAATCATGATCTTAATCTATATTTTCAATGTCAATCTACCATTGGCATTTTGGGGAGCTGCACTTTATAAAATTCTTGCACTTTTTTTGTCAGGAATTTCAGACATGATTGGCTATGCTTTACTCGTAAAAACACCTACGCTATTTGTTTTTTGGACAACGCTTTACAATTTACCAATTATTCCATGGACGAAATTCTATAATACAGTTGTTTTAGGCGGTTTTTTACTTTCATTAATTTTGTTTATCCCTAATTATTTTTTAGCCAAAGGTTTAGTTCACTGGTATCGCAAAAACCTACATCCTAAACTTCAAAAAATGCGAATATATACGTGGCTCAAAAGTACACTATTTTTCAATTGGTATGAAAAATATAATCGGGTAAGGTCAGCACTTTAATTATGATAAAAATCGTCCGAATGAAATATTTTGTGCCCTTTGTTTTTATCATTGGAATCCTTATCCTTTTTAGAGTTTTCTTTTTAGATTCTCTTATCAAAGATTCGCTCATCAAATCTGGACAAGCAGTCTTTGGAGCGAAAGTGTCAATTCAATCCATTAAAATTGAATTACTTAAAGGCAGATTTTCTATCAAACGCGTACAAGTAGGTAATGCCAAAATTCCAATGAAAAACTTATTCACATTTGAATCAGCAACATTTTCAATGCCACTTAAATCATTACTTCGACAATATTATCACATTGAAATTTTAGCACTTGAAGGACTTGAATTTGCTACACCACGAAAAATATCTGCAACATTACCCAAACATAACGAAATAAAAAAACCAACAACATCTCTGCCCAGCAATTCAAAATTAGTTACGAGCGTTACCCAGCATTTTTCACTTTCTGAAATCAATGATCGATTACGCATGCCTGAAATTACAAAATTAAACGATTTCAAAGCAGTCGCACAAATTTCAAGTGCGTCTCACATTATTAGTCAAACAATTCCACAAGTTTCTACTATTTTAGCAAGCCCAAATATCAACATAAAAATTAATCAAATTTTAGAACAATGGCAAATGCTCAACAAAATAAAACGAACAACAATACAGGATTATCAATCAATTCTCCCCCAATTAACAACACTGAAAAACAGTATTAACACTACATTAATGGAAATTGATCATACTCGAGAAAATATCACTGAAACAATTCAATCTGCACAAACTGCAATTTCATTAGCCCAACAAGCTGTTCAAAATGATATTCAAACTCTTCAAAACAAAATTTCGCTTGCCAATCAAAGTGCAACACATTTACCAGATGAAATACTTGGCAAAGAATATCTCGAATATATTGATAAAGCGCAAGATGGATTGACCTTCATCAAAAAATTCAATACAAAAACGTCTCCAAAAAAAACCTGGCTCAATCATTTTAATGTCAAGGGAACTAACATTGAATTTCCTATTACTCATCCATTGCCAAAATTTTGGCTTCAAGAAGCAAAAGTTACAGGCAAACTCCCCTCTTTACCAGACAAAAATTCTACTCAATTTTTAGGAGTCATTCATGAAATTGTCTCAAATCAAAATATGCGCCAGCTCCCCACAACATTGGAATTTTCAACAGTAGAGGCCAACCAACAAAAACGATATTTACGTGGAATTATGGATTTTCGAAATAAAAAAGAGCTGATTCAATTCGATCTTGGCATGGAAAACATGATACTACAACCAACATATTGGGATGATGAACAGTTCCCCTTTCATATTGTATCAGGAAACTACGCATTAACTGGAAATATCAAACTTAATCATAGCGATTTTTCATCAGAGATTTGGCTCAATGCGGAAAAAGCACAATTTAAAACTACACAACATTATGACAAAAACAATCTCATTCACTCATTTTGTAAAACGCTTTTGGACGACACATCCAACTACTCTGTACATTTTATCTTTAATCAAGGTCACTTTATTGCTGATACAAATCTCGACGAAATCATCCAAGCAAAACTACAAAGCCTCATTAATGAACAAATCAAACAAGCAAAAAGAAATATCGATCAAGCATTAAACATAAAACTCAATGAATTAAACTCACAGTGGACTGCCAATAAAAAAGCAATTGAATTGTCCGCCAATCAACAAATGCAATCATGGCAAGAACAACTTAACATACTCAACATAGAACTTGATATTAAACAAAAAGAATGGACAACTTATCAAGACCAACTTAAAAAACAAGTAACTGATCGTATAAATCAAGAAGTAACTAATCAACAACAAGCACTGGAACAAAAAACCAAACAAGAAGTTAATCGGCAACAACAAGAAATGGAACGAAAAAAAAACGAACTCCTTGAACAACAAAAAAAAGAATTTCTAAAAAAACTTCCCTTTTAGTTGCAATCCTTATAAATTAGTAATTAACCTCAATACCACTCAAAATAACCCGATATTTATCCAGATCATTTCGTTCATAATCATACTGATGAAATAGAGAAATACGCTCATTGATATTTACTGATAATTTAAAATAAAACGTAGATCGTTCATTTGTTGTATAATAGCCAACAATGTCAACGACTAATGGCAAATAATACAAATTTACACCGTACCCACCAGCAGTTGTCCAACCCCGATCAGAATCAAAAGCAGTTCCCACATTAATTGCAACCCGTGCCCATGATTCAATCATCGCATTCACCATTTCCGGCGCAACACGAACGCCAACCTTGTATCGACTGAACGAATTACGCAAATAACTATTCTCACGATATTCGGCAACGACAAAAGGACTCAGCTGTTCTGTAGAAAAAACAGTATACTGAATGTCTCCATGATGCCCGTTAAAAAGGGTATTACAAAACTGATCAGCAGACAACTGAACAACTGATGTCTTGTCGAAAAAATATTGATAACGTAGCATGCTGAATTCCATAGATGTCAAGTTATCAGAATGAAGTCCAAATCCAAAATCAAAACCGCTAAAAGATACAGTAGAAAAACAAACAAATATTATACAAAACAAAAAATATCGCATCATTATTTTCTATTTATTGTCGTAATTGATTTTGCATACGATATAAAGCACGCAACAAATAATCAGGAACTTGTTGATAAAATGTTTGCGATTGAATTTCTTCAACCTGACCTCTTAATTTGGATGTAAATTTGGGATTACTATAAATACTGGTATAATTTTGCTTAAGCTCCCGATAATACTTATCAAGCAAAATTTCAGCACGGCGAATCACCAATTCTTTTTGCGCGTTTTCTTTATAAAGTTGGCCCCATTTTTCATCAATCGGCAACAGATCATTAATATAATAACGATTAATATAATCAAAAAAAGCGGACCACTTTTGCCTAGCCAAATCTGCTTCAGCAGCTGTAACATGAAAGTTTTGAGGACGAACCATATCTTGTTTTTGATTAATTGACTTTAAATCAAAATCTAAACTAAGGGCCATATAATGAAATTTTGCTAATGTCAAAATCGCATCTTTAAGTTGGATATTTTTACTTACAAGCAATGACTGACTGATTAATACTCGAGAAACAACTCCATGCAAGTCAGCAGAAAGGCGAACACCTTCTTTTAACTGCTGATAAGCTTTACCCAAAGCTTCAAACTCTTCATTCGTCGGTATAATTTTCCCTTTAAACTGGACTTCAGATATTCCAAATAAATACATCATCTTTGCATAACTGGGAACCATAAAAATAATAAGCCCAAAAATAAGAGCAAAAACTAGTTTTCGTTTCACAAAAAGCCTCATTGTCAGTTAATTTTTCTTTCTTCATTATACTATAGAAATATTGGAACGCAAGGCACTTGGAAAGATTTTCCGACTGACATTTCCCCAACCTACATCACTATCAAAATCAGGGAAATGTCAACGGATACTAATAAATATAACCTATTATTTTATGGCCTTTTTACGAGCAAGCGGCATTTTATCACCTTTCATTTCATTCATTGGCCCTGAATGACGACGAATTTGTAAATCAAGAAATTTATCAAATTGCGTTGCTGATAACACTTTTTTTAACGACACAACAGAATTAACACGATTATCAATAAGTTTTGATTCAACGTCAACAATATCTTTTTTCAATCGATCAACTACATTCAAATCAATATCATTTTTTGACAAAGCAGTTTTCATGTCAAAATCAGCACGTCTACGTTGTTCCCTTAACTGAATCAACTCATCTCGTTGCAGTTTGCGTAAGT
>CAYUBI010000001.1:84442-90229 GCA_964443005.1 uncultured Candidatus Marinamargulisbacteria bacterium
TCCACTTGAACAGTTTGTTCCTTACTAAGATCTAATTCTTTGGCAAAGTTAACAGCGCCGTATCCATGTTCAGAATCCATCATCGCGCCATTTCCCATCATTTCACAATCAGCTTTGGGTTCCATCGCAGCATAACTCGTACTCAGCCCCATTACTAAAAACAATGAAAATAAAACAACTAATCCTTTGTGTATCATCCTGTTTCTCCTTAATTATATAGTTCAACCCAGTCGACTAACGTATCATCACCTCCTTCATCATTTATAGCCACCCAAGCCATTTCATTTAAATACGTATTCACATGACTAATACGTTGATAATGATTGATCAATGGAGCACTCAAAACTAAAAGAAAAATCGCAACTGCAATTGCTTTACTACTGAAAACAAACATACGACGAAAATAATGAGCAGCTACTATATCAGGGTTACAAGCTGACACTGCTTGCATGATCTGCAAATCTAATCCATTTGGAAAAGGCTCCTGCAATCCTTTTAACGTTTTCCATAAATCAGTTTTAATTCGCATGCAATTCCTCCTGAACATAATACTGCTGAAACAACTTACGTGCTCGATTTATTCGTGATTTTACTGTACCCACACCAATTCCAAGAACCTTTGAAATATCGTCATACGGTAAATCTTCCACCTCACGTAAAATAAGTGGTAATCGATATTTTTCATTCATTTTTTTTAACAATCGATACACTATTTCCTTCAAATCGATAGTATCTTGTTCATTTCGTGATGAGCGCTTTTGTAAATAAAAAAAATTAACCGCGTCTTGTTTAATTCGTTGCATTTTTTTCCTTCTTAAATAATTCAACGTATGATTGACAGCTATTTGATAAATCCATGTTTGAATAGCCGCTTTGGGCTGAAACTGCATACGATGTTGAAAAACTTTCAAATATACATCCTGCGTAATATCCCTAGACTCGTCTTCATTAAAGGTCATTTTATATACGATATTATAAACAACTCGCTTAGTTTGATCATAAATCGTTTGAAAAGCATTTAAATCACCTTGTTGAAATTGATAAATTAATACATCGGATTCAGACATAAACATCCTTTCTATTTTATTAAACACACTATTTAATGAAATAGTTCCATCAATTATTAAAAATAAAAAATCAATATGAAATTATGGAATCGTTCAAAACAATTTATTCAACATCAAAAACGAAAAATAATTTTTGTTTAATATCAAATCAACAACAGATTTAGCTAAACAATCCTTTTTCGACAAGATCACAATAAATGTGGCCCATTAGAATATGCGACTCCTGGATTCGAGGTGTATCATCAACAGAAATATTAAGGAGAATATCACAAAATGCTTTCATTTCCCCACCGTCTTTTCCTGTAAAACCCACAGTAACACAATCCAATTCTTTAGCCTTTTGAAGCGCACGAATAATATTTTTGGAATTCCCACTCGTAGAAATACCAATAACAATATCGCCAGCCTGCGCAAACGCTTCGATGGAGCGAGCATACGCGGATTCGTACTCGTAATCATTAGCCCAGGCTGTAATAGTTGAAGTATTGGTATGAAGCGCTAACGAAGGAAGCCCCCTACGCTCCATTTTGAATCGAGCAACAAATTCGGCTGCCAAATGCTGAGCATCTGCAGCACTGCCACCATTGCCCATAAATAATGTTTTCTTTCCCTGCTGATATGCAGCAATCGTCACTTGAACCAACTGCATCAACTGACCAATAGGAATACCCTTTTTGGCATCAATTGAAGCTTGAATTTGAGCTTGAATTTCTTTTTTCACAAGTCGCTCCTTTATTCTGGTCAATAAATTTGACCACGAAATACGTTAGATTTCAAGTCTACATGGTATTATTACCAAATGAATATAATCCTCACTAACTTTCAAGAATCAAAAGCTGCGCAAAAAGTCATTATTGAGAATTATCCAGCATTTACAAAACTCGCAGCGGTTAGTCGCAATGGTATTTCACGTTTAGATCATACACTAAATGCATTAAACCATTTATATTTTTTACTAACAGATAATTATGAAATGTTCGCTCATTTAGATTGTGAAGCTATTTCGGAGAAATTTCATGTCATCAGCAAAAAGCAGTTTCATCAATTAGTTTCTATAGCAGCCGAATTATGCAGCATTTCAGACTCATCAGTCAACAAAAAGATTTTCAAGATTAAACCTAACACAGATCTACATTTCATGTTCCTATTAATACTTACCCATGACTACGGCTGCATTGATGGCATGGCAAGACATTTCGTTCGAAGCGGAATCTTGTGCCAAGATGAATTTCGAGCAGCTGGATTTTCGAATGATCAAATCAATATCGCTGCAAAAATAATCGGCAATCATTCCTATATCGGAGATCTATTTTTAGGCGAAGCCTCTGTGAAATATGGAATTGCTCTTTACACCCAATTTTCAACACATTCGGTAAATCCTGAAAAAGAATGGAAACGGCTACTTTTACTCACAGCATTAGATATGCAAAGTACTCGAGGCGGTTTTCTCAGTAGTGAAAAATGGGCTAATATGGCTGCAATTCAGAGCCAAACAGAACTAAAAAAACTCAATACAAATTGGACAACGAATCGTTTTGTCCATTTAATCAAACACATCACTTTTTCTGACAATTTTACAAAACATTTACCTGCAAATATTGATGACATTTATTTTCAATATTTTTATTATATTGCACGCCAACAATCAGAAGCTGAACTCATTTTAAGTTTTCAATTAGCTGGAGAATTTTGTCAATTACGAGATCAACAAAAAATTGATTTGTTTCAATTTATCGTGTTTTCTGGCGACAATGATCAGCAGATTAATCTAGTGAAACAACATTTAACGTCAAATAAACCATGTATAACAATCATTAGCAAAAAAAATGGTTACGCAGGGTTAATTCCCTGGGAAATCACTGCAGATGGATATCTAGAATTTCAACTAGCTGAATTATCATAAATTACGCTATAATAGATGGCTAAGGACTCTTTATGAAAAATTTGCGTAACAAATCATGACAAATTCAATTGAAATTCAAAAACGACGCACTTTTGCGATTATCAGCCACCCAGATGCTGGCAAAACAACCATCACGGAAAAGCTTTTACTTTTTGGGGGGGCGATTCAGGAAGCTGGTGCAATTAAAGCGAAAAAGGCAAAAAAATATACGACTTCGGATTGGATGGAGCTTGAAAAGCAGCGAGGTGTTTCAGTATCAACATCTGTAATGTCGTTCGAATATAAGAATTATATTATTAATCTCTTAGATACTCCTGGACACGAAGATTTTAGCGAAGATACCTATCGCACATTAACTGCCGTAGATTCAGTACTCATGGTTCTTGACTCTACCAAAGGTGTGGAAACACGAACACTCAAACTCTATGATGTATGCAAAATGCGAAATACCCCAGTCATTACCTTTATGAATAAACTAGACAGAGAAGGCCTTAATCCTTTCGAATTATTAGACGATGTCGAAAAACAACTGGGAATAAAAGCAATCCCCTTAACATGGCCTATTGGCATGGGCAAATCCTTTCGAGGCATCTATGACCTGCAACATCGAAGCTTTCTTAAATTCATGCAAGAAGAAAAAAAACAATCCAAACCTGAAACCCAAAATATCCAGTCACTTACTGATTTAAAAAATACTCTCACTGAACTTGAAATTGACCGCTTAAAAAATGATCTAGATATGATTGAAGGAGCTATTGATCCTTTATCTCACCCTGACTATTTATCAGGAAAAATAACACCTGTATTTTTTGGCAGCGCAGTCAATAATTTTGGAATGCAAGAACTTTTGGAATCTTTTATCAAATTAGCTCCAGCCCCACTTTCCAAGCCAACTCACGAACGAATCGTCAATCCATCAGAAACGAAAGTAACCGCATTTGCTTTTAAAATTCATGCAAATATGGATGCGAATCATCGTGATCGAATTGCTTTTATTCGCATTTGTTCAGGAACCTTTTTTCGAGGCATGAAACTTCGTCATGTTCGACTAAATCGGGAAATAAAGATTGCTAATCCAGTTACATTTTTAGCACAAAATCGTTCGATTGTTGAAGAAGCTTATCCCGGCGACATTATTGGACTACATGATACAGGGATTATTCGAATCGGTGATACATTTACAGAAGGCGAAACACTTAATTTTTCTGGAATCCCCAGCTTTTCACCAGAAATTTTCAGAAAAGTGCTTAATACTAACCCACTCAAACACAAACAACTCACCAAGGGATTGGAGCAACTCTCAGAAGAAGGTGCTGTTCAATTATTTCGAATGATCCACGATAATCAGCTTATCCTAGGTGCAGTTGGTTCGCTACAATTTGATGTTGTTAAATTTCGATTAGAAAATGAGTATTCAGCTAATTGCAAATATGAAACTGTAGACATTGGTTTCGCTTATTGGGTAGCCTATGATCAATCAACAGATTTCGAAAAATTTTCTCGAGAAAATAAGGCAATGTTAGCCAAAGATACAGAAGACCGCGTTGTCTATTTTATCCGCAGCATCTGGACTTTTGAGCGAATTAAAGAAACATATCCAACCATTCGCTTTTATAAAACATCTGAATGCAGCGAAAGGGATCGTGTCCAATGAAAAAAATCATTTTTATTACTGGAGGAACCGGCTCTGTAGGCTCGTATGTGTTAGATCAATTTCGTGATCATCCAGACTACCATGTTCGAATACTTTCTCGTGATGCTACAAAAGTTACGTTAGCTACGAATTTCGAAATTATTGAAGGAACCATGTTAAATCCACATGGATTTTCAACAGCATTAAAAGATATTCATTGCCTTATTCATATTGCAACGTGTTGGGGAAATCAACAAACCTATCAAATAAACGTTGAAAATACAATCGAACTATTTCGATTAGCTGAATCAACAACGTTAAAAAATATTATTTACTTTTCTACAGCGAGCATTTTAACAGCAGAACAACGACCCAATCCATTAGCCGAAAGTTTCGGAACAATCTATATTCAAACCAAGTATCAATGCCACGAAAAAATGTTAGCACTTTCATTTGCAGAAAAAATCATCACCCTATACCCCACCATGGTATGGGGCGGTGACGATTGCCACCCTTACACACATGTTGCCAAGGGGGTAAACACAATCAAGCCATGGGTCAAATGGTTACGATTCATCAACGTGCCAGGGCAATTTCATTTTATTCATGCGCAAGATATTGCGATACTTGTTCATTACTTTGTTGAAAATACGACAAAAGACAATCATTTTATTCTAGGAAATGAAGCAATTGACTATATGCAATTAACCAAAATATTATGCCAGTATTTCCGATTACGTCACTATTTTCAAATTCCAATACCATTAAAATTTATTATTATTCTTGCTCGCTTAATTGGCAAAGAACTTACCCCTTGGGATATCTATAATATTGAACATCCTTTTCATGTATTCAACGTTACAAACCCAAAAACTTTTGGACTTTCTTCCACTAAAGATAGTCTTGCAAAAATTCTAAATATTTAACAATTATTTAGTACGGCTTAAAGGCGCTAATTGCAAATAGCCAACTTTTGCGAGATTTTTTTGAAATATAACAACATCAAGATTAGCATAAACTTTTTTCTGTGCTTTTTGGGATAAAACAAGAAATCGATCTAAAATATATGCTTTTTTATTATTTTCTTTTTGCTGATAACAATATCGTTGCATAATCTCAATAAACTCCTGCGAATAATTTAAAGCTCCAGTTTCAAATATCCAATCAAGATAATACAATTTCAT
>CAYUBI010000002.1:0-60126 GCA_964443005.1 uncultured Candidatus Marinamargulisbacteria bacterium
GAGATTAACGCTGCTATTTTTTCGATCTTCATTTTCATTCCTTTTTTTTAAATTTTAGCTTTTATATTTCTCGTAAGCAAGCTTGCGTTGCTCGAAAATTTGTTTTAGTTGATCGTCTGGTGAGAAGTTGCCTTCATATTTTAAAATTTTGCACGTAGGATGCTTGAGTGCTGTTTCAAATGTTTCAATTTCGCTGTTTGGAATAGTTACACTTATTTCCATAAGTTTGCAATTTTTATGGATAAGTGCCCGAGTTAAAATGTGGACTGCTATATTATTGATTTCGTTATAATATAGTATCAACTTGAAAAGTTTAGAATTTTTATCTTTCATAGAGTCAGCTAATGCTTGAACAGCTATGGTTGAAAAATTATTCCAGCTTAGATCTAAGAAGGTTAGCTTGCAGTTTTCATGTTTAAGGGAATTAGCCAAAGCTTGGACTGCTACATTGGTGAGTTCGTTATAGCCTAGGTCTAAGAAGGTTAGCTTACAATTTTCATGTTTTAGGGAATCAGCTAAAGCCTTGCAGGCTACATCGCTGATTTCGTCACAACTTAGGGCTAAAGCGGTTAGCTTGCAGTTTTTGTGTTTTAGAGCCTCAGCTAAAGCTTGTGTGCCAGTATCCCGAATATTGTTAAACTTTAATGTTAAGCTTGTCAGCTTACAATTAGGATGTGTAAGCGCCTCCGATAAAAATTCAGTAGCGGTGTCGCTGATGTTATTTTTTATAAAACTTAAATTTGTTAGCATACAGTTTTTGTGCATTAGAGCAGTTGCCAAGGTTTGGATTTCAAGGTTGGTGTAAGCAATATATGCTAGATTCAGATTGGTGTAATTGTTTTTAGAAACGGTTATTTTTTCAATAATTCTTGTTAAGCTAATGCCAGCTGTTGGGCATATTTTTTCTGGTAGAGTAGATATACCTTTTGCAATAGGTATTGTTTTTTTTTCAGTTGGGGTTACCCTGTTTCTCACAAATTGTTTTTCTTGAGGTGCGGTGATTGTTTTAAGATGTTGGTTTGCTAATTCTTGAATTACAATGAAAATAGCATTCTGAAAAATTGCTTTTAAATTTTCATACAACACATCGCTTTGCTGTTCTATTCCTATCCATAATACCGGCAATAATGTGGTTGCTTCTGAGATAAAGTGAATTAGATTTGCTTGTTTCATGTTGGCACATAGGATTGCGAGGTCTTTGCAGAATTGGAGCTGGTCAACTGGGGTTTTGTTACCTAGGAAAGCGATTATTTTTTCAAAGGCATCGAGAATATTGGGCGTGGCAATGCCTTCAGCAGTGGGCAAACCTGCAAGATTGTTTTTCCACAATTGAAATGTAAAAACAATGATTTGTTTTTGTTGACTTGTGCTGAGGCTTGTTTCAGTAGAATGAAGTAGTTTTGCTAGCTGATTAGCTCTCTTTTTTAATGCTTTATACTGGGCATCGTTAATTTCATTATTTTCTTTTGCGTTTTTCATCGTAACCAGTGCTGTTTTGTCATAAGCATATTTTATGGTATTTGCAGCATCATCGAATGCGAGTAGGGCTAGTTGATTTAGCAACGCAAATCGCTCTTTTGACGAATAGCTTGTTGTTTCTTTTCTAAGTGTAACAGCCATACGGCTAATGGTTGGAGACGGGGCATTGTTTGTTGATACCCGTTTTTGATTCATGGTTTATTACCATGCATTTGCTTGTATGCAAGCTTGCGTTGTTCGAAAATCTGTTGCAATTTGGTATCATCAGCATAAGGGCCTTTGTAATCAAATATTTTGCAGTTTGGGTCTTTTAACGCCTCTAGAATTTGTTGCGCGCCATTTTTTCCCATAAAGCAATCAAGGATATTCAAACTTTGTAGTTTACAGTTTTTATGTAGGAGAGCTTCTATCAATAGTTTTGTTCCTTCAGTATTAATTGGATTATCGTGTAAATCCAGTGCCTTTAGTTTGCCGTTTTCATGTTTGAGCGCATCAGTTAGTGCCTTGATACCCGCGGATTTAATTATGTTGTCACCTAAAGATAAGGAAGTTAGTTTGCAGTTTTCATGTTTCAAGGCGTTTGCCAATTTAATTGTAGCGATATTTCCGATATGATGATTGTCTAGGCTTAGGTTTGTGAGCTTGCAATTTCCGTGTATCAGGGTTGTTGTTAACACTTCAATACACTCAATATTAAGAATACCAGCATGAAGATTTGCAGAATTAGTTATTAATGTTTCTATAAGGCAATTTTTATGAGTTAAAGCGTTGATAAGGTTTTGAAGCTCAGCATTGCTAAACCAGTTTTGTGAGACGTTCAAAAAGCGTACTTTGTTATTTTCATGTATAAGTGCATTTGTAATTGCATTTATTCCAGCATCATTAATGGCGCTGCGAAAGAGATCTACATCAGTGATATTACAATTGATATGCTTAAGCGCTTGTGCCAAAAGGGTCGCGCCAACATCTCCGACGAAAAGCTCATAAGGTCGCTGTCTAAAGCTTAGTTTGGTATATAGGTTTCCAGGGGCTGATATTTCTTGAATAATTTCCAATATTTCTTGTTTTTCAGCTTCAAATGCTATCGTTGTTTTTTGAGTTTCAGGGATAATTTCTGAATTTGCTAATAGGTCTTTTATCCCTTTTAGCTTACCAATTTCTTGGTTCGATTTTGCTGTTTCTACTTCGAATAAGCTTTGTGCATTAATTTTATTTTCTAATATTGTTTTTTCTGTTTGAATTAGCGTAGCTAGACTTTTAATGTTGGAATTAACCTCGTGTGCTGTCCCTGCTAGCAGCGCAGGCAGCAATGTGGCAGCTTCTGAGACAAAGCGAATCATGCCTGCCGTTTTCATGTTAATGCATAATTCGACAAGTTCTCTGCAGAATTGTAGCCTATTGCAAGGGGCTTTGTTGCCTAAAAAAGTCATTATTTTTTCGATAGCGTCAAGAATGTTGGGAGTGGAAATTCCCTTAGCGGTTGGTAGGCCAATTATGTCGTTTGTCCAAAGTTTGATGGTAAGAACGATGATTTCTTTTTGTTCTCGCTCGCTTAATCGCGTGTCTCCGGGATAAACCATTGTGGTAAGTTGGGCTGCTCGTTCTTTGATGATGGCATACTGGCTATCGCTAATTTCGCCAGCAGCTTTTGTCCTTGCGAATTTCTTATATAGCGTTTCATCGTAGGCATATTCAGCAGTATCATTACCCGCGAGTTTTTCTAGCTGACTCAAGCGTGCCAGTTTTTCTTCTGGAGAATATTGGCTTGTTTGTGTACCCAGCGTAAAAGCCATAGGGCTAATGGTTGGAGTGGCGATACTTGCTGATATTAGTTTGTTTTTCATTGTGTAGCTCCATGAATTTGCTCGTAAGCAAGGCGGCGGTGCGCTAAAAGTTGTTCCAATTCCGCGTCATCATTATTAGGGCCCATGTAATCAAATATTTTGCAGCTTGGGTCTTTCAGTGCGGATAGAATTTGTTTTGATCCTTCTTTTCCTATTTGACATGAATCAATAGTAAGCAGAGTTAGATTACAGTTTTTGTGGCGTAAAGCGTCTGCCAAAAATTGTGCCCCGGAGCCGCCCAACGGATTACGGTGTAAGTACAGTGATTCCAGTTTGTTGTTTTCGTTTTTTAAGGCTTCAGCTAGTGCTGTCATGCCGCTTGGCGTTATTTTATTACTAAATAAAATTAAATTAGTTAGCATACAGTTTTTATGCTGTAGCGCCTCTGCTAGCAAAATTGTGCCGAAATCTTTGATATGAGCACATCCTAGGTTAAGCTCGGTTAGCCTGCAATTTTTATGTTTCAACGTCGTTGCCAAAAGCTGAATGTCTTTTTCGTGAAGTTTGCTTTTCGCATAGGAAAAAATAAAAACTTCTAATTTACAGTTTTCATGAATTAGTGCTTCTCCTAATGGTTGGAATCCATGTGGGGCAAGATAATTCTCCGAGATATCCAAAACGCGCAACTTGCAGTTTTTGTGTTTTAGCGCGCTTGCGAGTGGTGCTACTCCATGGCCAGAAATGTTTTGGCGAAACAAATTTAAATCAGTGATATTACAATTTTCGTTCTTAAGTGCATCCGCTAAAAGTTGGGCACCCACGTCTCCGATGCGATCACGATCAAGGGGACCACCGGGGTAATCTAGTTCGGTATAGGGATTTCCAGGGGTTGTTATTTCTTGAATAATTTCAAGGATATTTTTGCTGTTTACCTTAAAGGGTATTCGTGGTCTTTGAGCTAGTGGAACATTTCGTAAATTAACTGATGAGCCTTTTGTTTCAGCAATATCCATAGTCGTTTCTTTTTTTTCTGCAGCCAAGCGTTCTGCTGCTACGTGTTGGCCGGCAATATCCTTTTCTAATATCATTTTTTCTGTTTGAATTAGCGTAGCTAGGCTTTTAATGTTGGAAACCTCGTGTGCTGTCCCTGCTAGCAGCGCAGGCAGCAATGTGGCAGCTTCTGAGACAAAGCGAATCATGCCTGCCGTTTTCATGTTAATGCATAATTCGACAAGTTCTCTGCAGAATTGTAGCCTATTGCAAGGGGCTTTGTTGCCTAAAAAAGTCATTATTTTTTCGATAGCGTCAAGAATGTTGGGAGTGGAAATTCCCTTAGCGGTTGGTAGGCCAATTATGTCGTTTGTCCAAAGTTTGATGGTAAGAACGATGATTTCTTTTTGTTCTCGCTCGCTTAATCGCGTGTCTCCGGGATAAACCATTGTGGTAAGTTGGGCTGCTCGTTCTTTGATGATGGCATACTGGCTATCGCTAATTTCGCCAGCAGCTTTTGTCCTTGCGAATTTCTTATATAGCGTTTCATCGTAGGCATATTCAGCAGTATCATTACCCGCGAGTTTTTCTAGCTGACTCAAGCGTGCCAGTTTTTCTTCTGGAGAATAGATTGCTACTGGAGTTGATGCAGTAAAGGCCATGTGGCTGATGGTTGAAGTGGCGATACTTGCTGATATTAGTTTGTTTTTCATTGTTTAACTCTTTTCATTTTCGTTTTATTTGGCTGTCTTGCAAGAACTTAACCCTGTTTTTGTGATACTCCAGCTCTAACTACGGCTTCTGCATGTCTGCCGGTTAACTGAACTTTCCCGCCGGAAACAGCATTAGACAATACTTTGATGGATACTTTTTCCAAATCTCTTAGCGTTTTTATCTTGTAGATGTTTTCGCTAGGAACACCTGCTGTTGTAAAAATTTTTATGGTTTCTTCTTTATATGCGATTGTGCTATCTTTTTGAGGGGTCAAAAAAATGAGCGACCCACTGGATCGATTAAAGTATTCATGTAAGGCTTTCAGTTTGTTGTTTGTTACTTCTTGAAATCCTGATAAATCCGTATACCAAATATTAAAATAGGGCATTTTTTCTGCGTTTTGAGAGGCTTCATTGAGTATGTTAGGATGAATGTGCGTAAAACCACTTTTATGTTTTAGTAGTGTTGCCACGATTTTGTCTTTGTCACGACTCCAGCCAGTATCAATCACCGAATCATCAAACATAATTAAACGTGTCATGACTTTGGGGTTAAGCTTAAACCAGCTAAATATGGCTCTTCCGGGGCCAACTCGAGTTGCAGATAGTTTGCCAAAAGGGGATTCACTGGAATCTGACATGTCAACCCAGACCATGAGATTGGGGTATCCTACGCCCTCGGCTCTAGCCTTGCCTTTGATAGGAGAAAACTTTAGGGTTGTAATTCCGGGAATTTCTATGCCATGTGTTAATAACGAATGAGCATGATCTGTTTCCGCATAGCGTGAGGCAGGTACTGTTGTTACCATAATGGGTCTGCCTTTGGCTTGGAGTTGGGGGAATTTTTTAATATCAAAAAGATCCAGCTGCATTAATTTTCTGTATAAAGGATCTAGCGATTCATTGGGTGTGGTTTTGTTGCCAGTAGCTGCGATATCTGCAGCTATATCGTTATAATCTGCCTGGGCTTGCCTGTAATCCCTATCTTCTCCGCCTGCACTTCTGGCTTTGCCAATTAATTCGCCAGCGACAACATCCAAGATGCCTTTGATGATATTCTCGTATTCAGGATTATTTTTATCAGGTAATGTATCTAAAATGTTGTTTTTGCCAAAATCAAAACTGGGGATATCTTCATTTTCAGCAGGCAAATATGGCCCCATTATTTCAATAAAGCGGTCTATGGCTTGTTCGCCAGCCAAATTTCCGGAAAACAAATCGATCAGCTTTTGAGCTCGTGATTCCAAGTCTTCATCAAAATGATGGGTTGATATTTCTTTTTCGCCTTTGATGGTCATGATAGTTTGCGTAGCTGCAGGGTCGTTGGCATAAGTATCTTGCAAAATGGTGTTGTCCGGGAATTTACAAAACTTTTCATAGGACCTTAGAATGATAGCCCAATACGGGCTATGTTTTTGAACTTGTGTATCCTCTGTTTTTTGTTGTTGTTTTTCATAACGCCATTCTCGTCGAATTCCTTTATAAATTTCTCCAGTTCCTGCAGTGGCTATTTCGTTGTTGGCAATTAATTGATGGTCTGCAGTAATAATCGGATAATTAACTTTAAAGTCATTAAAATCATTAGCAATCCTGCTAATTTGTTGCCCGAGAATATTCATTTTAATACCTGCATGGCTAGCAATGCTTTTTTTTAAATTTTGTCGTTGGATAATTGCAGAGGAATAGGTTCCCGGATCTTTCCCATGATTATATTCATGTCCTATAATTTGAGCTGTCCAAGGAAAAATGCCCATTTCTAATATTTTGTAGATATTATAAAACGTTTTTCCTTCATGCGGGGGCTTCTGGGGATGGCCAGTCCCTACTCTCCAGGCTATTTCCTGGCTTAGGTCTTTACCTAAAAAATCGTATTTTTTTGTTTGCGAAGGACTTAAGAAAAAAGTGGGAGGGCCGGTTACGTCTGCATACTGTCGTTTAGCTGCGTTTTCATAGGCTTGTTGTAGATTTTCCAGTAGGGTTGAGTCTGAAAAATAGTCCCATTTTCTAGCAGAAACAGCACTTATACCCAGGCGCTTGTCAATATATTCGGATAAGGTTTGGGCGACGATCTTGTGCATTTATTCTTACACCTTTGTAGCTAGTTCTCTGATATGGGTTGTCAGTTCGGGTGAAAACTTTTTGATAAGGTCGCTGATGATTTCTGAAAGTTGAAGCACTAACGAGGTTCGTGACGGCGAAGGCAATATCGTGTAGTCCTTTAATCTTCCGATCAAGTCTATAATGTTCTCGGCAAGCAATTTGCTTTCTTCTTCAGTACTGCCGTATTTTTTAGAGCGAGCAACAATGTCCTGAAAATCGGTATAAATATTTTTAACTGCCTCTTTTTTTATGATTTGCCCAGCTTTATCAAAAAGGTCATAAACGAGCGCTTCTACAAAGTTAGTCATTTCATCAATTTTTTCTGGTGGCGTATTGATTTCTTTATATCCGTCTTCTCTAATTTGTACTCGACCATGGAGGACAGCCCCAGCGGTTTTGGTTAAAATCTCCTCATCTACTTCATGTTTTCCCACCATGACCGCTACCCAGCGTGCGATTTCAACGACGTTTTTAATCCAACGCGTTCCTAACCCCTTGCCTTCTACTACTTCAAATTTATTACATATTAAGTTTTTAGCGTTATCTGCCACTCCACCATGAGCAGGCTTAACAATGGGACATTCGGGACAATACTGAAAAGCAAAGGGGATGGTTTCTCTGACTTGGCGATTCGGATCCGGGTTTATTCCGACACAGTATTTCGTTTGGGTAGCGACTTCGGTAAACAACGTAATCGCGCCCGGAGTCCAGGGAACCTGTTTAACTAGTTTTCTATTTTTAATAAAATTACTTTCATTTTCAATCCAGTGATTAAATTTTGTGAATGCTTTTTGGTAAACGATGTCTGCGCTAACTGAGCTTTCTGCTGTTTTTAGCTTGTTCATAAAATCTTGTTTGTCGCTATCCTTCATATGATAAGTACCCATCGCATTAATTTCAATATGGCTTGCAATAAATTCAATCAGCGCTTCCTGCTTGTCATGGCCAGCTAATTTGATCTCCTGATAAACTTCTTCTACAAATTCTTTGAAT
Source organism: uncultured Candidatus Marinamargulisbacteria bacterium (assembly GCA_964443005.1). Lineage (GTDB taxonomy): Bacteria > Margulisbacteria > Riflemargulisbacteria > GWF2-35-9 > CAYUBI01 > CAYUBI01. The sequence goes on from CAYUBI010000002.1 coordinate 8,060, forward strand.
TTACCGCCCATGTCATCAAGGCGAGCTTTTAGGGCTAGTGACTCTAGTTGTTCAATCCGTGGGCCGTTGTCTTCAATAAATAAACCCTGAATAAGTGCTGGATTTGCACCAATGGCCTGGACAACCATAGCCCATCGGTCTCGGTAGGGAAAGGGCATGTCCGAGTTGCCGCTGTCCGCGTAATTTGTTGCTTGAAATTTTGGCCCTTTGGGGCTTTTTATTTCTTCTCCGCCGTATTGAATAAAGGATTCTGAGGGGTTTAGTACTGGGTAAAGAAACGATAAAATTTCCGGAGGGAATCGGTTACCTTCGTCTACCATTTTATAAAATGATTGAATAAAAAAAGTTGGAATGACTTTTTTTACCCCGTCTTTGACCAGCAACGCTAAGTCGAAATAGGCGTTTAGTTTTTCTTCGGTGGCATTAGGGTTTCCTTGGATTCTGGCTTGATGGACATATTGGGCGGACAAATTGTAGACGGCTGCCATAATGTCTTCTGGTACTTCTGTTTTTCCGGCTCCGGGTTCACCTTCTGCAGATAAATTCGTTCCAGCAAACGCATTAATAACAGAAAAAAACATGTGAGGATTAAACATGCCATGTGAGTAGCTTAAGGTAATTCCTCCGGCAACCAAGTTGGGGACACCAAACCATAACGGTCTGGCATTGGCGCTGAGTTTAGTTGTAATGTAGTCGTAGGCGGCAAGCATTGTTCTGTGCAATTTTTCAATAGGGGCACAATCGATCTTAGGACGGAAGAGCGTTGTTGTTACCTTGGGTCCTAATGGGCTTCGTTCTTTAAAAAAATCTTTTAATAAATCAGTTTCCTCTTCGGGCTCCATGTGCGCGACCATTTTGTATTTCATGTTAATTTTCTCCGTGTTTCGGAATTATTTTCTTACATCCATTGGAAAATTTGATTTTTCACACGATGGTGTTCATTAATGTATCGGAAAAGAATTTCAGTTATTTCATCAATTTTTGAACTGTTTTGGATTTTTCTTTGATTCAGTTTGTTTTTATTTCTTTTTTTTAAAGTTAGTTCGTTTTTAATCGATAATTTATATATAGAGCAACACATGAATATGCGTAATTTAGGGGGATGAATATGTCTATTGATCATTATTTAGTAAATCAGGTTGAAACTGCATCGTCACAAAAGCTGGTTTTGATGCTTTATGCAGGTAGTATTCAATTTATTAAACAGGCACTGGCTTTGGATTTGAAAAAGGATATTGAGCAGGCTAATCGTTATATTACTCGTGCTTATGCGATTGTGTCTGAGCTACAAAAAAACTTGGATATGTCTGTAGGTGAAGTTGCAGTAAATTTATATGCGTTATATGATTTTATTTCGCGGCAATTGGTTGAAGCAAATTTAACAAAAGAAGCAGTTACACTTCGCGTTGCTTTACGTTGTTTAACGGAATTGCATGAGGTTTGGAATCAAATTGTTTATCGTGAAACAACTCAAAATGCTGTATATAGTGAAACGATTCAATCGGAATTTGCTTATGCAGGTGCTACTGCAGGTGGATTTGAATATTCAGGTTAACTTTACGTTTCTGAATCGTACTATTCTAATCCTTGAATTTCGGAATTGAGAATGCCTTCGCTGATTTTTAACGCATGAAGTTCTGGTTCGCTGAGTTGAATTTGAAAAACCTCTTCAATGCCGTTTGCGCCTACTTTAAAAGGAAGCGAAATACAAATATTTTTAATACTATAAGCACCGGATACATAGCCTGAAACAGTTAAAATTCGGGATGAATCTTGAATGATTGCATCTAAAATATGGCCAATAGCTAACGTTGGTGTAAATAATGAGTTTCCACCGAGCGCAATGAGTTCATCGCCAGATTTAATTAGTTTTTGAATGAGTTGATGAAAGTTTTCTTTTTCGTAACCATGAAATTGTTCAAGCTGAATGCCTTTGATATAAGCATGATTTTGTAAAGGAACCATGCTTTGCCCATGTTCGCCAATTACCATAAAGTCGACGTCTTGGGGAGATAAACGAAAAAGCCGCGAAACTAAGGAGTTATAGCGAATAGTATCGACTAATGTACCTAGGCCAATAATTTTATTTTTTTGAAAGCCTGATAATTTGAGTGCAATATAAGCCATAATGTCAACAGGTTCAGTTGTAATAATGATCACTGCTGACTGGTTGTATTCTGCAATATGTGGCATTATTTCTTTCATAATAGCATGATTTTTTTGTGTTAGATCTAATCGAGTTTCATGTTTAGAGCGAGATACACCTGCAGAAATAATAATAACATCTGCATTAGTGAGTAATTCATATCCACCTGAAATAATGGACATTGATGAAAGCAACGAAATGCCATGCACCATATCTAAAGCCATTCGTGCAGCTCGGTCTTGATCTTTATCAATGAGCACGAGTTCTGATGCTAGATGATGATACGCAATATAACTAACAATCGAGGAGCCTAACGTGCCAATACCAATCACGCCAATTTTCATTTTTTACCTTTCTTTATACAATTAGAATTTTATTTTACCCGTTAAAATAAAGGCGAGTATATTATAATTGTTTGCGCTTGCTTCTGGAGTAGAAAAGTCAAGGCGTTCAATAATCGTTGCATCTGCATTAATTTCGATTACTTCTCCAATTCCAGAGCCAAGAGGAATTTCTAACTTTGCTCCCATTTTACCAAGGGATGAGATATCATTCAATTCTTTCAATTCAGTTGCAATCGTTGTTTGGGTTGTTTGATCAGTTAGTAATTTAGAAAAATCATTGAGCCCAATTCCCCAATTGTGCACGCGTGTATAGGTTAAATGAATATCTCCCTTAATATTACCTTTCCGAAAGGTTATAGGCGTATAGGCAATATTAATTCGATCAGTATTTCCTGATTTTTCATTGATTGGAAATTGTAAGAGGTTGGCACTGCGTTTAAACGAATACGTATAAGTAATAATAATGTCCTTTAATAGATTATATGCTGCAGAAAGTGTTAATGCTCGAGTGCGAAAGTTTTGTGCGTTGTCTGTTGGTGAAGCATTAATCTCGTTGACTTCTCGTTGAGAAATTTCTGCTGTGAACGTAAAATCTTTGATAAAGGAAAAGGCCATTGCTGCTTTTATTTCGTTGGCATTACTATCTAATTTTTGCGCAAAAAGTTTGGGTAAATTATCAAAGCCAACATTATCTGACGGATGTAAATATTGTAATATTTGGCTAGTATTGTATTCACTAAGCAATTGAAGTCCAGCAATTGGGCTAAAACTACCTTTGATAACTTGGCTCCACGAGGTGCGATTTTTTAATCCTTTAATTGTATCAATATAGTAATCTGATAATTGGCTATTGTTGTATTCTGCAGATAGATTGCTAAAGGGCGTTGCTTTAATATTATAATCCAGTTGCCATAGTCCAGTTGTTCCATTGGTTGTTAGTACAGAGGCAATGCCTGTATCTAGTGTTTGTCCATTATAATAAGTAACAATTTTTTGTTGTACAAGTTGACTCTTTTTTTGATTAATAATAAGGTCCACAAATCCGATACCCACGTTTGCAACTTCAGTTGTATCTAGTTTGGGTGATTGTTGGTAGCTTGTGTTGGTTGATGTTGTTTTAAGTTCAAGGTCAGTCATTTGCGTATTTTCGTCTTGATACGTAATATCATAATTAAATCGAGAAAACGGACTAAATTGGGCACGTGCACGATTACTGATAAAATCTGTTGTAGTATAGGACCCCCATGAATAAGCATCAGCTGGAAGATTATTGTCGTTTTTGTTGTTTCGGAGTTCACGGCCTAATTGTGTAACTTGTAAAGCATTAAAAATTTCTTGGCCTGTTAAATCACGAATAAGGGATAAGGGTTTAAATGTACCTAATCCATAGGAATAACGATTATTTTGTTGAAGTAGTAAATCATCGTTTTGGCGTTGATTACCATTTTCTTGTCCATAGGTAAATGTTACGAAATTTAAGGGACGAATTGAGAGCGTGTGCTGGATTTTATCTTCAACATCTGGCTTATTACGTTCGAGTGCTGCGCCTCGTTCTTTGTGATATTGTTGTAAAATGTAAGATAATTGGGTAAAGAAAATATTATCAATAGCAGGGCGAATATTCATGTTGTATCCAGTATCTGTTAGAACATATTTCTGAATATTTGTCGTAACAGCCTGATTTTGTGTTGTAAAAGCGCCTATTTTTAGGACTTCTTCTTTGCCGAAATTATAACCAAAGGAGTATTCGGGAAAAGGAATAAACGTTACTTTTCCAATATAGCGTTTAAGAATGTTGTCCATTAATTTTTGATTTTGTGAAGCAGTATTTGCATATTGATCTTCTTTGGTATAATCCCATCTGTTTTCTACATTCACTCGGTTTTCCCACAGTAATGCTTGATTGAAAAACGTGAGTCCAGTAGCATCCATTGTTTTAAGGTTGATTTGGTCAATAAAATCATCTTGTTGAAAGGATTTGTTAGCTACCAATTGTGTTTTAAAGTTTTTGGGGCCACCTTCAATCAGTATATTTTGTTTGATTAATTGAGTTGCTACTTGATGAATAGATGGCGAAACTGTATTGTTGAGTTGTTCTACAGTTTGGGAACGATCAATCCAATATTCAGTATTTAATTCAGGAGAGGGCGTGTAGCGTGATAGCACTTTTAAATAGGAACTATCAGTTTTAAGAAAATCGCCTGAAAGATTAACACGCGAACTATTAGCAATATCGTTTCTTAAAAGTGTTTCAAAAAAAAGCTGGGCTGTTGGCTTGTATCGAAGACCAGATTCAAAGGAATCTGAACCTGGTGAAAAGGGAATTGACCCAAGTGTAGCAAAGTTTTTATCAACATGTGAATATCTACCAATAATATCAAAATATTCATTACGTAATCCTCCTCTTAGCATGTAGGCATAGCCTTGATTCATGATTTGTTTGGATGAATCTCCAGATTGGTTGACATAGTAATCATATTTTACTGATACGTTGTCAGATAACGTAATTGCCATATATTTAAAGGTAATTTTACCAGCAGAATAATTAACAAAATAATCTTTATTTTTTTCCATTCTGGGTTGCCCTTTGACTAAGACAGTTTCGCTGTCTTCGACAATATCAATGTTGCCAAGAGCATACGTGTCGCCGATGACTCCAGTCGCAGCAAGAACGCTGACTGTTGTTGAGGTTCCACGTGAATATTTTTTTTCAGATTGTACTAATTGAAAATCAACATTTGCATTTGGATTTGGGGTATATTTCACTAGAAATCCTGTATTTGTATGTGAAATGTCTCCAGGATCTGGAATAGTTGATTTATTGTAATAGTATTTTACTTTAAATCGATCAGACGAAGTTAAGGCTGAGGGAAATCCGCGAGTAACATTAGCTGCATCACGATAAAAGTAATATAAAACAACCTGGATTTGACCTTTTTCTCCGGAACGATCTAATACAAATTTGATGTCAAAATCTATTCCGCGTAACATTCGATGGTAATCGCCGTCAGATTGTGACCGATACCATAATTCAATCATTGATAGAGACTTGTCAAATTTAATGGGAGAATCCGAATTGGAAATAAGCGTGCTAGACATTTTGTTGTTAACATAGATGCTGTTGGCCATTAGTGGTTCATTACCGCTAAAATACCATTCTAGCGGGCCATATTGTTTATAATAGGAATAATTCACTGCAATATTTGTTGAAGAGAGATTGCTGGGCAGAATCGCGCTGTTAAGAATGAGTGATCCTTGATAAGCATCTAATTGATAATTTGCTGACGTTACAGGTGTGTTATTAACTAGAACTGTGAGCGTATCTGGTAAAACTGGCCAACCGGAGAATTCAACAGTTGCATCACCTGCGATATTTCGAGTTAGTGCTGCGCCTGCATATGTTTCAGCAATTAAGGTAGTATTCGTTTCTTTTTGGGCTTTGGCAAATTGAGTTAAATAAACGCCTTCGATTTTAAGATAGTTATTTGCAGCTTGATATTGTGGATCTACAGCTAATGTAATTTGTCGATAAGTAATTGTAAACGGCTGATCTTGTGCAATGGGATAATAAAAAAGGATGCGGCCTTTTTCGTAATCGATTTTGTAATCAAGAAAATTTTGTAAAATGGTGTCCCCCATTCGAATTTGTTCGCTTCCTTTTAATATAGGCGTTACATTGAGTCGATAAATTCCTCTAGAGCCATTTCCTTTTAGTTTTTCACGTTGCTCAGAGGTTTTAAGATATTTATATTTAACATTTAAGGTCGTTCCTGTTTGCGAGTAGTAATTTGAAACTAACATAATTTTGCCGTTAAAAATATTAAGCTTATATTGCTTATCTTTTTCCAGTACTGTGTTATCTAGCATGAGTTGTTCAGAGCCAATTAATATTGGCGCATTTTGAAGAGAATAACTTTGGATGTCTCTGGATATGCGAATGATTTCCATAGCATCAACATACATGGGTTTAACATCAGCGCCTAGAGATGAGGTATAGCCAGCTTGAACGCCAATAAAATTTTTGCGAGTTGCAATTGGAATAAAGTCTTCAATGGGATTTGTATAATCATAGGTAAATTGAAGTAGGTCAGAAGAGTTTTTGGGAGTTGCAAACGAAACAACGCCATTGTAATAATCAACAAGATAATCAACACGTTCTTGCTTGGGGCCGCCATTCACCCACACTTGTAACGAGCCTTCGAGTATTGGTTTTCGTCTAAGCGGGTAATCACGGCCGCCATTTCCGTTGAGTGTATAAGTGTCAGCGTCGCTACGCATTTTGCCATTGACTGCATAAGTATAATAATTATCGAAATTCCCTTCTGCATTCACTCCATTGATTTTTTGTGTGACATTAATTAATTCTCCGCTTTGAAATGTTTTTGAAAAATCACCAAATTGCAGTTTTGATTTTTTTATTTTAACAACAATGTCAGTTTTTTGTGGGAAATCAGGTTGTTGTTCAATATTGTAGTCTAATTCGATATCTTTATTCAGTTTTCCTGCAATCATTAGCTGTGAGCGTTGTTCAATATCAAACGCTCCTTCTTTAAGATCTGCAGGCAAGGCTTTGTAATCACTATCATTAAAAGCTTGTGTACGGTTTCCGTTAATGACTTTGCTCGATACTTTTTCTTGAACATATCCTGAAAAATCCAAATTGGGTTTGATAAAGGGTTCTTCCTGAGCTTTTTCTTTAGATTCGTAGTCATCCAGAAGTACATTTTCCCAATAGGTTTTTCGAATCATGCGTTGTTGATGCTCATAGTCTTGTTTAGAAATACGAACAACTATAATATCCGAAGCAGTTAATGCTTCTTCAGTTGGGAGCATCGTAGCATTATCAGAACTGATGGCTTCGTACGAGCTGGTGCTAGTATTTGGCATAATTGATTCGGTTATAGTTGCCTGTATAGTCGCTGGTATGAGTGCTTGAATGGACTGCGTTGCAAGAATGGGTTGTTGTTCTACAGTAGCAGTGGGAAAAGCCATTGTCATTGATAAACTAATGAATTCTTGCAAATCTTGTGACGTTAGTTCGCTAATTGAAAGAACAGGTTGGGTATTTAGGGTTATTACTGAAAGCGTTGTTGTTTTGATTTGGCTTGTTACGATTTGTGTTTCAGAAGGGATGGCAACGCTAATGTCTGGCGTAATAGGATTAGCAAATGACAGCATTGGCATCAACATGCTGATAAAAGCAAAAATTAGCAGTCGTTGGATGATGATTCTGCCCCCTTTGTATGCATTACCTATATTATACTACCCTAATTATTGAAGTTTAAACATTGTTCAATAATTTGCTGATTTTTTTAATTTTGTCCGGTAGTATTTATGTTAGGTTACTCATCAAAAAAAGTAGTATAGGATTTTTTGTCGAATTTACCGATATATTCATAGGTTATATAAATAGTAATGGTAGGGACAGTATAATTATTGGCTTGAAAGAAAAAGAATTGAAATAAAACTAAGCAAATTTTTAACGAAATGGAAATTGAGCCTGTATGATTAATTATAAACGAATTAGCTTTAACGAAATTTACTTGTCAAAATCTTTGAAAGATTTTAGAGAAGCTGTAGCTGCAATGGATAAAGGGGATGTTGTTGTTTCTCCTTTTCTGGAATCACGTAAAGGCAGGAACAAATCATTCTTTAAAGATAACGATTATTTATGTTCAGTTGCGGATAAAGTCATTTCTAGAGTCAGCTTTGCTGATATTGCGGGCTTTTCGGAAAAACAAAAAATTATTGAAATATTTGAGAATAATGAAAATGATAGCCTCTTGGATTTAACTTTTACGAATCCAAAAAATATATATTTACTTTCTAAAGATTTAAACACAAGCTTTGATTACATTGATAAAGGATCCAAGGAACAATATTATCAATTAATTAGAGATGTGAAAGGTACTCTTTATAAGTGTCCTAGTATCTCTTTGGGTGAAAATAAAAAGGAACTTATGCTCCTTAGAGGTAAAACCGCTGTATATACTGATATCAACGAAAATATAAGTTTAATTTCTGACGAGATATATTTAGATAAACGCGGGGGAATTAATCTATACACGCCTTCGGATTATAGTTTAGGGTCTAATAACAAGAAGATAATCGTTAGAGTTAGTTTTACTCATATTGCAGGCTTTTCTGAAAAACAAAAAATCATTGAAATTTTTGAGTATCATAAAGATGATATCATCTCAGATTTAACTCCAAAGAATCTAAAAGTTATATATTTACTTTCTAAAGATTTAAAAACAGGATTTGATTACATTGATAAAGCTTCCAAAGGCCAATACTACCACGTAATCAAAGATAAAAATGGTATTTTTTATAAGTGCCCTTCTTTGTTTGTTAATGACAATAAGGAAGAAATTATGTTGCTAAGAGGAAAATCAGCAGTACTTAATCAATCTAATGACAATGAATCTTTTATTTCTGGAATTATTAATTTAGGTAGCACTGGGTTAGTCGGTCTCTTTAGTGAGACAGATTATCTACTACGTTCAAAAAATAATAAAATAATTTGCCGAGTAAGTTTTGCTAATATTGTAGGTTTTTCTGAAAAACAAAAAGTTATTGAAATTTTCGATGTGAATGAAAAGATCAGTTATTCTGAGTTGGTTATACAAAATCCAAAAGTTATATATTTACTTTCTAAAAATTTAGAAACAGGATTTGATTACATTGAGAAAGGATTCCGCGGACAAAACTATCAATTAATTAAAGATAAAATGGGTACTTTTTATAAGTGTCTTACTTTAGCAGGTGAAAACAAAAATGAAATAATGCTTTTAAGAGCGAAAACAGCTGCATATACTGATATTACGACAAATAGAAGTTGGATTTCTGGCGAAATATTTTTAGATAAACATGGGCGAGTTAATCTATACACGTCTTCGGATTATTTTATAGGGTCTAACAACAAAAAAATAGTAGTTAGAGTTAGTTTCACGGATATTGTGGGCTTTTCTGAAAAACAAAAAATAATTGAAATTTTTGAATATCATAAAGATGATATCATCTCAGATTTAACTCCAAAGAATCTAAAAGTTATATATTTGCTTTCTAAAGATTTAGAAACAGGAGTTGATTATATTGATAAAGGACCTAAAGGGTCTAGAGGTCAAAACTATCATGTAATCAAAGATAAAAATGGTACTTTTTATAAGTGTCCTACTTTAGTTCTAGGTGGAAATAAAAATGAAATTATGTTGCTTAGAGGAAAATCAGCAGTCCTTAATCCTTCGAATGACAGGGCCTCTTTTGTTTCTGACGTTATTAATTTAAATAAAACGACGAGTTTATTCAATCCAAATGATTTTCTATTAGTTTTAAGTACTAATCAAATAATTTGCAGAGTAAGATTTGTCGATGTTACTGGCTTTTCTGAAAAGCAAAAAATTATTGAAATTTTTGAGTATGATAAACATAATAGTCACTCAGAGTTAACTCTAAAAAGTCCAAAAATTATTTATGTGCTTTCTAAAGATTCGAAAACAGGATTTGATTACATTAATAAAAAGATAAAAATCTACAAAACTAAAGATAATCAGTTAATGTCGATGAGTAGAGAAAATAAATATTCTAATAAAAATAAAGCTTTTGAAGAATTAAAAAAAAGAGAGCAATCTGGATATGGGAACAATCTTTTATCTATGCAAACTGGACGACATGCTGATATCGAGCTTTTTGAGGCTTGTAGAAAATATAACATAGAATTACCTCGCATGTATGAAGATTCTTTTTTCGAGGCAGAATATTTAAACGAATCGCTTGTTGAATCAATATTCAGCCCGAATCCTGAAATAGTTTTTATTGAATCAACCGTGGATATAGTGACAACTAAGGTAAATTTTATGATGCATGAGTTAGCGGAATTATTTAAAATTGAAACTGACTCTATTTCTATATCTAAATTGAAACACAAAATTTATGATTTACGTAATAGTAATTTTGGGAAAGATCATTCGACGCTCAGACAATTTGTCCGTCTAGAAACACCTGATCTCATGGGCGATGATTATAATATTAGTAATAGTTGCTTTGAAAATATCGCTTTGCAAGATGACAAATTTCAAGAAGCAGCAGTTAATATTGCCTTGCATCAAAAATCAAAAGTGATCTTGATTCAAGGGGGTGCGGGTAGCGGGAAAACAACTGTATTATGTGAAATAGCTCACCAATTTGTAAATAAAGATAAACGTGTTTTGGTTGTTAGCCACAAGAATGAAGCCGTTGATAATCTGCTTATCAGATTAAGAAATAGTGGGATTAGTATAAAAAGAGTTGGAATAGTAGAAAATATTCGCGAAGAATTACAGGAGGATATTTATAAAGAAGAAGAAGAGCCTATTGAAGCTTATGTTTTGGGTGTTACGGTTGATACTTTAAGCATGTCAAAATCGCTCAAAAACAGGAAATTTGACATTGTCATCATGGATGAAGCAGGAACCATTAATGAAGTAGATACTTTAATCGCTGCTAGCAGAGCCAGAGAGAAAATTATTATAGCTGGAGACCATTTTCAGTTAAAGCCTTTTAGGGATCATCAATTCATAAAAGATAGAGCTGAAGAGTTTGTAACTAGCATTACAACAAGCGGAATGGAAACCTTATGGGATACAGGCTATCCTCAAGTATTTTTAGCTAAAAATTATCGGTGTCATCCTTTAATCAGTATACTTCTGAGCAGGACAATTTATGGTAACAAAATGGTGCCGAAACCGTGGCTATTATTAGAGGAGGATACAATAAGAGTTAGAGATATTAAAAAAGACGGCAATAAAGACAATGAAGAAAAAACTACAGAATCTAGACCCTTGTATTTAGAGCTGAACACAAAAAACAAAGAAAATACAGTTAATAAAAACAGTTATTTTAATAAAAAAGAAGCTGAAGCAGTCATAAAGGAATTTGAAAAAGCTATAGCTTCAGGATATCCCATTGAAGAAATCACTATTCTTTCACAATATAATGCCCAAGTAGATGTAATCAGACATTTATTATACGATTATTTAATGAAAAATTATTATAAGGAACAGGAAATTAAGGACTCAACATCTATGGCTAATGGTAATGTCGGAATTCGAAGAACGTACATTACAGATGCTGATATAATGCTTGATAAAGGCCTTACTTTAAGTAAGGAGGACATTGCATCCTTAGTTAGGAATCAGGTGAAAACAGTTCAGAAATATCAAGGACGAGATAACTCAGTAGTAATTCTGAGTTTTGTAAGAAGTAACAAAGCACCTAGTGAAATTGGCGATATTGGCGATATAAATAATGGCATTCTTAATGTTGCACTTAGTAGAAGTATGGACAGATTAATCCTCGTGGCTGATGTTGAGTTGCTATCCAATCCAAAAGCAAATGCAGAAGGATTTAGAATCCTTTATAAGGAATTAGAAAATATTAAAAAAATAGCTAACAATTTATTTGCAGAACAACAAAAATATCGAGAATTTAGTCTTAGAGAATTGATTCAATATAAGAATGGCAAATTAGATCGAGAATTATCTGAGACTAAGGTCATCTCAATTGGAGATCCAAAATATAAGCTTACCCTAGACAATGAAAAATTAGTTGTGATAGAAAAATACTTTTTAAAGCAACTTAAACGAAACAATCACAGTAACACCAACGAATTTATGACAGCAAATGAAAGAGAAACCATTGAAAGACTTCATGCTTCAGTAATGTATGGACAAGAAACTCTTAGCATTAACAGCGGAGAAGTTGGAGATTTAGCAGATAATTTCCCTGATATAGTAGAAGCGAAATATGTACGTAATCGAGCTAATTCCACTAAAACTAATGTTGTTTATATTATTAAATGGATTAAAAATAGCAAAGGGAATTATTCTACTATTAAGGCTTAGATAAATGGCGGATAAATATTAAAATATTCTATAATAAATAGGAGGGTTTAAGATGGATAAATCATTAGCAATTTTTGAAGACTATAAAATTAGACGACATTTTGATGAGAAAAAGGAAATTTGGTATTTTTCGGTGGTGGATATAGTTGCAGCACTTACTGGGAGCGTAAATCCTCGTGATTATTGGTTCAAGATGAAGATAAGAGGAGAAAGTGAAGATGGTCTTGAACTGTCGACAATTTGTCGACGGTTGAAAATGAAGGCTACTGAATGACTGAAGCCGAGTTAATTTTTACTGCTTTAGCGGAATTAACAACTCACAGTATCGCTGAAAACATCGAGGCTAAAGGTATGAGCGAAAACAAAAAAAGCTGAACAAATTGGCGGTAAAGTAGCCAAAACTGCACGTGTTGACTTTGAGTCGAAAACAGGCAGAAAAGTAATATCAGGAGAGAATTATTTGCAACCAAGAATTATTAAATTGAGGGGTTAAGATGGATATAAAAAAACAAAAACAAGCCCGTATCAGGAACTTTTGTTGCATTCAGCTCAGCGTAACTAAGGCTAGTATGTTACAATACTAGGATAGTTAATAAAGGAGCATTTATAATGAGTGAAATGATGTTTAATTTACATATCGAAAAATTACCTGAGGGATTATATTTGGCAACTAGTGAAGATATTCCAGGACTTGTTGCTCAGGGGCGTACCATAACTGAGACAGAGGAAATTGCTAGAGATGTTGCTAAAAGGTTAATAGAATCTTATCATGAACATGGGGATCGGATAACCTTACATAAGCCACAGAGAGTGATGAATCTTCAATTATCCGTTGGGGTTGCTTAGCGATGACCTTGCTGTCCGGGTTTTCGTATAAAAAGGTAGTTAAAAAAATACGACAATTTGGATTTGTATTTGATAGGCAAGCTGCTGGTAGTCATGAAATATGGTGGAATCCAGTTTCTCGTCAGCGAACAACTATTCCTAATCATCCTGGAGATATTCCTGCAGGGACTTTAAAGGCAATTTTGAAGCAAGCTGATATTGATGTTAAGGATTTTTTGAAATAGTAAAGTCGGCCGGACATTGCCTCCTAATAAATTTGTCTTTTTTATGCTTTTGCAACCTTGTCGAGGGTGTTATAATAATTCGCTGTTTAAAATGGCCAATTGTTGAAAAAAGGATTGATTATGTGTCGCATTGGGGCTATCAAAAGTAAAAATCCGATTCCTGCATCTCAGGCACTGTATTTAATGCGGTCGCAGCAAAAAGGCCATGATAATTCTGGATTTGCTATGGTAATGCAAGATTTGGATGGCATATTTAAGCCCTATAAAAAATTTCCGTTGTTGTCTGCTGCAGTTACAGATAAAGGCTTGGAAATCTTAAACTTATATTTGACAACTCATGGATGGTCAACAATTTTTTCATGGATGCCACAGCTTAGCACTCGACCTGATTTGGATATTCAAGCTATGCCTCATTATGTTTTTCGGAATGTTGATTATCCAGATAATGTAAAAAACGCAGCATGGGAACAGAAAAGTAATTTGTTAATGCAAACGCAGCTTGCTTTACGGTGTTTGCTTGAGTCAACAGGGGAAGGATATATTTATTCGTTTTGGCCAGATATTTTAACGCTCAAGGAAATTGGAAACCCCAAGGATATTGGGATATATTTTGGTTTATGGGATCAGTCCGATAAAATTTTAGCACGCATGATTATGGTTCAGGTACGACAAAATACGAATTATGAAATTGTAAGGTATGCAGCACATCCTTTTTTTCTGCAGGGGTATACTGTATGTGTTAATGGAGAAAATACTTTTTATACTAAAAATAAGGAAATGCAGAAAAATTTGCATGTGGGCTATCTTGGTTTTGAATCGGATTCACAATGTTTGTTATATACCTTGCATTATGTTCTTCAGGAGCTTAAATGGCCCTTGAAATATTATAAACATGTGTTGACTCCACTTCCCTTTAGCGAAATTCAGCAACGTACGGATCATGCGGTTTTGTTATCAATTCGGCAATCATTAGCACATTTGGAAATTAATGGTCCAAATACAATGATTGGATTTTTGCCAGATGGAACCATGATTACAGTATGTGATTCAAAGAAATTGCGGCCTGTTGTTATTGGACATACTGCTGATACAGTTGTTGTTACGTCCGAAGTTACTGGGATTAATGATATTTTAGGGAAACGTAATCCCGAAACTGATATTTATCCGAATGAACGCGAGACTTTAGTTATCAATGCTGATTTGGAGATACATCGATGGAAACAGTAAAAAGTTTGGATATTGGTCATAATGACCTTAATTGGAAAATTGGCTATGATTCTGTGCGATGTACGCAGTGTGGGAGTTGTGTTGCGTCGTGTACGTTTGCAGCAATTAAGGCAAGTGTTGAAAAACGATCCAAAACAATTTCCGAGTCTTCTTTTCCTGAGCCTATTAAAACGCATCGTGCCGAGTTTGTTATTCGTGAAACTGGAACTGTGGGTAATGCTTGCGTTGGTTGTGGGATGTGTGAAAAAGTGTGTCCTAATAGGGCTATTTGGCCGTATCGCAATGACGATACTCGGTTTAATTTTGTTGGCAGAGACGGGGGTAGTCCGCTTAAACGTGGAGGGCGTGCTAATTTAAATTCTGCAGATCGTACACTGGATAAAATTGTGGTAGGGCGAATTTCGCAAATGACAGATCCTTCCTTAGATTCAGAGCGACATACATTTGATTTACTAACGCCGTTTGGGCGTGTTTTAGGTTCCAAACAGTTGCCCTTGAAAACAGATGCTCAAGGGGATTTAGTACTTACCAAAGCTGTGCCACCCTTTCATATGATTTATCCTATTATTTTTGGTGACATGTCAATTGGGGCTTTGTCTACCCGTGCATGGGAGGCTATTGCAATTGCAACAGCGTATTTGAATGAAAAGCATCAGATGCCAATTCGAATGTGTTCAGGCGAGGGTGGGATGCCGCTTAAATTATTAACGTCGAAATATTTAAAATATTCGATTTTACAAATTGCTTCTGGGCATTTTGGGTGGAATCGCATTATTAAAGCTATGCCTAACATGATTGAAGACCCTGCAGGGGTTTTAATTAAAATTGGACAAGGTGCAAAGCCTGGAGATGGAGGATTATTGCTGGCAGCTAAAGTAGCTGAGCATATTCAAGCCATTCGTGGAGTACCAAAGTCGGATTTATTGTCTCCGCCCAATCATCAGGGCCTGTATTCGATTGAAGAGTCAGTTCAGAAAATGTTTTTGTCTTTTAATGCAGCTTTTAAATTTAGGGTTCCTGTTGCTATTAAAACATCTGCAACTGCAACGTCTGTTTCAATTTACAATAATTTGCTGAGGGATCCATATAATATTGTGGGTGGTTACTTTTTGGATGGAATTCAGGGTGGGACTGGCGCTGCAAATGAGGTTTCTTTAGATCATACTGGGCATCCGATTGTTTCAAAATTGCGAGATTGTTATCAAGCAGCTGTTGCGCAAGGTAGGCAAGGAAATATTCCGTTATGGGCTGGAGGGGGAATTGGTTTAACTGGAAATGTGGCAGCTGATGCTTTTAAAATGATTTGTTTAGGTGCAAATGGTGTGTTTATTGGAAAGGCTGTTATTCAGGTCATGGGGTGTATCGGCAATGAACGTGGGCGCTGTAATCAGTGTAATACTGGGAAGTGCCCTGCTGGATTAACGACCCAAGATCCTCGGCTTGTTCAGCGTCTTGATATTGATAAGGCTGCGCAAGCACTGGTTGATTATATGTTAGCTACAGATCAAGAATTAAAGAAATTAATGGCACCTATTGGGAACAGTACGTTGCCTGTTGGTCGAGCAGATGCATTAATTGCTTTGGATAAAAATATCGCAGATAAGTTGACTATTCAGTTTGGATGTTAAAGGAAAAGCTATGGTAAAGGTTATTCATACTGTTGATGGAAAAGAACGCAAATCAACACAAATGTTATTACAGGAAATTTACGCAGCAATAGAGGCTGGAGAACGAACTTTCGAAATTTTTGCAGATGGGCAGCATGATATTGGCGGCCCGCTGTGGACTATTGATGGAACTGCGTTAGTTTTCAAAGTACATAATCCTGGCCAACGTGTGGGTTCTATGTGTTTGCCTGGTACAACTGTGATTGTTGAAACGCCCTGCCCTGCTGATGTCGGCTGGTTAAATGCAGGTGGCGAGATTATTGTGAAGGGCGATGGTGGCGATACAACTGGCCATTGTAGTGCTTCTGGTCATATTTATGTTGGCGGACGTGGTGGAACACGTACTGGCTCTTTAATGAAGTTTGATCCAGCTTATGCACAACCCGAATTATGGGTTCTTAAAAACGTAGGATCTTTTTCTTTTGAGTTTATGTCTGGAGGTATTGCTGTAGTTTGCGGGATAGATAGCGATGATTTTGAGTCTGTTTTGGGAGATCGTGCGTGTATTGGCATGGTTGGGGGTATGGTTTATTTTCGGGGTGTTGCCAAAAATGTATCTATAAAAGACACGAAAATCCTGGAACTTGATGAAAAAGATATTCAATTTTTATCTGTGGGGTTAGCTGACTTTTTAAAAAAAATAGAGCGTCCGACCTTAATAAATTCGCTGACAGAATGGAAAAGCTGGAAAAAAATTGTGGCTTTGTCGTATCAGGAGCGGCCTAAAAAAGTAGCAACGGATATTCGGGCATTTCGAAAGGGTCAGTGGGTTTCCGGTGGTATTTTTGGTGACGTTTATTCTGACAATTTAGAACAGGTAGCTGGATTAGTGATGACCCATGCGTTGCGATTACGCGTACCGCAGTGGGATAATTATGTGTATGCAGCTCCTTGTGAAGACACTTGTCCGGCTGGTATTCCAACGCAAACGCGTTTTAATTTATTGCGCGAAAACAAGAAAGCTGAAGCGTATCGATTGATTTTAGAATATTCTCCCTTTCCTGGTTCAGTATGTGGCCAAACTTGTCCGAATCCGTGTATGGAAGCTTGTACGCGGTGTGGTGTTGATTTCCCAGCTGATATTGCTGGCTTGGGTCGAGTATCAGCAGCTGAGACTGTTGATTTAGCAAAGCCCTTAAAAAAATCAGGAAAAAAAGCTGCGATTATTGGTTCTGGCGTTGCTGGATTGTCTGTTGCTTGGCATTTGGTGCTTCGGGGACATGATGCTGTAGTTTTTGAAGAAGATAGTCGAATTGGCGGAAAATTAGAGCAGGTTATTCCTAGAGGACGGTTGCCACATCAGGTGCTTGAAAATGAAATTAATCGGTTAAAGGAAATGGGCGTTGTGTTTAAGTGTTCTACAAAAGTGGATCCAGTTTTATTCAAACAAATTAGCAACGATTTTGATGCTGTTGTTATTGCGAGTGGCAGTCATATTTCTAAAATGCTTCCAGTTCCTGGTATAGAAAAGATTCTTAAAGGCTTAGATTTTCTTAAAAAAGTCAATAAGGGTGAGAAAGTAGTTATTGGGAAACGTGTCATTGTGATAGGTTGCGGAAATTCTGGTATGGATGTAGCTGTTGGTGCGTATCAAATGGGTGCTGAAGTCGTCACATGTATTGATGTTCAAGCACCTGCAGCTTTTGAAAAAGAAATTGAGCATGTGCAAGCATTAGGTGGAAAATTATTATGGCCGATTTATACGGAAAAAGTGACAGCTGAAGGCCTTGTAACTAAGGACGGACAATTAATTCCTGGGGATACTATTATTATAGCGATTGGCGAAAATCCAAAATTGGATTATGTTGAAAATGGGATTCAGTTTAATCGAGGGTGTGTGGTTGTTGATAATAGTGGGCGTGTTGTGTTGGAATCAGGTGAAGTTGGGCATCAACTATATGCTGCAGGAGATGTTGTTAAGCCTGGACGATTAGTTGATGCTATTGGTTCCGGGCGAAACCTTGCGTTGCACTTAAATGCACTTTTTTGGGGTGTGCCTTATCAGCCTTCTGGAAAAAAACGGATTCCTGCAAAAAAATTGCATTCAGCTTATTTTAGACATTTTCATGTAGATGATTTACCTCAACCTGAGGAAGATTATCTTCGGTGTGTCAGCTGTGGAACATGTAGAGACTGTCAAATGTGTTTAATGTCCTGTCCGCAAGAAGCAATTAGTCGGGTTGTTGATCCAAAAGATAAAACATATCAATATGTCGCAGATCCCAAGCGTTGTATTGGGTGTGGAATTTGTGAAGGAGTTTGTCCTAGCGGAATTTGGGCTATGTATGTAAATGAAGCTTCATTATCTTGAACATGTTCCCTTTGAAGATCTCAGCAATATAGCTGTTTGGGCGAATAGTAAAAATATACCTGTTAGTCGAACTCGGCTTTATGCAGGGGAGCAGCTTCCTTCCCTAAATGCGTTTGATATGTTGTGTATTATGGGTGGGCCCATGAATATTTATGAAGACTCCACGTATCCTTGGTTGATAGCAGAAAAAGTGTTTATTTTAGAAGCCATTTCCGCAAAAAAAAAGGTGATTGGAATTTGTTTAGGTGCGCAGCTGATTGCAGATGTTTTGGGCGGCAAAGTTACACGAAATATAGAACCTGAAATTGGTTGGTTTCCTGTATGGAAAGCTTTGCAGGGTAATGCTTCGAAATTGTTTCCCATGTTTCCTTCTGAGCTTGTTGCTTTTCATTGGCATGGCGATACTTTTTCTCTTCCTCCCCATTGCGTAAAATTGGCTTATAGCGAAGCTTGTGAAAATCAGGCTTTTTCGTATCATGATCATGTTGTAGGTTTGCAGTTTCATTTGGAGTATTCAGCAGTGAGTATTGAAAGCATGTTACTGAATTGTTCCTGTGAATTAATCGAGTGTCCTTATGTTCAGCAACAAGATGCAATTTTGGCTGGGCTCGAAAATTGTAACCAAACGTACAAAATTTTAGCGGAATTATTTGACAGTCTAGCAGGTTATTAACTTTTTTGACGGATGAAATTAAACAATAATTCCTGTCATTAAGTTTTCAGGTGTGACGCTAGCAATTTTTATTTTGATGAGTTGATTGGTTAAGGCAGCAGTTGATTCAATTGTTACGCGTTGATAATGAGGCGTGAGACCTGATAGTTTTTCGTGCATAGTTGCTTCAACAAGAATTTCAGTAATTGAACCAATATATTGAGTTAGAAAACGTGTTTGTAATTCTGTTGCTTGAGCTAGGAGTTGCTTGACCCGACGCTTTTTTACTGATTCTGTTATTTGGTCCGAAAATCGCGCAGCAGCAGTGCCTGTTCGTGGCGAATATCCAAACACGTGAAGTTGCGAAAACCCGCATTGAGCAACAAATTTAAGCGTATCTAAAAACTCGTTATCAGTCTCATTTGGGAATCCCGCAATAATATCTGTAGTTAGTGCAATTCCTGGAATAGCTTGACGTAATTGATTGATAATGGAGGCATATTGTTCTGTTGAATAGTTGCGGTTCATTCGTTTAAGAACTTTGTTTGAACCAGATTGCAAGGGAAGGTGAAGGTGCGGCATAATAATAGGAAGATTTTGGAGGCAGTTGATCAGTTCAGGTGTGATGGCAGATAGTTCGATTGAGCTAAGTCGAAGGCGCATTAGGCCGGAAATTTTTGCCAATTCTGTAAGAACATCAATTAGGTTTTTGTTGGCATTTGTATACATTCCAACATTAATACCTGTTACTACAATTTCTTTGGTACCCTTAGCAACAGATTCTTTAGCTTCAGATATAATATCTGAAAATAATCGGGATACCGGTGCTCCCCGAACATACGGGACTATGCAATAGGTACAATAACAATCGCATCCGGTTTGAATCAGTAGTTGAGTTCGTGTTCGAGGTTGGGGAACTTTTGTTGACAATTGGGTTGAAATATTTTTTGCTTCTTTTTGGAGAAAAGCATTTTTTGATAGAAAAGAAATAACCTCTTGCAGATTCATGACCTTCAGTCCCCACAATTGAAATGCCAGAATTTGATCGTCTGGATTTACTGCGCCACAGCCTGTTAAAATAATGTGTGCATCTGGATTGGTCCGATGTGCTTTGGTCAGCATTTGGCGAGTTTTTTGATCAGCCACATGGGTAACTGTACATGAATTAATAATATAAATACTTGCAAGGTGCTGAAATGAAACTAGTTCGTATCCTTGAGTCGTTGCAAAGTTGATAATCGTAGCTGATTCTGCTTGATTAACTTTGCATCCGAGAGTTAGTAGGGCAAGTGTGGGTTGAGTCATAGATTATATGAAAAAATACGCCAATGAAAAGAACAAGCTTAGAGTTAGGGTGTCAACAATTGCAAGTACTACTGGGCCAGACGCAATTTTTGGATTAATACGTAAAATATAGACGAGTACAGGTATGATCACGCCAATTATGCTGGACATGACAACAGAGGATAAAATACTAATTCCCAAAATGATCGCAAGGGTAGATTGGCCTTTCCATAGCCAGGCAATGATCGCCATTAATGAGCCAATGGCAGTTCCGATGAGTAAAGAGGTAAGAATTTCTTTACGAAGTAGAGTTTTCATGACACGCCAGATTGTTTTTCTATTAACAACATGATGAATTGTCATTGTCATAGACTGCATACTCACACTTTCAGCTAAGGTTAAATGAACAGGCATAAATAGAGCCAACAAGGTAAAAACAACTAGTCGTTGTTCAAAAAAGCCTGCGATGAATGCACAGGTCATGCCGCCTAAAACATTCCAAAGCAACCAGGGAAATCGTTCTCGCAAATAAGTCACAGGAGTGCCTTTTCCAAAATGTAAATGAACACCGACTAGTTGAAAGAGTTCATCAATTTGTTTTTTTTGAAAAGTGACAGATAAATGATCTGCAAATAATGAAATATCTACAGTACCTAATAGTTTGTTTTTAGCATCAACAACAGGAAGCGCAAGATATTTGTGTAGCGCAAAAAGTTCGCTAACTTCTAAAACTGTTGCCGTATCATAAACTGAGACAATATCTTTTAGCATAATTTCGGATAATTTTGTAGTTGCGTTAGCTACAAGTAGGCTGCGAACAGGTACAACACCGCATAATTTTTTGTCATGATCAATAACATAAAAATAAGAAATATGATCTTGGATATGTTGTCTGCGACGAAGTACGGAAAGTACTTCTTGAATCGTGAGGTGATGATTCAATTGGATGAGTTCTTTTTTAATATATGGCAGAATAGGTTGATTTAATTCTTTTCGTTTGAGCATTGGGTTAGTGTATCATAGAAACACGGAATTGTTGAACCATGTTGAAAATTCATGATTGTTTTTGTGTGAAAATCCGTAAACTGATTGCCAAACATCTGCGTTTTCCATACAGAGATATGTAAATTGTTTTGAATGATAGGTCTTCATCGTATTTCGGAGATGACGAAATAAACGTTCGCGTAATGAGCGAACATAGCGAATTTTCTGATCATCACCTATGATAGTTTCTTGTAAAATCATGTGTTTATTTGTTGCTTGTTTTAATAATTGAGGTTTTAAATCCTTGGTATAGCGAAGTGCGCCCATTGAAATCCAGATGATGTTTTCTTTTGAAATATAGGAATAAAGCAGTTTAATAGTATTGGCGTAGTCATTTTCCCATTTTGGATATGCAACAATAGGATCAAAATGAAACGCGAGTTTGTATCCGTGTTTTTGTACTTGTTGGGCTGCCTAGAGTCGCTGAATAAGACTGGGAAGGCCGGGTTCCAGAGCATTAATGACAGTTTGTGGATTTAAAGACCAGGAAACAACGCTATTACGGGATGCAGGAATTAAGAGAAGATTTGCGATGTTGAGCGATTTTGTTTTTAACTCAAGGAGAATATTTGGAAGCGTGCGAAAGGTATTAATTAAAAGTTGGCTGTGGTTTGTTACAGGGTCAAGTACGAGTGAATCCGTAAATTCGCCAGTTCCGATTCGGCGCTGGCGTGTATCTAACAACTGGCTGATTTCGAGAACGCGTTCAGGAAGGTTAACGAAAATTGTTAGAAATGGCGTAGTCATGTACGTTTGTAAATAGCAATAAGCACAATTAAATTGACAATTAAGGCCGCTATTTAAAATTTCATATCCGCAACACAGGTAATGATGTGTGCCTGGGCATGGTTTTAAAATGTCGCCTTTTAGACTGGTAAGTAGCACAATTTTTTTACCTTTATAAAATGCGTTGGGTTGATTGTTAAATGCATGCGTAGCCTTGCTAATATCATCAATATACGTAACAGGAATTTCAGGCTTAAAGCGTGCGAGAATGACCGGTGTTTCCGGATGATTTTCAATGGTTTGATCAACCCAAATTGCAGAAATTGTTAGCATTGCGTTAGAGTATGTTCAAAAGTGCATCAAGTTCGGGAGAAGAAAATAAATGATCAAGCGTTTGTTTGATTTCACATTTTTGTTCAGGATGTGAGAGCCATAGAGTTAAGCATATTTTTTTTTGTTCAAAATTGGATGCATAGTCTAGATGAACGTTATGAGTCGCTAATAGTTGGAGATGTTGCTTAAGTTTTGCTTGTTGTGCTGCAATTTCTGGATATCGATGACTAAATAATGCAGCTTTCATTTTTTTGGATTGTTCGGAAGTATCGAGTTCGTGATTGTGAAGAATTGTAAAAAAGGGTTTGTTTGCAAGAAGTTCAGTTAAGGATAGTTGGTCGCTAGTCATGATATCAAGCATTAATTCCAGGAACGTGGTTGCTTGGTTGACATTTAGTTTGAGTTGATCAATTATTGAAAGAATAACGAGAACATCTTTAGGCTTAAACTCTTGTATTTGTGGAATTAATTTGAGGTAATGTGGCTGGGTTATGATTTTTTCTTGGATGATTTTCGGCAGATTGATTAGTTCTGCATATTTTTCAAAATTTGCAAAAGTAGATGCCAGTTTAAGTGTAGGGAAAAAGTTATTTTGAATATCAGAAATTGAATAATGGAGTTGTTTTTGCGCAACAAAAATTAATTGGCTGATTTCAAGCGGATTAACTAATCGAAAAGAGGCATTTTCCATTAGTTGGGATTGAATTGCAGTTTCTGCAGTTAACTCGTTAGAAACATTGATTATCATGTGCGTTACCTTTAGGTGTTGAGTTGCATGAAAGCGCTTGAACCCAGATGCAAGTGTGAGTTTGTTGTTGTAAATTATTGCTGTTGGAGCATTGATAATGCCTACAGTTTTGATAGACTCAATGATTGGACTATGAAGTGTCGCATTCCAGCACGAGGTGTTGAGTGTTGTAGCGTCAATATCTGTTAATAAGATTGTTTTGTGCATAACGATATCTCCAGTATGTCCATATATAGCTTAGCCAGGTTTTCCATGCATGACGTTTTTTAGCGCCTATACAAAGAATTTTACTTTTTTTAATAATTGTAGCATAAACTGCAGTGCGTTGTTCATGATTTAATGGGTGATTGCATAGTTTTTTTAGGGAATATATTCGAAATCGGTCCATGCCCCAAAATTGATGAGAGAGTTGATCTGCATGGCCTCCAGTTTTGTGAATCAGGGGTTCGTCTACCAGGTGAATTGGGTAGTGTAACGCAATGCGAAGCCATAAATCATAGTCTTCGCACGCTAGCATGGTTTCGTCAAAAAGTCCGACGTGATCTAAAATTGAACGACGCAGCATAGTTGCTGAAGGTGAAACTATGCACAGCTCGATAGAGGCCAAAAAAATATTACCTGAGAGCTTTGTGTGTTTTTTCATTGGATTAACTTGTTTTGAATTTCGAATCCAAATTTCTTGGGTTTGACAAATGTCCCATTTGTTTAAAATCATCGCGTTGATTTGGCGTTCGATCTTTGTAGGTAACCAAATATCATCACTATCTAGAAATGCAATGAATTGGGCTTTTGTATTTTGAATGCCAGTATTTCGTGCTGCAGATACGCCGCGATGAGGCTGTTGATAAACTCTGATTTTTTGTGGATAAGTGTGTTGATAATGTCGCAATAACATGGGGGTATCATCTGTTGACCCATCGTCAATACAAATGATTTCGAGGTTCTCAAAGGTTTGCGCAAGCACTGATTCAAGACTTGAAGCCATTTTTTGTGCGCGGTTAAATACGGGTATTATCACAGCAACGCTTACCAATGTTTCAGCTTGTGGATAGGTTGTGGATAAGTTAGTCAATATCGAGCAATACGGGTTGTTGAAAGGCTTGCCCTTCATATCGAAAACCCAGGTGTTCATAGGCAAGGCGCGTTGGAATTCGGCCTCTAGGCGTTCGGTCCAAAAATCCGATTTGAAGTAAATAGGGTTCAACAACATCTTCGATTGTATTGCTATCTTCTGCAAGAGTTGCAGCCAATGTGTCCAGTCCTACTGGGCGGCCATTATATTTTTCAATCATAATTGTCAGCAATTGGCGATCTAATTCATCAAGGCCTAGAGGATCAATGTCTAAAGCAGATAAAGCAGCAAGTGCTGCAGCTTGGGTGATGATATTGTTCCCATGAATTTGGGCCCAGTCACGGGTTCGTTTGAGCAGGCGATTGGTAATTCGTGGAGTTCCACGGGATCGTTGTGCAATTGTACTAGCGCCTTCTTTATCCAGTGTAACCTTTAATATTTTTGCTGAATGAAGGAGGATTTCTTCTAATTCGGCGTGTGTATAAAATTCAAGGCGTCCGATAAATCCAAACCGATCACGTAGGGGCGAGGACAAGAGGCCTGCTTTTGTTGTTGCGCCAATGAGTGTGAATTTGGCAATATCAAGGCGGATGGAGCGTGCAGATGGACCTTTTCCAATGATAATATCTAAGACAAAATCTTCCATACATGGATATAAAACTTCTTCAACTGAGCGATTTAGCCGATGGATTTCGTCAATAAATAGAATATCTCCATTTTCAAGGTTTGTTAAAATTGCAGCTAGATCTCCAGGTCGTTCAATGGCTGGACCTGATGTTATTTTAATATGAACACCCATTTCATTGGCAATAATATGCGATAAAGTAGTTTTTCCTAGACCTGGCGGGCCATATAACAAAATATGATCAATGCATTCATGGCGTTGTTTTGCAGCTTTCATCAGTAGCTCAAGATTGCTTTTTATTTTTTGTTGGCCAATATATTCTTTAAGTAGCTTGGGGCGTAGCGATGTTTCTTGAACATCATTTTCGCGATCAATGTGAGAGGTGATCAGTCGTTCATTTTCCATTATTTATATCCTATCATAGATCATTTTATACACCCAGTAATTTTCGAGTACTTTTTTAACATAAAGACGAGTTTCAAGAAATGGAATGTCTTCAACAAATACATCGATATCCGTAATTTTTTGATCTTTTAGCCACTTGGTTACATTAGTGGGGCCACCATTGTAGCTTGCTAGAGATAAAATTTTATTGTCATGCCATTGTGTCAGCATGTTTTTGAGAAAATGTGTGCCCAGTCGAATATTTAAAAATGGTGAATACAATTCTTCTGTAGTCGAATATTTAATTTCACATTTATCAGCTATTAGTTTTGCTGTTTGTGGAAGCAATTGCATCAGGCCAATAGCCCCTGATTTTGAGGTTGCTGATATTTTGAATTGCGATTCTTCGTGAATAATAGCAGAAATTAAAAAGGGATCAACTGTGTATTTTTTTGCCATAGTGCGAATTGTGTCTATAAAAAATATTGGATAAAGGAAATATAGATCATGTGGGTTTCGATTAATAGGATTTTCATCAGAATTATCTATTGAATTGGGGTCCATTATGACGATTCGAGAAGATGAGGAAACCGGAAAGTGTTGGTTATAAGTCGAAAGATAATCGAGAAGGTGTTGTCGCGAGGGATGATTGGGAGGTAAATATAGTAGTGCAGCTTTTATTTGTTGAAAAGCTTCATTAACTAGGCCTAGAGCTATGAGTTGGTCGTATTTTTTAAAAGCGAAGGGAGTTAATTGTTTTTTGTGTTTGGGCTGCGGCATGAGTGTGTAGCCAAATCGTTCATAAATACGGTAGCTATAATAACTAAATGGATACATTTTCTGAACTTGAAGAAATAATTTTTTGGCTTCATTATCGTGATGCATAGCTAAGGCAACATGGCCTAGCCAGTATAGTGACGGAAGATAGTAATCGCCTTTATTTCGTTGAACTGCATCTTTAAAATATTTATAACTTGCGGAATAATTTTTCTTTTTGTAATAGATGAATCCAATTTTCCATAATGCATCATCTGTTAAGCTGCTATCTGCATATTTATTGGTCAGGAACTGGTAGGTAGTAATTGCTTCTGAATCTTCATGGCGTAGATAATAATGAGTTGCCCAATCAAACAAAACTTCAGGAGTTTGTTCGCAATTGGGGAATTCGTGACGTAGCATGCCAAGGTACTGAATTTCAGAGGATTCGTCATTTTGAAAACGGGCAATACGACTGAGTTCAAAAAGCGCTAAAACAGCATGACGTTCGTCAAGATGGTGATGATATAGTTCGCGAAGATCCTGTCGTGCAGTATCCCATTGATTTAGCTGAATCGAATTTAAAGCACAATAATACAGGATTGTTTGTCTGTGTTCAGGTGAAAGGTTTCGTGATCGGAGATTGTTGAGTAGCATGAGTGCCTCGTGATATTTTCGATTTTTGTAAAGTCGAGAAGTAAAATCTGTGATGGTATTCATTAAGGTTTCGTCTGAAGGAAAGGATTCAATGAGCTGAATTAGAATTTGGGAGATAGGTCCTGCAATATCTGTTGCATTGTAGCGATGAAGATAGTCGATAAGTTGAGTTTTTACCCAAGCATCTTTATTAAGCGCAAGGTGAATGGTTAATCGGTGAAATTCTGAACGACCATTCAGATCTCCAAGGTAATGGTTGTTTAATTGAGAAGAAAAACAGTGATCTGCTTCGTTTAGTCTGCCCATGTCTTCAAGTAATTGGCCTATATAAAAAAGTTGATAATCGATTAGCGGATCTCCTGTTTTTAAGGCATAACGACATTCGCGTAAGGCTTTTTTAGTATATCCTAACTCTCCGAAAAGATAGCCTTTAAGAAATTTATAGGTTCGTTTTTCGCTGCCATGTAGGTGAGGGAGTAGCCGATGAACGACGACTAGGGCATCACCATACAGTTGTTTTTCAACTAAAATCCGAATATGTTGTTTCTCTTGATCAATGAATGGTTTTCGCCACGAATAACCAAAAACCTTAAAGTAGCTGACGATTAATGTAAGGACTAGGGTAATCATCACCCAAACATATTTTTGACGAAGCGGCGCGAGTTTAGGCCAGATCTTGCGCATGGTAGGAGCTCCTGACAAGTGGGCCTGCAAAAACTTTCATTTCGATCGTATTACCAAAATCAGCAAATGCGGAAAATTCGGTTGGCGTAACATAACGTTTCACAGGATAATGATGGTTACTCGGTGCTAGGTATTGCCCAATCGTAAATATATCCAGTGGAATTGTTGCGACTAAACGAATCATTTCAATGACGTTTTCATTGGTTTCTCCAATTCCAACCATGATTCCACTTTTTAGTTTTATGTGTGGAAAGTGTTTTTTAGTATAGTTAAGTAGCGATAACGAGCATTCAAAATTTCCTTGAGGGCGAATGTGTTGGAAAAGTTGTGGAACTGCTTCTAGGTTATGATTAAAAATAAATGGATTTGCGTTAAGTACTGTTGTTAAGGCTGATATGTTTCCTTGAAAATCTGGGGTGAGTACTTCAACGCGAATATTTGGAAATTCGTTGTGAATCATGTTGATGATATCCGCAAATTGTTGTGCACCTCCGTCAGAAAGGTCGTCTCGAGTGACAGAGGTAATAACAACATAG
Source organism: uncultured Candidatus Marinamargulisbacteria bacterium (assembly GCA_964443005.1). GTDB lineage: Bacteria > Margulisbacteria > Riflemargulisbacteria > GWF2-35-9 > CAYUBI01 > CAYUBI01. Next base: position 36,207 of record CAYUBI010000002.1, read on the forward strand.
GATAAATTGAATTTGCGGATTGTTTCAATAATTCGTTCTTTTTCAGAAGGATCAATTGGATTTGGAATCCCATGGTCAATTGCGCAGAATTTGCAGCTTCGAGTACAGCGATTTCCAAGTATGAGAAATGTCATTTGTTTGTTTGAAAAGCATTCGCCTCGATTTGGGCATAGTGCTGCTTGGCAAACTGTATGAAGCCCGTTGGGCAATTGTGAAGCTAAAAAGCGATTCTTGCGAATCGGGTTAATTAAGTATTCTGGCAAAGTCATTGTGACGAAGGAGGTATGGTTTCTGAAAGGGTTATAAACGCTTTTTCAAGGATTTCTTGTAATGTAGGATGCGCAAAAACAATATTACAGAGTGCACCCAGTGAGATTTTCTCCTGAATTGCAAGTGTTAATAACGGTAAAAATGTTTCGGCTTCTATTCCTGTGACAAGGGCGCCAACAAGGTGATCGTTTTTAGAATCATAGAGTAATTTGCAAAACCCAGTTAGTTCGCGTGTGATTTGTGCCCGTCCCATTAGTTGAAATGGAATTGAAACAATGCGATAGCTATGATTTTTTTGAAGATGTTGTTCTTGAAGGCCGATTGAAGCTATCATGGGTTGACTGTATATAACGGATGGGATTAGTGCTGGCCTGGAATCTGCGACCAAGCTTTGTCCTTGTTGTATAGATAGAATGTGTTCGATTGCGCATTTGCCTTGATATGAGGCAGCATGAGCTAGCATGTTAACGCCATTGACATCCCCAATTGCATAGATATAGGGATAATGGGTTTGATAGTATTGATTAATAGAAAGATAACCTCGTTGGGTTGTTTTTAGGTCAAGTGAGGTTGCAGGGATTGTTGCACTTCGACCCATAGCTATGAGTACGTGGCTGGCTGTGATGGTTGTATTATCATCTAAGGTAATGATGATTGAACCAGACTCTTGGCGAATGAGAGTTTTGACGCTGTGATGTGTAAAACAGTCGATTTTCCGATGGCGAAAATGATCCATGATAATGGTTGCTGCTTCGATATCTACAGAGGGAAGCAATCGTGATTCTTGTTCAATAATCGTCACTTTAGTCCCTAAAGCTGATAACCATTCTGCAGTTTCAATGCCAATAACTCCTCCACCAATGATAACCAGATCTGTGGGAATGCGATCAATTGATAAAAGATCGCGACTCGTAATTGTTTTGTCTTTAAAAGCAACTGGAACTGTGTCGTGACTGCCAGTTGCTATGATGATGTAATCAACAGCATAAAGTTCGTTGTTAGCAGAAATATGGTGTTCATCTGCAATAACTGCTGTTGCCTTAACGTATGTTATTTTTGCTTGATCAATGAGGTGATGAATGCCGGATTCTAGGCGAGTTAATAGTCTTTTTTTACTGGCTAAGAGCTTTTGAAAATCAATGGAAACTTCTTTTACATTGAGCCCGTCTCGTTTTGTTAATGATAGTTGATGAAGATATCCGGTAAGGTGAAGGAGTTGTTTGGTTGGGATGCATCCGCAATGAAGGCAGGTTCCCCCTAATTTTTCAGACTCAAACAAAATAATGTTGAATCCTTTTTTCGCTGCATGTAACGCAGAAACGTAGCCTGCAGGACCGCCGCCGATAATTCCAATAGTGGTATTTTTTTGCATGCAGTAATTTTACCGCAAAGCTAGGAAATTAGCTAATTCGTGCAACAGAATTGCCAATGAGTAGGTTGGCAGATATTTTGATTGTTAAATGTGTTTTACTGAGAAGTTCGAGAAAGTTGTTTTTCATAAATTCAACGCTTTGTTCGCCTAGCGCAATGCGGTCAACATAGGCTGTTGTTAGTGTAGGCATTGGGGGTTCAAAAAATCGTGGAAGATGAATTCCATCAAAACCTGTAATTGAAATGTCGTCAGGGATGCGTTTGTTGTATTTTCTAGCCATCATGTATAAATAGTAAGCAGTAAGATCATTAACGCACATGATTGCTGTTACTTTAGGGTTTTGAGAGATAATTTTATTCCAGGCGATTTCGATTGTTTGAAGATTATCGTAATCTGCTTGAAATACAAGTTGTGGATCAAAGGTTGGAATCGTTTGGGCAATGGCTTGTAAGAATTCTTGCTGAATTACTTCGTTGGGAGTATCTCCGAGCAGTACAGCAATTCGGCGATGGCCGCAATTTAGCACAAATTCAGCCATCATTTTAGTAGCTGCAATACGTTCGATATAGATCGATGGGATTTCTGTTTGTGTTGCGCTAGGGTGGCCGCAGTTTAGAATCGGAATGCTATATTTTAGTGCGCGATCGTAATATTTGTCAGGTGTTTTTCCAATGGTTAGGATTCCTTGGATGTCGTATATTTCAGAATAGTCCATATCGAAATTGTCAAGTATGCGAAGCTGAAGATTGTGTTTGGCAGCTTTGCGAATTGCACCGTAAATGACATCATTATAAAATTCATTTTGATACATTGTCGGGTAATTTGGAATGAGCAGTCCAAGGTGTTGAAATTTATTGAGTATTTTGTTATAGCCTTGAGTTTTAATTTGGTAGTAAATTTGTTCCCGAACTTGTTTTGAAATTTTGTAGGGTTTGTTAATTGCTAATGACACTGTGCTTTCGGAGACGTTACAGCTAGATGCAATATTTTTTAGCGTAATTGAAACAGATGGGTGTGACATAAAAAGGCTGCTCCTAGAATTCGCGTTTTTAGTTGTTAACAACAAAGATATCGTTAAAAAACTAAAACTATTTCAGGGTATTTTCTTTTTTTGCCAAACAAATGTATTTATTTTTTATGGTTTATTTTTCATGTGTGGAAAAAGTAGTACGTCTCGGATGGAAGCGGTATTGGTTGCAAGCATAACAATGCGATCAATACCAATGCCAAGTCCGCCTGTTGGTGGCATGCCGTATTCCAGCGATGTTACGAAATCATCGTCCATCATTTGCGCTTCCTCATCACCAGCTTCGCGTTGTTTCATTTGGTCTTCAAAACGGCTGCGCTGATCAATGGGGTCATTTAGTTCTGAAAAGGCATTGGCTATTTCCATGCCGCAAACGATGGCTTCGAAACGTTCAACAAGTTCAGGGTCATCACGATGTACTTTAGCAAGTGGAGATGTTTCCAACGGATAATCAGTAATAAATGTTGGCTGAATGAGTTGATGTTCAACATATTTATCATAGATTGTATTAATTAGCGCGCCTTTGGATGTGATGTCTGTAACTGGCAGGTTTTTGTTTAGGGCTTGTTGCTTAATGTTGTTAAAGGGCTGCCGAATATTGATTCCTGCAAATTGTTGAATGGCTTTTTCCATAGTTATCCGCGTCCAGGGCGGCGTAAAGTCTAGCGTTTTATCTTGATATGTAACAATCATGCTGCCATAAACGGATTTCATAATTGAGCTAATGAGTATTTCTGTTAGCGCCATCATGTCTGTATAATCTGTGTAAGCTTGGTATAGTTCTAAAAGCGTATATTCAGGATTATGTTTAAAGGAGATGCCTTCATTGCGAAACACGCGACCGATCTCATACACTTTTTCAAAACCACCCACAATAAGGCGTTTTAGGTGGAGCTCCAGTGCAATACGCAGGTAAAGTTGCATGTCTAGTGTGTTGTGATAGGTTAGAAATGGTCGTGCAGACGCTCCTCCAGAAAGGGTTTGTAATACTGGGGTTTCGACTTCCATAAATTGATGCTCATGTAAAAACTGGCGGATTTCATGAATAATTTGGCTGCGTTTAATAAAAACGTCTCGAATTTCAGGATTAGCAATAAGGTCTACGTATCGTTGGCGATAGCGTAGTTCTTTGTCATGAAGTCCATGAAATTTTTCAGGAAGTGGATTCAGCGATTTAGTTAGGAGTTGGAATGCTTCAACGCGAATCGAAAGCTCCCCTTTGTGTGTTCGAAAAACTTTTCCTTCAATGCCGAGAATGTCCCCAATATCGAGCGTAGTAAAGATGTCATATTCAGATCCAAGAATGTCTTGTTTGAAATAAAGTTGAATAACGGCATTTTGGTCACGAATGTTGGCAAAGGCTGCTTTGCCGTGGCCACGTTTTGCAATGAGTCTGCCAGCAATTTTAACTGGTTGTTCTGAAACGGCGTCGCCTTCAATATTTTTGTATAGTGTTAATATTTCTTGGATAGGATGTGTTCGATCATAGCGGTATTTAAAGGGATGTTTTTCCTGAAGGTGCAGCTCTCTTAGTTTGGATCTGCGCATAGCAAATTCATCAATATGTTCTTCGGGTAGTGTTTGCATACGATTTCTCCTGTTGATTATATACATTGAGGATATTTTTTCATAATTATATCATGAGAATGGCGGACATAATAATATGTTTTGTTGATTCGTCAAAAACTTGGTTTATTCGTGATAAGCTTTTTCAAAGTCTGCAATTGTTGAAATTGTAGTTGCTAGTTGTCGATAGTGCCCTGCGTTTAAAAGGCCTTTAGTGTATTTTGTTATATATTTTCGAATATGAAAAAGTGCTTTTTTTTCACCATAAAGTTCTGCGAGCAGTCGACAATGATGCCGAAGTGCTTCAAGTCTAATTTTCGAGGTCACAAGGTGAGGGGAGTTTAAATACTCATTGATAATCCAGGGGTTGCCAATGAGTCCTCTTCCAATCATGACAAAATCGACCTGTGTAGTTGTAATCATGTTGTCAATGTCTGCGGCTTCTGTAATGTCGCCACTTCCACAAATCGGAATGGGAGATACACTTTTAAGTTGTTTCAGGTGTGTCCAATCTGCACGACCTGAAAATCCTTGTTTTTGTGTTCGTGGGTGCAGGGTGATGAGGTCAACGCCTTCATTCCACGCCATTGTTGCAACTTCTATAAAGTTAGGCTTGTCCCAGCCTGAGCGAATTTTGATTGATAGTGGAATAGTAATTGCTTGTCGTACAGCCTGAATAATATTTTTGAGAAGTTCGATATTTTTTAACAGAGCTGCCCCTGAGCCTTGTTTGATAACTTTTGGGACTGGACATCCACAGTTAATGTCAATCATTGCAGCACCGTTATTTTGGAGAAGGGCTGCTGAGCATGCGAGCTCTGTTGGGTTAGAGCCAAAAATTTGGATGGCAATGGGTGTGTCATCACGGATAAGTGTCATGTAGGTTGTTTTTTTTTCGTGGCGTGAAAGCCCTGCAGCGCTGATCATTTCGCTAAAAACAAGCCCTACTCCTGCATTAAGTGCAATTTTGCGAAAGGCATAATCACTTAGCCCGGCTAGGGGCGCTGCAATGAGTCGATTGGATAGCTTTAATGATTTGATATGTGTGGACATTGAAATATAGACAATAGCTGATTGAGTTCATTGATTGTTTGGTAAGTGAGAGTTATTTCGCCGCGTTGATGATTGCCTTTGATTTTGACAGGGACTTTTGTGATGTTAGAAATGGTTTGTTGAAGTGTACTTAGATTGTTGGTATCTTTTTGTGCAGAAGGCACAGGCAGACTTGGTTCTGGATTGTCAAAGGAGCGTGCGATTTGTTCAACAGAGCGTACTGAAAGCTTTTCAGCTAAAATGCGGTGGTAAATTGTGATTTTTTTTGTGTTGTCTTTAATTTGTAACAGTGCGCGTGCGTGACCTTCTGTAATTTTTTCTGTTTGAATGCCTTCAAGTATTTCTTGTGGCAGGTCTAGCATTCGAATTAGGTTGGTGACGTAGGTTCTGCTTTTGCTAACTTTTTGGGATATTTTTTCTTGAGTATACCCAAATTCAATGGCTAGTTTTTGGTAGGCTACAGCTTCATCATACGGGTTTAAGTTGTCTCGTTGAACATTTTCGACAATGGCTAGTTCAAGCATTGAGTCTGGTGTTTCGTTGCGAACAATTGCTGGTACAGCTTCCATGTTAAGGAGTTTACATGCGCGAAGACGGCGCTCGCCTGCAATTAATTGGTATCGGAGGCCTTGTTTAATAACAATAATGGGTTGTATGAGTCCATTTTCTAGGATTGACTGTGCTAATTCTTTAATGGAATCGTCGATAAATACTTGACGGGGTTGGTACGGGTTAGCGTCAATGAGTGCTACCTCGAGTTCTCTATATTTTTTTCCAGGCTTCATGTCTTGCCATTCTTCAGTAGCTTGGGGAAGTAGTGCGCCTAGGCCGCGGCCGAGTTTAGTTTTTGTCATACATGATCTCCTTTGCTAATGAACGATATGATTTTGCACCTTTGGATCCTGGGTCATATACGCAAACCGGTTCTCCAAAGCTGGGTGCTTCAGCTAGTTTAACATTGCGAGGAATAATTGTGGAATATAATTGGTCTTTGAAATGGTTTTGCGCGTCTTTGAGAACTTGCCAGCTGAGTGCTGTTCGTTTGTCAAACATTGTCATGAGAATGCCGCCAACTTCAAGCTGGGGGTTTAGCTGTGCTTGAACGAGCTTAATGGTGTCCAGGAGTTTTGACAAGCCTTCTAAAGCATAATATTCGCATTGAACTGGAATCAGCACTTCGTCTGCTGCGACTAGGGCATTTAGTGTAAGCAGTCCCAAGGAGGGCGGGCAATCAATCATGATGAAATCGTAGTTGTCTTTTAGTGGAGCAATAGCTTTTTTGAGTTGTTTTTCTCTTTCAGAAATAGATACAAGCTCAATTTCTGCGCCTGAGAGATCTCGGGTGGATGGAATAAGATGAAGATTTGGAACTGCAGTTGGATAAATGGATCGAAATATATCTAAGTGGTCAATGAGCACATCATAAACTGTTGTTTCAATTTGATCTTCGTACACGCCTAAGCCGCTGGATGTGTTTCCTTGGGGGTCAAAGTCAATAATAAGGATTCGTTTTCCTTTTTGACTAAATTCGGCACTTAGGTTAATGGCTGTTGTTGTTTTGCCTACCCCACCCTTTTGATTTGCGATTGCGATTACTTTCCCCATGCGTTTCCTCCTAGTTTATCGGCTTGTTTTGTGCAAGGCCTTCCCGTCGCGGAAATCGTAACGGTGTTGATTGTGTTTTTGTGAAAAACAGCAAGTCTCGTTGATGATTATTAATAGAATATGTTTTATGGTCATAGAGAACAGCAAAGAGTTCGTTGATTGCAGCTTGCGCCAGCTCGAGTTCGTTGGCTAGTTGTTCGCTTTTCATTGCAATAAAAATTCCGTTGATCTTAAGAAATGGAATTGCTAGTTCGATTAAGCTGTCCAGGCGTGCAACGTGACGTGCTAGTACAAGGTCAAATTGTTCGCGAAAAGTTTCGGCTGCTGTTTCAGCCCGTTTTGCAACAACTGTGATATTGGGGAGTTCGAGCTCCCTTTTTGCTAGACTAAGGAAGTTTGCCTTTTTTTGGGTTGACTCAATGAGCGTGACTGCAAGGTCTGGACGTAGAATTGCGCAGATTATTCCAGGGATGCCTGCGCCAGATCCAATATCTGCAACGGATTGTTTTTCTTTAATGTATGGGCATAAAATTCGAGAGTCATCTACTAGGTTAACGCGAATTTCTTCTGGAGAAACGAATCCGGTTAGGTTCATGACTTTGTTGGTTTCATAAATCATTGAGATGTAGCGGGTGATTTTTTCTTCCATTGCCAAGGCTGTCATCGTTTCCCTCATTTTTGTTGTTTCACGTGTAACGTTTGGTTAGTTTAGCTGGGGGTGGGCGTTTCTGCAAGAGGTGAATGCATCGAAAAAGAATAGATTAACCTTGTTTTTTGTTGTGTGTTTTTATGTGGACCAGTAGAACTGAAATGTCCGCAGGCGTCACGCTTGCCATGCGAGAGGCTTGTCCGACAGTTGTGGGCCGGTGTAGTGCTAGTTTTTCTTTGGCTTCATTGCGAAAACCTGAAAGCATAGCATAGTCCAAGGTTTCGGGAATAAGTTTGTCGTGAAGATGATGGATGTCGCGTAATTGTTTGGTTTGGCGACCAATGTATTCATCATATTTTATTTGGATTTCGACTTGTTCAATAATTGCCGGAGAAAGCCCGTTGAGTAGCTCGGGAAAAAAGGCTTGCAAATGAGAAAGCCGAACATGGACACGTTGAAGAAGTGCGTAAAGTGTTGGTTTTCCAGAAATAGATTCTCCAATTTTATGGAAATAATCAATGTTGTCTTGGTTTGCCGTGACTGTATGGCGCAATAGTGTTGCGATTGTTGTTTTGATTAAGTCACGTTTTTGGCAAAAGGATTCGTAACGTTCTTTTGAGATTAATCCTATTTTGTGCCCTTCTTCTGTTAAGCGAAGATCTGCATTGTCTTGTCGTAGCAGTAATCGGTATTCGGAGCGCGAGGTGAACATTCGATACGGTTCTTCAATGTCTTTAGTAATGAGGTCATCAATCATGGTTCCAATATATGACGAGGAACGGGCAAGAACAAGGGGCGGTTTGTTTAAGTTTTGACAAGCCGCATTGATTCCTGCAACAATTCCTTGAGCTGCTGCTTCTTCATATCCGGATGTTCCATTGATTTGGCCTGCACAATATAGCCCGTGAACAGCTTTAGTTTCAAGAGTCGGCAACAATTGATAAGGCTTCATAAAGTCGTATTCAACTGCATAGCCAGGCCGTGTTATTTCCGCTTTTTCAAGGCCTGCAATGCTGTGAAGAATCGCTGCTTGAACATCCAAAGGTAACGAGGTTGATAAGCCTTGCATATAGACTTCATCACTCAGTTCGCTTTCAGGTTCAATAAAGGTTTGATGACGAAGTTTGTCTGCAAAACGGACGGCTTTATCTTCAATGCTGGGACAATAGCGTGGACCTTTCCCGTTAATCAGCCCTTGATATAACGGTGATCGATCAAGATTCGATAAAATAATTTCATGCGTTTTGGCATTGGTATAAGCAAGAAAACAAGGAATATTTTTATTTGTAATTGTAGAATCAGTAAATGAAAATCGAGACTTTACTGGGTTGCCGGGTTCTGGCTGAAGATGTGAAAAGTCAATGCTATTTCTGCGAACACGAGGAGGCGTGCCAGTTTTTAAACGGCCCATGTCAAATCCAGTAGATTTTAAATGATCAGCTAATTGATTCGCTGGCATTTCCCCTGCCCTTCCAGATTCCATACTAGTTAGCCCAATATGGATTTTCCCTCGTAAAAAGGTGCCAACTGCAAGAATAACACAGGGAGCATGGTAAGTAATTGCAAAGCTAGTGATAATGCCCTGGATCTGTTGATGTGAATCAATAATTAATTCATTGACCAGTGCTTCGTGCACCCATAAGTTGGGTGTGTTCATGAGCGTTTTTTTCATTTCAAAATGATAAAGATATTTGTCGCTTTGTGCACGAAGCGAACATACTGCAGGGCCTTTGGATGTGTTCAGCGTTTTCATTTGTAAAGCTGTAGCATCTGTTGTAATTGCCATTTGTCCGCCCAGAGCGTCAATTTCGTGAACGAGTTGTGATTTTGCTGGGCCGCCGATTGCTGGATTGCATGGCATCCATGCAATTTTATCCAGAGAAATGGTTAATACAAGGGTTTTACACCCTAATCGTGCAGCAGCTAGTGCTGCTTCGCATCCGGCATGTCCAGCACCAACAACAATAACGTCAAAACTAGAATAGGGAGGGCAGTCCGAATTGGTATTCAAAAGTATATGTTTCCGGCTGATTTCCTACTTTGCGATAATTAGTAATTAATGTTTGCCAACTATTTACTTTGTAATAAAATTTACCAGTCCACACCTCGTCATTAGTTGGGAAAACTTTTTCATATTGAATGAGTCCTGAGGTATTATTGATTTCCTTAAAAACAAAAGCTCCTTTTAAATAGGGTTGTTGGCTGGCATAAGCAGTATAGCCGATTGATGCTTTTGCAAAGGATAGTAGGTCAAAGGTTAATCCACCAAACCAGCCACTAGCTGCAGGAGAGGTTAAGTTTAGGTTAATGGGGGATACTTCATGTGTAGAATTAAAATACGCAGGAACAAAGTTTTCTTGAAAATTACGTAGTTCAAGCCTGCCTTCAGCTAACGAAAAAAGTTTTGCATTAATTCCTGTAGCTAAGCCAGTGGACTTGTTTGATAATCCGCCATATTCCATATACACACTCATAATGTCGTCTATAATGCTAACCCCAATGTCGCCTGCATAGCCATAAGTGTTGCGTTGATCGTCTCGCAGATAGGTGCCTCCAAGAATTAGTGGCTTTTCAATGATAGGAACTTTTGCGAAATCGTAGGTTAATCTGCCGCCATAAACGTTGCTGGCTGTGCTTAGTGCATATATTCCAAACGGGCTAAAGTTTTTGCTGTAGGCTTTAATGCCGCCTTGATCTGAAGAAAACGAACCTGTGCTAGCTGTTTTGAGTGTTGTATAACGGTCGCAAATTAGGCCATATCCATAATTGATATTGTCTAATACGCCATATCGTAGGCCAAAGGTTTGATTGTCATATTCAGAATATCGAAAAACTAGCCAGTCTAGTCCAGAATCTGCTCGTTTGCTGTCTGGCAAAACAAGGTTTAAATTAACTCCGAGTCCAAAATCTCCAAGATGGACTTCAGGCGCTAGTCCAAGGTTATAGGCTGTGTCATTGCTTTTTGTTTTGAGTACCATAAATGACAAGGCTGTTCCTGGTTTTTCCAGGTCTGCCAGGCTAAGATCCCCATATCCTGCATAACCTAACACGCTACATATGACTATTGTTGCTATCCACTTCTTCATTCCGAACCTCCTGAAAAAATCATAATATAATTTCATTATAGGGAGTGAAAGCAATAATTTCAATGGTACCTTGAATTTATCATTTTGCTTGTCTATTAAACATTTTAAAAATACGTTATAGTAAACTAATATGAACGCTTAATGAAGAAAGGACTTTTATGAGACAAACAAGTATTTGCCGAAAAACCAATGAAACAGATATTACGCTATCGTTGATTGTTGATGGTATAGGTACGAGTACCATTGATTCTGGAATCAAATTTCTAGATCATATGTTAGCATTGTTTTGTAAACATGGATTTTTTGATATGAGCTTGTTGGTGAATGGAGATCTGGGCGTTGATGGGCATCACACAGTTGAGGATATTGGCATTGTTTTGGGGCAAGCACTGTCGCAAGCAGTGGGTGATAAAAAAGGCATTCGGCGTTATGCTCAGGTGATTTTGCCAATGGATGAGGCCTTGGTTATGGCAGCAATTGATGTTTCAGGTCGTGCATTTTTAGGATTTGAGGCATGTTTGCTACGAGAAAAAACAGGTGATTTTGATACAGATTTAGTTGAAGAATTCCTGAAGGCGTTTGTGCAACATGCTGCAGTAACGTTACATATTCAGGTTATGAAGGGTCAAAATACACATCATATTATTGAGGGCATATTTAAAGCCTTAGCTAAAGTAGTTGATTTGGCTACGCAATTTGAAGTACGCGAAACTGGCATTCCATCAACTAAAGGACGGTTATAAAATTAAAATGAAAAAAATTTTAACGGATATTAATATTGACCGGATGATTAAGAAAATGGCGCATGAGATTATGGAAGAGATTGATGATTTTAATGAAGTTGTTGTGATTGGTATTTTACAGGGCGGACGAGTATTGGCTCAACGATTAGCCTCAGTAATGGCTCAGGAATTAAGCCGGATTATTCCTGTTGGATTTGTGGATGTAACGTTTTATCGGGACGATATTCATCGTGGAACTTTAAAAGCAGCTTGCGAATCAACCATTGCTTTTGATATTAATGATAAGCACGTAATTTTAGTTGATGATGTGTTGTTTAGCGGCCGTACAGTTCGCGCAGCTTTAAATGCGTTGAATGATTTTGGTCGCCCTAGTCATATCAAATTGGCTGTACTAATTGATCGCGGAAACAGAGAGCTTCCTATTAATGCTGATTTTGTTGGCAAAAAGATGACCCCTACCAAAACAGCGAACATCACTGTACAATTCAGCGACCAGAAAATGGACGATGTCATCATAATAGAGGAATAAAACATGATAAATCAAGAAAAAAAGCCAGTTAAAGCAAAAGAAAAATTACCAATTACGCCCAAAAAGAAAACCCCTTTGACTGGACGAAATGTATTGTTATGGGTTGCAATTTTTTTGGCAGTGCTTGCCATGTTTTCGCCATTATTGAATGATCATACTGTTTATGAGCCCATGTCGTTTTCTGATTTATTGATTCATGTTGAAAAAGGCGAGGTAATGGTTGTTAAAGTAAATGTTGGCAATTCTACAGTTCGTGGAAAGCTAAAAGGTGGGCAAACGTTTAAAACTGCAATCATGAATTATCCTGATTTTGTTCCACAGTTGCGGCAATCCGGGGCTAAAATTGAAGTGGATTCTCAGGAAAACAATTTTTTGATTGATATGTTTTTGCAGTTTTTGCCATTTTTGTTAATTATTGGTATTTGGTTTTTTGTGTTTAAACAAGCGCAAGGTGTGAATAATCAAGCTATTTCTTTTGGAAAAATGCGATCAAAAGCAAAACAACAAGAAGAGAGTAAAACAAAGTTTAAAGACATTGGCGGCATTGCAGAGGCTGTTGAAGAATTAAAGGAAATTGTTGATTTCTTAAAAGAACCAGCTAAGTATCAAAAACTAGGTGCACGCATTCCGAAAGGTGTACTGTTAATGGGTGCTCCAGGAACAGGAAAAACGTTGTTAGCTAAAGGAATCGCCGGAGAAGCTGATGCCAGTTTTTTTAATTTAAGTGGTTCAGAATTTGTCGAAATGTTCGTGGGTGTGGGTGCAAGTCGAGTTCGGGATTTGTTTGCTCAGGCTAAAAAAGTTCAGCCGTCTATTATTTTTATTGATGAAATTGATGCAGTCGGGCGTCATCGTGGCGCTGGCGTAGGTGGCGGGCATGATGAGCGCGAACAAACACTCAATCAATTATTGATTGAGCTAGATGGCTTTGAGTCTACGGATTCTGTTATTGTTATTGCTGCAACAAATCGGCCAGATATTTTGGACAAAGCCTTGTTGCGACCTGGAAGATTTGATCGTCAAATTGTGATTGATATTCCTGATGTTAAAGGTCGTGAAGAGATTTTAGCTATTCATATGAAAGAAAAGAAAATTAATAAAGATGTTGACGAAAAAGTGTTGGCGCGACGAACGCCTGGGTTTACAGGTGCAGATTTGGCAAATTTAGTTAATGAAGGCGCTTTGCTGGCTGCTCGTCGTAACAAGCGGTCTGTGTCCTTGGAAGAGCTTGAAGAATCCATAGATCGGGTTATGGCTGGGCCTGCGAAAAAAAGCAAAATGATTGAACAACAAGAAAAAACAGTTATCGCTTATCATGAAACTGGACATGCCGTGGTTGCAAAAATGCTAAAAAGTACAGATCCTGTTCATAAAATTTCAATTTTGCCTCGGGGCATGGCTTTAGGTTATACCTTGCAATTGCCGGAAAAAGATAAATATTTGATTCCCAAGCAAGATTTAATGAATCAAATTATTATTTTTATGGGCGGACGTGCTGCAGAAGAAATTATTATTCATGAAATTACAACAGGTGCTTCAAATGATATTAAACGAGCAACAGAAACTGCGCAAAAAATAGTTTGTGAGTATGGCATGAGCAAATTGGGCAATCGAACGTTTGGTAAGCGCCAAGAACAGGTGTTTTTAGGTAGAGATATTTCAGATCATTCCAAAGATTATGGCAATGACTTAGCCAATCGAATTGATGTAGAAATTACATCGATTATTGATGAAAGCTATGAAAAAGCAAAAGAAATAATTTTGAAAAACTTGCCAATTGTGAAGAAAATCGTGGATTATCTTCTTGAGCATGAAGTCATGGATTCTGAAACATTTAATAGTTATTTCGCAGCGTAAAAGCTTAGTCTAAGCCTCCCTGCCCCCATCCCCAGCCCTTCCCCATCTTCATGGTGAAGGGAGCAAAACTCGTTTATCGTATTCATAACATTTTCCTTATAACTCTTCACCATGAAGATGGGGAAGATGTCTGCTTCGGCAGACAGATGGGGGGATGTGTTGGTTAGTTTATTATTTCCTTAATTTTCTTTAGGTATGTTTAGAATTAAAAAGCTGGGGCATAACCTAAATATATCAACAAATATAATATGATCCAAATGCATCTAAAAATATAGATACATTATTTGGTTTGTTAGTTGCGATTACTAAAATTGATAATGAATATGTGGATTAATTTAGGGGGGCATATATGAATAATAATAGGCTGCAAGGAAGCCTGAAAAACGTACATAAAGGAAAACAGCTCCTTGTTTTTTTAATAGCAGCTATGCTGTTGCAGAGTGGGCTATTTGTCAATGCAATTGAAGGTGGAGATGCTTCAGCCTTTTTGAGTTATGGCGGCAATGCACGCAGCTTGGCAATGGGCGGAGCTTTTGTTGGTTTGGCTAATGATGCGAGTGCTGCATACTGGAATCCAGCTGCTTTAACTCAAATTAAAGCGTTTCAATCTTCGTTTTTAGTAACTCCCTTGTACGATTTTTATACGTATTCAGCTTATAATTTTGCAGTGCCTATGGTTGATCAATCCATTGGACTGTCGATTGTGTCCTTAATGTCTAAAGATATGGAAAAACGAGATGCCTACAATATTAATACTGGATCTTTTCAGGATTCACGGTTGTCAATTGGGTTATCTGCTGGCAAAGTTATTCTTCCTGCAGTTTCTTTAGGATTTAGCGGTAAATATATAACGCGCACCTTGGATACTAATTCGGATTCTCGAATTGTGGGTGATTTTGGACTTTTATATACTCCACTGTCGTTTTTATCTATTGGATTTACCTTTAAAAACATTATGGATTTTCAGTTAGATCAAAATAGTAAAGATAAATTTGCAACTGTTATGCGGGCGGGAATTGCGTATAAAATCCGAAACTTGAATATAGCTGTTGATGTAGAAGACAACATGAATCAGTGGTTTTTGGGAGTTGAGTATTTATTGCATCCTATGGTGATATTGCGCGCAGGCATGAGCTATTATTCTGTTGGATTTGGCGTAGGCGTTAATGTAGGCGATATTAATTTTGATTATTGTTATAGTACAGATGAATTAGGTGCAAATCATCGGTTTTCATTAAATTTGGGAATTGGTTCAATTATATCGGGTGCACAGAATTCAAAAGCTATGGAATGGTATGATGGAAGTATTCGGAAATATCAAAGCGGCTTTTTCTTGTTAGCTTTGGAAGAAATGCGTAAAGCTTATAATTTATTTCCGGAAAATGAAGAAATTCAAAAACGACTTCAAAAACTGGAGAAACTAGAAAATCTAAGCGAAAAACTGGACCTAGATATTAATCGAGAAAAAACTGCATGGCAATTGTACGAATTAGCACGTAAGGCAGTTATAGAAAAACGAATGTCGGATGCTATAGAAATCACGAAAAAAGCATTGAAGATCTATCCACAAAATGCCTTTTTATCCAGTTATTTAGATCAGTTGACAAAATAAAATGAGTGGAGTCGGAATATGAACTTTAAAGATGCGTATCCATTAATAATGCTAACGTTATTTTTAGGATTGATTGTGCCGTGGACTGCGATAAGCGAAGAATCCTCTGATCAGATTGCAAAAGATTTGCAAGATCAAAAAGCAGTTTTTAAATCCTTGTCCTCGTTTGTTGATGATAATCCGTTAGCTACAGACGAGTTAGAATATGTTGTTTCGCAAAAAGAAGAAAATGCCAGAAAAAAAATGGAAATATTGTTGATTCAGGCTGCTGATAATTCCATAGCTTCAAAAAATTCTGCGCAAGAAATAGAGTTATCTGGAGGAACCGTTGATTATATTACTCGAAAATTAAATTTAAGTTTAGTTTATTTTTATGAGTCCAAATACTGGTTAACAGTGAAAGAATGTGATAATGTAATAAAAGTACAGCCGTCCAATGCCTTAGCTTGGACACGAAGGGGATCTGCTCATTTTATGCTAGGAGACTATAAGGCAGCTATTCAAGATTGGCAAATAGCACTCAAGTTAAAGCCAAGTCCTAGGCAAGAACAAGAGCTAATTGCATATATTAGTCGAATTAATTCGTATCAATAAACCTAGGGTTGTTAGTACGAAATCAGTTTATTCGTAGATAATGATTTTAAGGCTATAGCTTTTTGAGAGGTAGGTAGCACATGAATAATCGCACAGGAGCGAAACAGTCTCTTTTTGTGTGGTTCATTTTCGTGATAGGTGTGTTCTCATTTTCCGTTGCTGCAGCTAATACCTTTACCGTAGATGGAAAGGATTCTTTGTATTGGTTTATTGGCAAACAACATGTGTTAACAATGACTGGAGTACCTTTACAAACAGTTGAAATTACGGAGGGTAGCAATCCTTTTATTAAATTAAGTTGTGATGCAAGTGCAAGTAGTCCCTATTGTGTTGTTGTTGCCGGAGGCGCGGAAATACAGGTGGATTCTGGAACGCAATTTAATAATGGAATTTGGACTATTAAGTTGACAATTCCTTGGACTGCTTCATCGTGGGCGCCTTTTTCTTTGTATTCATTAACCGATTTTTCAGATTCTTTCACGTTTACGAATCAACTTAAAGTGCAAGCATTAGTCGTTGCTGCTGATGCAGATGTTTCCTATTATAACGGAACCTATTGGTTTAAAGGCGGTATCGGTTATTTTGAAAATGGTTTGGTTATTTCTGGAAATGTTATTTATGATACACTGAGTACGCAGCTAAGCATTCATCCTCCAGCAGGATCTATTATTGCTAATTTATATTGGGATAATCAGAAAGCGGATATTTCTGATGCTACAGATATAGAGGGGGATTTTGCGTTTTATTCCGGATATCTTCCCATTGCTGCAACTGGTATTTCTATTAATTTTCCAGTAAAGGTTGTTTTAGGCAATTTAGGCAATGGCGTGCATGGTATAGGGAATGAAACAGTTAATCCTTTTTATGTTAATATTGACAATCAAGCCCCAGTCTTGAATCAAGAACACGTTATTTTGGAACCTGACTTAACTGATAATGGCAATGATGGTATCGTTCCAAATATCGGCTGGTATGATCAGCCTACGGTTTCTGTACAAATGGACCATTTGGGTTCCGCAATTGATGATGGTGTTGGTATGGCTGACACGTATTATGTGTTTAATGAGATTCTGGCTGATAAATCGCAATCCGTTGCTTTAACCATTCCAGAAGGTGTTAGCCGAACAATTACTGTAAAAGTGATGGATAGAGTTGGTAATTACATAGCAACTACTGTTAATGTTAATGTTGATATGACAGCACCTAATGTGTTTTCCGTTGCGCTTCGGCCAGATACAGACAATCTCTTTGCACCGTATCAGGTAACCCCAGATGCAGGATGGTATAATGATGATACTATTGATTTTGAGTGGGTGACTCCGTTAGATGCTATTGGCAGATTGCGTGCTATGCCGTATCAGGTAAAAAGTGATTATGAATCTGTAACGTATTGCGCTAAAGCAGGTTCAGTATTTACCGAAGGTGCTTTTCAAGCAACAACTAATGTAACGGGATTAAGAACGAGTAGCCAAGGAATCAATCCTATTAAATTGTTTGTGCGCGCTATTGACGAAGCTGGAAATGTACGAGAGGCTTATACAACAGTCAAGGTTGATACGCAAAAACCTGTGATTAATTATGTGACGTTATTGCCAGATACCACCTTTAAAACCGGCAACCAAAAACCTGATATTGGCTGGTATAATGATGGTACTGAAGTGCAGTGGAGATGGAGCGCAGTAGATAATGGCGAAAAAGCCTCCCTACCCTATCGGTATCGAAACTTAAATGGATCCAAAACAACTACAAATATAGGCTGGGAATTTGGCAATGTAGGCTGGACAAATGTAGAAACAATTCTTGTACCTACGTCAGAAGCACCAACAGGTAATTATTTTGAATTATGGGTAAAAGATAAAGCCGGAAATATTGTTACGCAAACAGCGCTTGTTTATGTTGATGAAACACCGCCCTTGTTAAATTATTATAATATAACGTTTATACCTGATACGCAAAGTCATCCAGAGATTCCACCGTTTTTTGATCCAACGCACAACAATGTATGGTATGCAAAGCCTACTATTGATTTTGTATTAACTTGGAATGTGGGTGTAGAAGCTGGAGGCATGGCTTCTTTTAATGTAAAATCAGATACAGATATTGGTTGGATTTCTCAAGCAATTTCGAATCCCACGTTTAATGGATTTACCGTAGTTCCTCGCGACAGAAGCCCGATTATTATGACTGCGTTATTTTCGGATCATGCTGGATGGACCGTTCAAAAAAATGCAGCAGTCTATGTTGATGTTACACCACCTCAATTATTTCCGTTATATTTAATTGCAGATACAGACAGTAATAGTGATGGCATTGGTCCAGAGTTAGGCTGGTATGATGATCGTACAATTGATTTTAATTGGGATGCGCCATTGGATAGCGGATTATTACGTTCTTTGCCTTATCAGTATAAGATTGGTACGGGTGATTGGCAGGCTTGGCAAACTAATTTGAAAGTTGAGAATTTGTTGGTTACAGCAGGCTTAGGCATTACTGTGTCAGTTCAGGCTGTTGATATGGCAGGAAACAGCGTATCCAATTCGTTTGTTATGAATATTGATACTGTTGCGCCAATAGGATCTTTCTCGTTTATTATTGTTACTGAAACTGTTCAAACAACCCGAAGTGGCATTACTCCAGATGCTGGCTGGTATGATAATAATGGCGTGACTGTGATGATTCCAACTTATAATTTGAATGATACGGGTGGCTTGCGTGAGGTAGCAGCAGGACGATATTTTTTTAAAAATGATCTTGGAAAAATTAATTTTGGAGAAGGCAGCGTTGCTGCTTCTGCAACTATTTATACAGTTGAAGGCGGGTCAACGTTGCGGTATTTTACTGCAGCCATTGCAGATCATGCAGGTAATGTGATACAAAAAAATGCGTATAGTTATGTTGACATAAATTCGCCGCAGCGTTTTCATGTGACCATTAAACCAGATGCAGGCGCTAATGGTTTTGTGCCGCAAACCGGATGGTATCAACGTACTACTGTAAATTTTCAATGGGATGCTGCGCCAGATGATGGGATGTTGCCAGATAAACCCTATCGTGTACGCAGTGATTCAACGCAATGGTCAGATTGGCAAAGTCAATTATCGTATAATGGTTTGTTTGTGAGTTCAAATGGTAATATTACTCAAAATATTTATGTTCAAGCCCGTGATAAAGCTGGAAATGCAAGTACTGAAACTGTCACAATCAAGGTAGATGCGGAGTCACCGTTTACGCAGCTGACTGTGCTTGCAGATACGCTGGAGCCGATTTATCAAGTGACGCCGTTTAAGGGGAATTATCGTCATACAGCAATCCGTGTAACCTGGGATGCTGCAGTTGATACTGGGCAACTGGTAGATTTGCCGTATCGGCTTAAATGTGACGCAGGGCAAACAACGTATTCTGCATTTCAGTCCAATTTAGAAGCTACAGTTAATTGTACTGCGCCTGGCTTGCGAACAATAACGTTATTTGCTATAGATAAGGCTGGCAATTTTCGAGAAGTGACAGCAACTGTTAATGTAAATCTTTCAGATCCAACTATGAACTTAATGCTAGGCGTGTCTAATCCTGGAAGAACTGTACCCTTTATTACTACGGAAGATAGCGCCTTAATTACCTTAAGTTTGATAGAGGAGGTGACGATAACTCCCAATTTGGCATACCAATCATTTTTGCAAAATATTATTAGCACAGATGGCAAAAGTTTGGTAGAGGTTTATGCTGACCCTATTTCTGTGCCTTTGATTCGTTTAACTAATTCTATCTTTATTGCTCATTTTAAATTTCCAAGTATTATAGGCAACGGAAAAATATATTTTATCGCAACTGCCAATGATAATGCTGGCAATATTACAACAAAGATTACAGGTAATCTTTATTATATGATGCAAAATGGTGCGCCTCCACCACCAACGGGTTTTAGCGCAGGTGACTATCATACGAATGATCCTTTTTATACAAAGTCGAGATGGCAGGTGATGATTACGTTTAATATAGATTCTTCAGTTTCGCAATATTATATTCAGGATTTGTCTGTTAACCAGCCAGCGCCGTCACAGCCTGCTTACAGTTCCTCCTTGTTTATTCCGTTTGTGCCCGAGATTCATTACAATTTTCAAAATGATATTCCAGAAACTAAGGTTGTGTATGTGTGGGTTGCAACTAGTCGCAATATTGTATCGCTGATACCTGCCAGCTGTAATATTATTTATGATCCTAATCCACCACGCGTCGAAGTTCAGGCTAAATTTCCTGGAGATCCGTTGCCTGGCACTTCTGTGTATGTGGTGTCCAAAGGCCTTTATCGTGGGCGTTTATCTGTTTTTGATAGTGTTCGGCTGCCAGAACAATATCGGGATCAATCATTAATAACGCCGAATTTGCTGATTATGTTTCCGAATGCAGGTTCGTTTGTTACAGTTGATGTGTCCTCAACTTTACGTATGGATAATTCAGTTGCAGCTAGTGCTAATAATGCAGATTATCATCGGGAATGGTTTTTTGATTATTCTACTTTAGCTGTTTTGAATAGTGGAACTGCTAATGTGTGGGTGTGGGTAACAGATAATGCTAGAAATAGTGCAAAGGGTACTGCCCTATTTTATATTGATCTTGACGCGCCTGTTGACCCTACCCTTTCAATTACGAGTAAGTTAACTCAACGATTTGGATATACGAATAGTGTGAATGTCGATGCGCATATTTCAATGAGTCAGGAAAGTGGACCCAGTTATGATTATTATTTAATTAATGAAAGTGCACAAACGTTGCCTGATCCGAATGATGTTCGTCAAAATCCGTGGCCACCTGCTAGTCCTACAGTTAATACAACTTATCGGTTGCAGTCCAATTTGATTGAAGAAAATGTTGTAGAAGGTAGTTATAAGGTTTATGCCTGGATTCTTTCAGGCCCAAACATTAACAAAGGTCCAGTTTATCAAACAGTGATTTATGATAAAACGCCACCTAATTATAGTATTCAAGTCGGGTTATATCAGCAAGCGTCGAATGTATCTGAAGTTGTTTCCATTACCTTATCTGTAACTGAACAGTTATGGGCTGCACCTACCATGGATCTGTGGGTACCGATAGGTCCTGGAGTATGTGAATCGCTTCAAACGCATTATATTGGACAAACCGTTCAAGGATTTATTTACGTAACAACTGTAAATATGAATTATTCGTATAAGGATAAAATTAATCGGCTAACCTTTACCTTGGAAGATTTTGCGGGAAATCAAAACCAACAGAATATATTGTATCGACAAACCTTACAAATAACCAAGTTCACAGATGATATCCCAACAAACAATTACGTTAGCAAAGGTGATGTTGACGTCATGTTGGCTACAATTCAATTGGCACCTGTTGAAAAACCAATCACCTTAACAAGTGTGCGTTTACGATTGTCAGGAACAGCACAAAATACAGATGTTAAAGGTTTTAAGTTTTATCGGGACGGAGATAATGACGGGAAATGTAAGCCGTTGGAATACAAAGATCCGCTTTTAAATAGTGGGCAAGATCAAATGGAGTTGGATGGAACTGCAACGTTACATTTAGCAATCCCTGAAATAATATCACGAACAACGAATTATTGTGTTGCTATTGATGTTGGCGCAGGTGTTGTTGAAAACCGCACGTTGTCAATTGGCATTGCGTCGCATGACAGTATTATTGTAGACTCGTTACAACTGGTTCAGTATCCCACAGCTTCCATGCAAACAGGTCAGATTATTTTTACAGGCGCGAAAAGTACAGTTGTTGTTGGCGAATCGGGAATCGTTTTGGATGTTACCGTTAATCAACAAGAACGTAATGTAGTTTTAAAAGCATTTAATGTGCGAACAGATGTGGGCAGTGTGATTTGGTATGGATTAAAAATATATTTAAATGGAACAACGTGTTCACAAAATATTTTATCAAATATTCGAATTTACAAAGATAGTACGTATGATGAAATTTTCAATCCAGCAACGAGTTATGGCGAACGAGGGGATATGATGATTTCTTCGGGTGTAGATAATTTTGTTGGGAAATCCGAGATTACCCTTAACTTTGTTAATGGGTATCAGCCTATTGAAACCTTCCCTAGTACTTATTTTATAGTAGGTGACATTAGTCGTACTGCTAGTGAAAATGCAACGTTTAATGTTTATATCAAAACAGGATTTGATTTTGACATTGATCGCAAAAACTCGGTTGCAGATTCTAATTTTCCTTTATATGGAGGCAATGCGGGTTCCAGTGGATATTTTAAGGTTCATCGATTTGTTTCTACAGTCGAAGCTGTACAAGCTACTTTAGATAACACAACCGTTTATCAGGGTGATTCAAAATATATTGTTCAAAAATATACGTTAACAGCAGATGATTCTACAACCTTTCTGAATTGGATTAATTTTGAGCTTGCAGATAGTAGTCCGCGTGCAACCTCTTCTGATTTTACTGCCATTACTATTTATAAAACTTCAGCAGAAACAACAGGAACCTCGTTATCAACAGTTACGCGTGATAGTTTGCTTTTTTCTACATTAACATGGATTGATGCTACGCATTTTCGATTAACGTTTGCAACGCCTGTCACAATTAATGCGAGTAATTATTTCTTTTTGGTGATGGACATTAATTCAAATGCAGTTGTTGGCCATAAAATTAATATTGTTCAGCATTTTATTTCAAATACCGGAATTGGTTTTGATGAATATGGACAAACAGGAATTGCAAAGCAGTTAATGTCAAATGCCATTGAAATTATTGACATTAAAGAGCCGTCGCAGCCAGTGCTAACAGGTAGGGCGTTTTCGTCGCTGATTCAAGGGGTTGAGGTAACAATGGATACTAGCACGCGTGCCACTAATGGAATCGGGTCTTATACGTTTAAGTTGGGCAAATCTAAAGGTGCTGGCGATGTCATTCCTGTAGTAACAACGAATCGATTAATTTCTAAATCTGGCAGTGCAATGGTGAATGAGCTGATTTTTGTACCTGCAATGTTAGATGATAATACAACCTATTATTTGGAAGCTTGGGCAACCAGCGCCCCTACCCTTTTGGATCCTCTTGCTTATACTGGAAAGCCAGGATTTTTCTCTTTTCATACAGATTTTTCAGCGCCCCATCTTCCAAATAATGCTTTGCAAGTAGTTCAGGAGGTAGGCCAAAATGGTATTGTGCATGATTTAACGTGGGGCGATTTTATTGAAAATGAATCAGGAATCGCTCAATTTACACTTGAGCAATCAACAGGAACTCAGCCTAGGTGGGTTCAAATCGCACAAATTACGCCTAAATCATCAACCGTAGTTTCTGATAGTGATCGTGGATGTACCTTAACCCAGCGAAATAGTAATGATTCTTACTATTATCGAGTTAAAGCGCTTAATTTGGCAGGAAAAGAAAGCATGTATTTGTTATCAGATGCAGGAATATTTGCAACAGTAACTACAAAAATTTTAAGTAATGTGTCGAATTATCCAAATCCCTTTGCGCCGCGACAGGAATTTTCGCGAATTACATATTATTTGCGCGAGGATGCTGCAGTCGAATTGCGGATTTATGATGCTTTGGGGCATATCGTTCGAACCCTACATTATCCCAAAGGCGATCCAGGCCATGCTTCGCAAGGAACATGTAATGTAGATTGGGATGGTAAAAATGATACAGGCAAAGTTGTTAGTAAGGGTGGATATTTTTTGATTATTGAAACGCCTTTTTTATCGGGTGAAGATAGTAAAGTTAAGCGTTTTATTGGTGTGATAAATTAATAATGTAACTGGCGCGTTATAGAATAAAGGCAGCTACATTATTCCTGTCGATTTCCTTGACATAATTTAAGCTATTTGGTATTCATATTAATAATGGGATTTTTTGTGCTTCAAGCCGAGTAAGTAACGATAGGAGAAAGGGTATGGCGAAATTAGTTCGTTTTGATTGGGCTATAAAAAAGATTTTACGT
>CAYUBI010000003.1:0-7515 GCA_964443005.1 uncultured Candidatus Marinamargulisbacteria bacterium
TGGAAACTAGTACGATTACTGCAGAAGCATTGGCAAAAATGTTTATCCCATATGGACTTAAACGCGTGATTTACACTGATATTCGGCGGGATGGCATGATGCAAGGGCCTAATGTTGCTGCGATTCAAGCATTAGCGCAAGCATTACCTATTCCAGTTATTGCATCTGGTGGTGTTTCATCTAACCAGGATGTTATTCAGTTGTCTCAATTATTTCAGTTGGGCATCGAGGGATGTATTATTGGAAAAGCTTTATATACGGGTGATGTTCAGTTAGAACAGTTGGCAGGATCGAACTTAGGCTAGGTGTACTTTTCTACTTCGGAAATTCAAGTTTTTTTGTTAGTAAATTAATTTTTATTAGTAATTCTTTACATAATTTTTCGGCTATTCCCAAGCATGTTCGTGCGTCTTCTTTAGCTAGAATATCTCCATAAGGATATCTAGTTTTTGGATAATATTCGTCTAGATCGATAATTTGTTCTTGATACAGCATCCAGCTTTCTTCCAGTTTTGAGATAATCAATAGAAGTTTTTTAAGATCATGCGTATGAGAAACTTCATGATCTTTTGCATGCAAATATGCTTTCATCATTTTTTCAACGGATTGATGTGCATGATAAATACAAATATGGCTTATGTTTTCTTCACTTGCAAAAATTAATCTTGCTGATTTTAAATCAGATTGTGCTAGAAAAATCCATTCTTCTAATTGTTTATTCAATTCAGTTGAATTCCTTTTTTGACGATCATTTGAACTAATTCATTCCATTCCAGTTTTTTTTGAAAAACTGTTTCATGATAAATTACCATTTCAACGGGTATGTCAAAATTCCAAAATTCTTTTGCTAAGCTTCGATATAATTGATGTGGATTTTCTTGTGTCACAACGAATAAATCTAAATCGCTTTCTTTATTAGGGGTACCATAAGCATAACTACCATAAATGTATGCAGTTAGTGGTTGATATTTTTCGAGAATACGTTCAACTGATTGAAAAATTGTGGATTGATTAACCACCGTGTTCTCCTTATTTTTTTAAAATTATACCGTGAATCCACAAGAGTGACAAACCTAAGCTGTGTCATCGTCGTTCATTTATGCTACAATTATGGGTGGTTAAACACAGGGGAGAATTCATGCATCGATTATCTATTATTGTAGCCATTATTTGGATGGTTTTTGTTGTTGCTGCGTTTGCGGTTGAGCAGCCGATAGTTATTTACGGCGACTCGCGAACGAATACGCTAATTCATGGAAAAATTGTTAGTGGAATTATGAGCGTTCATCCAGCAGTTGTTTTTCATGTTGGAGACATGGTTAATTTTGGAGATTGGCAATCGGAATGGGATCGTTTTAATTCTATTGTTTCTCCGATTTATCACCAATCAATTTTCTATCCTGTTAGAGGCAATCATGAATCGGATTTATCCTTATATCTGTCAAATTTTCGGTTAAAAGGCCCTGCATGGTATTCTGTAACAACAATGAATATTCGTTTTATTGTTTTGGATAGTAATGCTGATATTGCGCCAGATTCAGTACAGTATCGTTGGTTGCAATCTGAATTACAAAATTCATTAACCAATGCCAAATTTACAATTTGCTTGCTTCATTATCCGATTTTTTCACAACGGCGTTTTAATGCAGCTGTTTCGCCTTCGTTGGATCATTTGATCCCTTTATTTGATAAGTATCACGTTGCTGCTGTTTTTTCTGGACATAATCATGCTTATGAACGTTTCTTATTTCATAAAATTTACTATATTGTAACAGGTGGTGGTTGTGCGCCATTAGCAGATTCTCAATCGTCGATTTCATATAGTCAAAAATATATTAAAGCTTTTCATTTTTGCGTATTAACACTTAAAGATCGAATTTTAACAGTTGATGTTTTTGATGTAGATCAACGAAAAATTGATTCGTTTTCTTTGTTTTAGTAAAATAGAGAGGAGATAGTTTTTTTTACTTGTCTGTTATCTGCCGATTTTGGGCATTCACAAACACAAGTTTAGGTGAAAAGTGTTGAGCCTGAGTTTCATCCAGTTGCCCATAGGCAATGATAATGACAACATCGTCTGGAACTGCAAGGCGTGCAGCAGCGCCGTTAATACATATAATGCCAGATCCACGTTTCCCTTTTATTGCATAGGTCACAAAGCGTTCGCCATTATTGACATTAACAACATGGACTTGTTCGTTTTCTGAAATGTTTGCAGCTTCAAGAAGTTCTTCATCTACTGTAATGCTACCCATATAGTGAATATTGGCTTCTGTTACAGTGACTCGATGAATTTTTGATTTTAACATTGTAATTAACATTACTGGAGCTCCATGATAACTGTATCTGCGTCTTTTACAATACCTTCGACAATTTTTTGATTTGATATTTCGCGCACCTTGATTTTACACCCACGGTATCCATTTATCAATGCAATACCCGTTGTTTCTAAACGAACCTTGCCTGAAATAACAATTAGTTTTATTTTCTTTTGATTTGGAATTAGCAATTCTTTTTTGAACATCCATTCTAAAAAAAACGCACCTAGCTTGATTGGTGAACTTGTTTGTTGTCCAATGATGGTCCTAGATGATGTTAGCGTATCTGGTGGAAGAATATGCATGGGCAAGTAGCTCATTGTTACCATACCCTCTGTTATTGCTTGATTCGCTGGAATCATCGTAGCTGCAATCGCCACATTGTGGTTTATTTGTATAGTAATCGGAATGCGTTTTGTGCTAATTAGCTGATTTTGTTTGATTAAGTTGATTGCATAAACATTTGTTCCTAGAAAAGATGTTTTTTGAGTATCAATAGAAATTGAATCATACTGTGGAATCGTGCCTGATTGTGGGGCAACCAATACAGACACACGGTACTCTGGAAACGGATATTTTTCAGATAATACTGATATTAATTTTGTAGAAATATCATTGATAAAACTCGCATATCCTAATGAAAAAATAGAAATAAAACATCCAATGAGGATGCTGATAACTGTTCGATTCATGAGTTTAGTTAGCCTTTGGAAATGTCAATAGCTGACTTAAGCATTCCTTCGCCTGATTGAATCGCTTTTGAAATGACATCAAAGGCACGTTGCGTAATAATCATTTGCATCATTTCATCAATGATATCAACATTAGAGGCTTCTAAAGCGAATTGAGAAACTTTTCCGAAATTATCTTTTCCGCCATAGCCAACAGTTGCTGGACCTGAAGATAAAGTTTCATTATAAACATTTTGTCCGAGCGATTCTAGGCCTGAAGGATTCGCAAAGTCAGCTAATACAATTTGTCCAATAGCAGACTCTGTTGTTGAGCCTGTCATCAAAACATACGTAGTTCCGTCAGGTGCAATGCGAATACTGGAAGCATTTTCAGGAATTACCAAACCAGGTTCCAAAAGGTTTCCGTTAGGGTCTACAACATTTCCGTAACTGTCGCGATGAAAATTTCCAGCGCGTGAATATACGGGTGTGCCTAATGCGTTTCTAAGTACGAAAAATCCTCGTCCTGAAATTGCCATATCTAAATCATTGGTTGTGACTTCAATTGTGCCTTGCTGAAAATCTTTTGGCGTAGATGTTACACGTACTCCGGATCCCAGTTCAATGCCTGCAGGTTCAACTGTGTTCAAACTAACATTTTTTTGAGCTTCTGATAAAACTTGAGGAAAAATATTTTCTAAATCAACACGACTTTTTTTGAAAGCAGTTGTTTTCGAGTTCGCAACATTATTGGTAATTGTTAACATATCAGTTTCAAGAGCTGCCATTCCAGATGCGCCAACATAGAGTGTTCTAAACATTTTTACGGCTCCTTATTTTTATCATACCATACCCATGACGATTTTCAATCCTATTTATTTTTGTGCTGCATCTATTGAACCTTGAATAAGTTTCATGCGTTCTTGTATCACTTTTGTCATGGCTTCATATTTTCGTGAATTAAGATCCATTTCAATCAATTGTTGAGGAAGTGATGTATTTGATTCTTCATATGCACCTTGAATCACGCGATAGGGTTGATCTGTGTCCATTTTATTGTTTGCTTCTGTAGTAAAAAAAGCAGCACTATTATACGATTTTAATAAGCGCTTATCTTTAAAAAATACGATTTTCAATTTATCAATGATTTCGCCATTTATTTTGATATTTCCATCAGAGTCAGCTGTCATTGTTGCGTTATTGGGAATGCTAATAGCTAAACCATTTTGCCCAACAATAGGGAAATTTCCGGCTACAGTAACCAAATTATGATACGGGTCAATTTTTAGCCGGCCATCTCGAACATACATTTCACCTTCAGCTGTCATAATTGTAAAAAATCCATTGCCCTCTAAAGCTAGATCCATCGAGTTCCCTGTGAATTTTAAGGGACCAGTTATAAAATTGGCCATGATTGATACCTTACTAACTAAATCTCCGCTTTCTACAATAATGCTTTTTTCTTTGTATCCAGGTGTTTTTGCATTTGTGATATTATCCATAATCATGCTATATTTCTGTTCGTAGAACATAAGGCCGCGTTTAGAGATATCTAGGACATCATCACCGCCTGTAGTTGCATTTACTTGGCAAAAATATAGCAGAAAAAAAACAGCTAAAAGTGATTTAAAAAATTGAGAAAGGTAATTATTCATTTTGCACTCCTCGTAAAGTCATATTAGCGCATATATATCTGATGTTAAATACACTGGATAATTTTTAAAATGGTAAAAATAGATGTTGTGTTACAAAAGTAATTCCGCAGTTAAAGATATCTGCTCTAAAATCTGTATCAAGTGCAATAAATTTACCATAACCCAAGCGTAATTGCATTTCATTAGACAACGAATAGATAATGGTGATACTTGGCTGAAAAAATAGTCCACCCAGTACAGGCACTCCACCGCCGCCAGCTCCGCCTAGCATCACTTTTATATCTGTAGCCCATGCATAGGGTAATGTCCATTGATATCCTAAGTTGAAGGTGCCTTCTGCATATCCACCGCGACCGCCTGCAACTGCACCTAATGCTGAACCGCCAATATAAAGTGAGTTTGTGAGATATCGATCAAATTGAACACCTAATAACGAAAATGGACCGATTTGCTGAGGTAAGCATATTTCATAAAATAACGTTTCTGTGCGTTTTTGTTTTTGAATGTGACTAAGATCGTCATTATCCAATGGTTGAGCCATTGCTATCGCAATTAAAATCAATAAATTAATTCCCCAAAATTTCATATGATAGCACTCCTAGTGAACATCCAATCACATCACTTTTTATTTGCCCATTAATAAAATCAATCATACCATAATGACATTTAATTATCATATCTTGGGTTAATTTCCATCCGATAGCTAAGGAAGGTCGAATAATTCCACCGCCACCTTGGGGTGCACCATGGCCGCCGCCACCGCCTAAAAAGCTCATAGGTTCGATAATCCACTTGCCAATATCCCAGGTGATTCCTACAACAAAACCTCCAATAAAATATCCACCTCGCTGGCCATAAAGTGCTCCATACCCTGCCCCACCCCAGAATAAATATGAATTCAGATAACGTTGATAAATAAAACCACCCACAGTTATAGATTCTTGATTTGTAATATTATAGCGTTCCATTACAATGGTTTCTGCAATCAGCTGTTTATTAAAATCTTTGATATTCGTAGCGTAACATAATGTGGGCCCCCAGAAATATAATATTAGAAACAAGAGTGTCAGCCATGGAGTTATAAATAATTTGAATTGTTTTTGGCTTAAAAATGCCGCTGATTTCACAACTTTTCTGCTACAAACTGGGTAACACTGATAATATATCTGGCTGCAGGAAAAAGTAAAAGTTGGGCAATAATAAATACTCCGAGCAAGCGTCCAATGAGTAAAAAAAACACAACGGATTTAACATCCTGAATAGGCCGTTTTCCATGAATTGCTTGATCTGTGATTCGTGCGCCAGCTGGGTCAACCATAAGTGTGAACATAATTGTTGCTATCCCATTAACGATTCCTGATAATTGAACTGCTGTAGCGCGAAATTCAGGGATGTAAGCACCTGCTAATAATGCAGATAAGACGCCAATACTATAAATTGCTGCAACAAGTATGTTAAGAATTAAAAAAGTTTTGGGGATTCCTTTTAATGACATTGCACGAATCATATGTAGGCGCGGAAGTTTAATTGCTTTGATTATTCGTTTCATGCGACTAGGATGTAAACTAAGAATGAATAGTTTTGGAATTGAGCCAATATCAAGGAATTTCATAATAGCCATTTCATACCAACCAATTAATGTTGGAGTTAAACATGCAGCTAACGTAATGCCAATCATTCCTGCAAATAGAATTAATCGAAAGTCAGATTCAAGCTGATGTAGGGCAGCATCTGTTCCTGCAATTACTGTCATGTCTACCATTTTTCCAACTAGAGGTGCTTGAAACATATTGCTAAGTCGGGAAACCAGCAATGTAGAGGTAACAAAGGACATTGCAATTGCTACTTGCCGGGTTGTGACACCTGCAATACGCATGCTATAGGAGGCAGATTCTGTAAAATGAATTAGTCCTGTAAAAAAAGAAGCAATTATGAGTCCTGTCATTGCAATTTATGGTTCATATGCAGCACATGTATTGTCAGATTCCCAAATGATGACACGTTTTAATGTGACATTTTTAGGAATTCGATTTTCCATTTCGCCATATAAATATTTTGATAGCATTTCTGATGTTGGTGAAAACTCTAGTTTGTCATTTAAAAAGGTATGATCCAATTTTTTTAGTAAATCGTGAATATGTCCTTTTAAAATTTTGAAGTCAACTAACATGCCAACATGATCAAGTTGAGTCCCTTGGACTATTACTTGTACTTTCCAATTATGACCATGAAGATTTTCACATGGACCTTTATAATCGACTAATTGATGTGCTGCTGAAAATGTTTTTTCTACCATTAATTCAAACATAATTTTTTCTCCCTTGTAAGTTCTAATCGTTTTGGTTCTGGTATTTGCCAGCCTAGTAACTGGAATACTTTTTTTTGGAAAGCAAGTTGATGATCTCCAGTAACATAATATGTTACGTTGTTATCTAGATTATCTAGATTATCTATGTTTTCTATTTTATTGTTGATCAGTTGCTGTTTTGCTTCATTAGCAACAGCAATAGCTGGATTGATAATTCTATCAGGATTATGGGTAATCGCAAGGATTTTTTTAATAATTAGTGCGTAATGCGAACATCCCAGCAAAATATAATCGTTTTCTGATCCTTTTAAGTATAGCTTTAAATGACGATCTAGTTCGTGTTCGTTTAGGATATCTGCTTCAATCAGCGGAACCAATGTTGGGCACGTGACTGCTTTGATTTGAATGTTTGGAAATGATTCCCGAATTCGTTTCTCGTAACTCTTACTTTTGATAGTTCGTTCTGTTGCAAGTAGGGTGATGCGATCATTGGGCTGCAGTATCACTCCATTTAAACTTGGGGTTAACATGTCAATAATTGGTAATGTATACTTTCCTTTGTC
>CAYUBI010000003.1:7525-34128 GCA_964443005.1 uncultured Candidatus Marinamargulisbacteria bacterium
TACATATTCATCTGCTGGATTTGGATAAAGTTTTATACTTTCCTTTGTCGTGTTCAAGTGCTACTGCAGAAGATGTATTGCAGGCAATAACAATCATTTTTGTACCGCAATCAATCAAAAAATCAAAGAGCTGATCATTAATATCCCAAATTTCAGATAGCGATTTGGAACCAAAAGGAACATGTGCTAGATCTGCAATATATAAAAAGTGTTCATTAGGCATCAATGTGCGAAGATGTTCCAAAACTGTTAATCCGCCAACTCCTGAATCAAAAACACCAATTGGCCGGTTATTTGGTTCCATAATAGTTTTTTACTCCTTCTGCAATGCTTTTTGCAACGTGTTCCCGCGTCAATTCTGAATCCACTAATCTACCATCATCATTATTAGATAAATATAATGGCTCAACAAGCACTGCAGGCATATCTGTGTGATGTAAAACATAAAGCGCTTTTTTTTTGAGTCCTAAATCGTTGTGTTTGAGATAATTGACCATAAAAGCATGAATAATTTTTGAGAATTTTAAATCTTGAGATTTGTAATAGTAGGTTTCTGTTCCAGATAATGAGTCGTTTTTGAAACTGTTGTAATGAATACTAATAAACAGATTCGCATTTTGTCGATTTGCAAATCGAACTCGTGAATTTAGTGACATGTACCGATCATCTTCGCGTACCATTAAAACTGTTGCGCCTTCTTCAAGAAGCAGCCGTTTCAACCGTTTTGCAGTATCTAAGGTATATACTTTTTCGTAAACACCATTTGCTGCAATTGCACCAGGGTCAATGCCACCGTGACCCGCTTCAATTACAATTAGTTTTCCTGCTAAAGCTAAAATTCGTGGTTGTGGTTTGTGGATAGCTTTTTGTTGAGAAATCACTTGAAGCTGCATAACTGCTTTTGGATCAGCTGAGAATTGAATGCTAACGCGATGATGTTTTTTATCCCAAAAGGTTTGATAATAAAATCGCTTTTTGGGTTCAATTGCAATTCGTGAAATTAATGGATCCCATGAATATTGTAGTCCAGAGACATTCAGAATCATATCTTGATCTGGTAAATCGATTTTTTCAGGTGCTTTATAAACTGCGTCAAAAAAATCAATAAGAATTGTATTATCGACTTTTTTTGCTTCGTATTTTGTAACACCTGTTGCTTCAATATCTAATCTGAATACGGTTCCCAAATTATAAGCTTGAACTCGATTTACCCAACGTGCGAAAACTAAATTTGCTTCTTTGCCGTCTTTTCCAACAGCAAGTCCGTAACTCATTTTTTTATGCAAATCAACTACCATACGTACAGTATGTTCATCTAGCTGAGCTATTCGAACTTTTTTAAATAAGCCATCCCGCGTTGAAAAACTAGATGAGGGAACATCCAAAACTGTATTTGGAATATCAATGACTAATCGTTCCGGATGATTCATTTCTACAACTTGTTTCGCATTAATTTCTCCATAAGCTTTAATAGAGATTTGTGATTTTCCATTGTCTTTTTCATAAGTAACCTCATGAATAACGGTATTAATAAACAGTGTATGAATTCGATAGTCCCACCTTAGCCCAAAACCTAGTTTTTGTGCTAAGGTTTGAATCGCTGTATAAGCGTGATTGCCTTCCATTCGGATGGGAACATCAATTAATTGATCGTCTTCATCACCAAATTTTACAAATAATTTTTGATTGTCGTCTAAATGATAATCATATCCTAAATTCATGAGTATTGTATCAATAGGAAGAAAATAAAGGCCATCTTGAATAATTGCTAAACCTTTTTCTTGAATAGTATGTCCATTAATATTTAATTGAACGTCATGAATTCCTTGAAAGGCAGGAAGCCATACTGACTTATTGGATACAGTTGGATAATGGCCAGTTGAATCTACAATTGTATTTTCAATTTCTTGGATTGTTTCAGGTGCTGGTGTTGCAGTTTCTGGTTCTACAGTTGCTGTAATAGGTTCTGGAAGGTTTTGCTCCAATTTTTTTTGTTCAACAGGTTTTATTTTAGATGCAGGACGGATTGTAAGGATTGGACCATCGATAACCACATCAATTAAGTTGGGTGCTAGGGTGTAAATCAATAGTTTAACTGTATCTGGATAACTGCTGGTTTGGGCAATTGCGTATTTGATGATGGGGGAATTCATCAGTGATTTTATTTGTCGTGGTTCCATAAAAACAGAATGATGAATCGATATTTCAATACGGTTTTGATAATCAATACGTTCAAAAAATGATGGGGGTATTGAATTCGCAAACATTAGTTTGAGTGATTGCTTTTCAACTTCAACGCGTTTGATGCGTCTGGATACGACATAAACATTGCCTTTTCTATGAACCATGTATCCTGCATACCAAAAAAAATCATGAATAGGAATATACCATTGATGATGAACCCAAATCATGTTTTGAGATAATGAATAAATATGCTGATTGATTTCCATTAAGGCTTTCCTTGGAGATAATGTAATGATTTCGCTGTCACTGGAAAAAATAATTTGTTGAGTTATGTTATTTGCTGAATAGTTATAGCTAATTGCTTTAGCAATAGCAGCTGCAGGAACTAATACTTTTGCGCTTTCCATAATTGGGGGTGTAGTGCAAATTAATCGTTGTCCATCAATAAGTATGACAATATCTGCATTATCGTAATATCCGATAGCAAGTGTCATATAAAAACAACATAACCATAAAATTAGTTTTTTCATGCACATTAACGCAGCATTATCTTTGCGTAATGCTGGTTAATAATTTCATTTCCTTGACTGCTTGAGTTAGTCCGACAAATAATGCACGTGCAATAATATTATGACCAATATTTAATTCTTCAATATCGGAAATTTGTACAATTGTTTTAACGTTATGATAAGTTAATCCGTGACCAGCACTTACTTGTAGTCCAAAATCTCGAGCTAGCTTTGCTGCTGTTTTGAGTCGTTCACATTCTGCTTTTTGTTGTTCACCTCGAGTGTTGGCATAGTATCCTGTATGTAATTCTATCATTGTTGCACCTGTGTTTATTATTGCTTGAATTTGCGTAGGATTGGGATCTACGAATATAGATACTGTTATTTTTTCTGTATTGCATTGATTTACAAAATTTTTAATACGTGATTGATGCAATATAACATCTAATCCACCTTCGGTCGTTAGTTCTGCACGTTTTTCAGGAACAAGTGTAATCCGATTGGGTTTAATTTTGAGTGCAATTAACAGTAGTTCATCAGACAAAGCCATTTCGAGATTTAATGGGATGACTACCATTTCGCGTATCATTTCTACATCTCTGTCTTGAATATGTCGTCGATCCTCTCGCAAATGAACCGTGATATTATCGGCTCCTGCATCTTGGGCTTGAACAGCAGCATACACTGGTTCTGGATCGTGTTCGCCTCTAGCTTGACGTAATGTAGCTACGTGATCAATATTGACTCCGAGTTTGCTCATAATAATGAAACTCCTTTTTTGAAGGTTAATTATTATAATTGTAATATATTGAGGAACAAAATGAAAGGAGAAGTGTGTTGATTAACTGAGATTTTGTTATGTATATTTTACTCTAGGCACAGAATTTTTTGATGTGCCTAGAGTAAAATATTGTTAGTTCATATGTACTTGCAGCATAGGTGCATACATTGATTCTCGAATTTTTTCTAATGCTCGGTCTTTAATTTGACGAACACGTTCACGTGTAACATCAAAAATTCGACTAATATCTGCTAAAGATTTTTCTGCAGCACCATTTAGTCCAAAATGAAGGTTAAGTACTGCTTTTTCTTTTTCATTGAGTAGTGTCATTGCAGCTTCTAGCTCGTGTGGTAGTGTTTCTTTTTCCAGTTCTTCTTGATAGCTGAGTGCAGCTTGATCTTCAAGATAATCCACGAAATGAGCATCATCGTTTAATTCAGCATCCAAGGATACAGTCTCTTGTTCCAGTTGTAAATAATTCGCAATTTTTGTTCTATCAATTCCTGATAGTTCAGCTAGTGTTTCAATACTGGGTTCTGCGTGATGTTCCATTATGTATTCTTTACTTAAACGACGGATGCGACTTAGCTCTTCTGTAATACTGGATGGAAGACGAACTGCACGGCGATGTTTAATGTAACCTCGATCAATGGATTGCGTTACCCAAAAGGATAAGTATGTTGAAAAACGAGCGCCTTTATCAAAATCAAATTTATCTGCAGCATGCAGTAAACCGATGCACCCTTCTTGAACCATATCATTAAAATACGAGCGATCATATCTATGTGCATATTTGTAAACCATGTTAATGTGGTGATCAATCAATACTTGTTTAGAGTGTTCATTTCCTTGTTTAACTTCTGTGATAATCTCTTGTTCTTGAATGACGGACATAACCATAAAAATCCCCCCTTGTAATAGATCTGTTGAAACAACAGGTCAACATTTGGGAGAGGTAATAAATCGAGATTTTTGAAAAATATGCTACAGTCTGTTAGCATATTAAGATTTCCGACAAGCGGACCAATCTTATTGTCTCGTGCCTCTCTTCTCCTTTTTTTATCTTATACCTCCTATCGTACAAAAATTTTTTGCTAAAAACAAGTCTTTTTCTTTGATCAGTTAAAGATATTCCACCAAATCAATAAAAATAAACATCGAAATATTTTGGTGCTTTTAATTAGCAACAATAAATCGTCGTTGATGTGCTACATGAACTGGAATATGGCTTAACATTTTTTTTTGTAAATAATTTTGAACGGTTGTTGTTGCAAGGTCAGCATTATTGCATTGATGACTGAGATGAGCTAAAACAATTTTTTTGGTGCGATGCGTACATGCCAAATTTGCTAAATATTCTCCAGCTTGATGATTGCTGAGATGTCCAAAATTTCCTATATTGCGTTTGATAAGCCCCATAGGGCGACCTGAGTGTAATTGCAGCTCATCATCATAATTAGCTTCGAAAAAGTAGGCATCAGATTTTTCAATGAGTTTTTGTATGGATTCAGGTAAATGTCCAAGATCAGTTGCGTACGCTAAACAGGTCTCAGAATCGCAATGTTCGAAAAGAAAGCCTGTATGTTGTCCTGTTGTGTCATGATTATTGATTATCCATCCCTGATGAGGTAATTCAAATATTTGAATTTGTAAATCACGTAATGTCCACGTTTTGCATAGCGGATGGATTCGATTAGCATAAATATGAAAATTAAATTGTGTTATGAGTAGCTGAACATTTTTAGCATGAGTATAAATAGGAATAGTTGTTGTCTTTAATAGTTGAGCTAGGCCTTTAATATGATCCTGATGTAAATGAGTAATAAAAACCGCATCAATATCATCGAATGAAAATTCAATTGATTTAAGGCAAGCATTGAGTGCTTTTAAGGATATGCCTATGTCAATAATTAATTTTGCAAAAGGCGTTTCTACTAGTGTGCAATTGCCAGAACTACTGCTAGCAAAGGGCAAAAATGAAAACACTTAGCCTTTAACTGCTCCAGCAGTCAATCCTTTGACAATATGTTTTTGAAGTAAAAAAAACAAAATAATCACGGGGATTGTTGCGACCGTAGCTGCTGCCATCATTAAATCAAATCGGTTCTGAAAATTACCTACGAAAAGTCGAATGCCTACAGGGATTGTCATTGTTGCTTTATTGGTTAGCACCCATGCAAACATTAGTTCATCCCAAGCATTTAAAAACATATAAACGCCTGTTGCAATAATTCCCGGAACAGCTAAAGGAAGAACAATTTTCCAAAATACTTTAAATTGACTGCATCCATCAATTGTGGCAGCTTCTTCAAGATCTTTAGGAATTGCAGAAAAAAATCCTCGTAATATCCAAATTGAAAACGGAGTAAAAAATGCAGTATAAATGAAAATTAAACCAAAATAAGTTCCTTTAATTTGAATTCCTGTATGGTCTGAAATAAATTTAAACATAATATAAAACGGAATTAGATAAAGAATTCCGGGTACCATTTGTGTCGCAAGTATCGATGTTCCAAAAATTCGAGATCCAGGAAAATTGAATCGAACTAATGCGTAAGCGGTTAGTGTTGCAAAAATCATTGAAAAAATCATTGTCATACCAGAAATGAAGAATGAATTATACATATAGAGTCCAAAATCAATATTACTCCATAAATCAACATAATTTCTCCACATAAATAAAATATGCCCAGCTTTTGTTTGCAAAAAATTTTCAATCTCACCAGTTGTTTCGTCTATATTTACAACGCGACCATATGTCGACCCAATGATAATTGTATCTTTGAATCGTGTAAATGCATTAATACTTCCTAAGACAAAAGTTGGTTTTACGTCCGCAATTTTTTGATTAACATTAATGTCAGGAAATAACTTCTGAAATATTGTTTCCTCATGCGTTGTTTTATTCTTTTTAATTAATTGTGTAATTGTTCCAAAATATTGGTAATCGTTATCTTCGTCATAGGAAATTAGTTCACCATACGGCGAGGGTTCTTTTATAATTTCATCTGTACTAAGATCAATTGTCATTAGTAACATTGGTGTAAAAACCCTAGCTTTATTATCAGCTAAAAATGATATTGTTTGGCTTCCAATAGGATAATAATCACTGGGTAATGTAATTTTTTTGACAATTTCTTTAGTTGTAATATCAAGAATAAATAATTCTTTGTTAGTTCCAATTAATAGTGTATTTTCTTGAACTGCCATTGATTTAATTTCAACATCCGCATTTAATTCAATAATGTCAGTCATTTTCATATCTGCTGCTGTAAATTCATAAATTTTATTAAGTAGTGGGTTTTCAAC
Organism: uncultured Candidatus Marinamargulisbacteria bacterium; assembly: GCA_964443005.1. Classification (GTDB taxonomy): domain Bacteria; phylum Margulisbacteria; class Riflemargulisbacteria; order GWF2-35-9; family CAYUBI01; genus CAYUBI01. The sequence goes on from CAYUBI010000003.1 coordinate 14,309, forward strand.
TCCATACCAAATATATTTCCCATTCGAACAAATGCTTGTTGTTCCAATAGAGTTAATATTAATGCCCTTAAAGGGTAATGGTCGTTCGGTTCGTTTTGAAAAATCTGCTTTGCTGACCCGAAATAAACCTCGATCTGATGAACTGACATCAATATAACTGTCACCAAAATAAAACGCTGTTGATAATGATGTGAATGTTGTAAAATCTAAAAGATTATGTGTTTCGAAATCATATTTACTTAAGCCACCGTCAGAAGTTCCTACATAAAGAAAGGGGCCTTCTTTTTGTAAGAGCACAACATCATTTACCGCACGGCTAAATCCAATTTTACCTAACAAAATATCGCTATTATTTTTAAAAGAAGAAAAAATCATCCAAGCAATAGGAAATAAATTAACGATTAGAATTACGTACATTAATCCTAATGTGAAATATTTTTTTAATTTTTGACGAAAATGATATGACCTAAGCATTTTTTACCTCATTCCTTTTATCATACTAAAAATCATTACAGCATGTCCTCAGCTTCTTTATAAAATTTAAACCATATATTAACCATAACAATCATAACGAACATCAGCAGTATTGATGTCGCTGCACCTAATCCAAAGTTGTATTGCTGAAAAGAATTTCTAAAAATATTAGTTAGCATTAAGTCTCCCCACTCGCCTGGGAAACCTGCGCCATTACCAAACATCATAATGACGATATTAAAAGAGTAGACATTATAAATCATTCCAAATAAAATCAAAATTGCCCATACTGGTTTTAATAAGGGCCATGTAATTTTCCAAAAAACTTGCCATCCATTTGCTCCATCAATACTTGATGCTTCATAAAGACTTTCTGGAATGTTTTGTAAACCAGCCAACAGCATTAACATTGATAAGGGCCAAAAACGCCAAATAGTTGGAATAATAATTGCCCATAACGTATTAGTTCCAGTTAGCCAAAACGGTTTTGTCCCAAAAATATGAAAAACATCGACTAACAAAATATTAATAATCCCCGAACTTTTTTGCCACATAAATCCCCATAACAATCCTGTAACATAGGTTGGAACAATCCATGAGAAAAGGAATAATGTTCGGACAACTGATCGCCCTCGAAATTCCTGATTAAGCATGAGCGCTACAATCATTCCAATTCCAATTTGCCCAACAGTTACTAAAAATGAATATATGATTGTATTACGTACTGCATTTAGTAATCCAATACGAATAGCACTATTTGCATCGAAAAGCACAGTATAAAAATTATTTAGTCCAACAAAAGGAGCACCTAGATATTGATCAAGTGTATACATGTTTAAACGTAAAAATGCCATAAACAATCCTTGAATAATTGGGAATAGATGCATGAATATCATCCCAATAACAGTTGGTGCAATAAAATAATATGCGATTTTGTTTTTACGTAAGTCTTTAATAAGTTTTTTCAAGATATCAGCCTTATATTATATTGGGTTATTCTTGCTTTAACAGAGTATCAATTTCTTTGTCAGCTAACTGCATAGTGTTCCGAATATCTTTGATATCAAAACTATCTTGGTTAGCAATAACATGATCCCACATAATTCCAAAACGTCGGGTTAAGACTGGCTCTAGTGTCCCCCAAGCTGGAATTGATGGATAGGATTTTCCATAACTCACTGCTTCTTTATAAACCATACGTCTTCGATCTGAACTAATATAGGGATCGGAAAAACCTTGTTTTAATGCAGGTAAAAACCCACTTCGTTTGCAATACTCAACCTGAGGTTTAATTGAAACTAAATACTTTAGCACTTTCCATGCTTCGCTTTGTTTTTTGCTGCTTTTAAAAATCGCTAGTGTGCTTCCTCCAACAAATGTTACTCGACCTTGAGGTCCTTCTGGATAAGGAGCTATATCAAAGTTTCGGGCAACAGGTGATTCCATTACTCCGCCTTGTCGTTGGGGTGTTGTTAGCCCTCGTAATTCATTTGAACCTGTAAAGATAATTGCATAAACTCCATTATTGAAGCCACCTTCAATTTGCGCTGTATTTTGTTCAAGACATTCTTCTGGAACATATTTCTTTTTTACTAATCCAATATAATAATCTAAGGCTTTTGCAACTTGATCTGTTTCAAGATTCGATTTTTTTAAATCTTTTGTTAAAAAACTTCCTCCAGCAGACCAAATCCACGGCGCTAAATTGTGCACAACATTCCAATCATTTTTACCTGGAATGCCTAAAGCTTCGATTTTTATCCCGTTAATAATTAGTTGTTTGTTTTTTATTTTTCGAAGTGCAGAATCAAAACCTTCCCATGTTGCAATGTCTGCTTTTGTTAATCCACATTCTTTAAATACGTCAGTTCTGAAATATAATGCACGCGCATCTATAAACCAAGGAATAGCAGTTATTTTAGTTGTTCCTTCAATTCCCATTGTATTGTGGGCAGCTTCAACAAATGCTGCTTTTCCACCTTCAATCTCATTTACTTTGTCAGTTAAATCCGACAAAACATTCATAGCACTAATGGACCCAACCCATGTTGTGCCTAATTGTACAATGTCTGGAACATCGCCGCTTGCAGCAGCAGTAGTTATTTTCGTCCAAGCAGCTCCCCAATCTAATGAAGTTACTTTAACTCGAATATTTGGGTTTTGCTTATGAAATTCTTCTAAAACTGCATTCAAATCGCCTACAGGTGCTAATGAATTTGGCATAATCCACATGTCAAGAACTACAGGGCCGCCTTCTTTTTCAGCTTTAGATCCACAACCACCAACTAATAAAACTAATGACGTAATCAGAATCAATAGACTTGCAAATTTATATGCTCTTTTTTTCATATTTAACCCCTTGATTTATAATTTGATTTTAAAACTTTCACATTGCATCGTATCTTAGCATTGCAAAAATTGAGTGTCAATTTCAAAACCATGCGAATTATTATTATATTATTTTTTTAAATCATCTTGTAGAATTAATAATTTTCGCTTACACTAAAATAGAATCTATTTTTTTAATGGAGGTGTTGGTGTATTATGAAGAAAGTTGTTTCGTTGTTCGTGTTTGTGTTGACACTGCTTGTGGGGGCTGTTGCGCAGGCTAGTGAAGCTAGTCTTGTTTTGCCTGATTTTCGGTCGGTTTCATTTTTGAATATGGATGGTCGGACTCTACTAATGTATGGATTGGTTGTGTGTTTTGCTGGCTTATTATTTGGATATGTTCAATATGTTCGTATGAAAGAAATTAAAATTCATCGTTCAATGGCTGAGGTTTCTGAGTTAATTTATGAAACTTGTAAAACTTATTTAATTACTCAAGGAAAGTTTTTAATTGTTTTAGAGGTTTTGATTGGTATTGTAATGATTGCGTATTTTGGTTTTGTTAGTCATTTTACGCCTATGAAAATTGCTATTGTATTAATTTGTAGTGTGATTGGAATTTTAGGTAGTTATGCTGTTGCATGGTTTGGTATGCGTATTAATACTTTAGCGAATTCGCGCTCTGCGTTTATGAGTTTAAAGGGGAAACCATTTCCTGTATATGCTATTCCTATTCAAGCAGGAATGAGTATTGGCATGTTATTGATTAGTATTGAATTATTAGTTATGTTATGTATTTTGCTTTTTATTGATGCAACATTGGCAGGCCCGTGTTTTATTGGTTTTGCTATTGGCGAATCATTAGGTGCGTCTGTGCTACGAATTGCGGGTGGCATTTTTACAAAAATTGCAGATATTGGATCAGATCTCATGAAGATCGTGTTTAATATCAAGGAAGATGATGCAAGAAATCCTGGAGTTATTGCGGATTGTGTTGGCGACAATGCTGGAGATTCTGTGGGGCCAACTGCAGACGGGTTTGAGACGTATGGTGTTACAGGCGTTGCATTAATTTCCTTTATTTTGGTTGCAGTTCATGATCCTATGATGAAAGCTAAATTATTAGTTTGGATATTTGTCATGCGGCTTGCGATGTTGATTGCCAGTGCGGTTTCATATTGGATTAATGATGTTATTGCGAAGATGCGATTTGGCAATGCTGATAAAATGAATTTTGAATCGCCGTTGACATCATTAGTATGGATTACTTCAATTATATCGATTCTATTGACCTTTGACGTTAGTTACATTTTGATACGTGATTTAGGTGATGGAAGTTTGTGGTGGAAATTGTCATTGATTATTTCGTGTGGAACGATTGCAGGTGCGATTATTCCAGAAATAGTTAAGAATTTTACGTCAACAGAATCTGCATATGTTAGACATGTTGTGGGCGCATCTCGAAAAGGTGGTGCTTCGTTAAATATTCTTGCAGGATTAACTGGCGGATATTTTAGTGCATATTGGATGGGGATGGTCATTATTCTTTTAATGGGAATTGCTTTTGCTATTAGTCATTTAGGATTCGCTGCATTAATGATTGCACCAGCAGTATTTGCTTTTGGGCTTGTTGCTTTTGGCTTTTTAGGCATGGGTCCTGTGACAATTGCAGTTGATTCTTATGGTCCAGTTGCTGATAACGCTCAATCGATTTATGAGTTATCATTGATTGAAACAATTCCTAACATTAAAAATGAAATTGAAAAAGAGTTTGGTTTTATTCCTGATTTTGAAAAAGGAAAGTATTTATTAGAAACAAATGATGGATGTGGAAATACGTTTAAAGCAACAGCTAAACCAGTTTTAATTGGAACTGCGGTTGTTGGTGCTACAACAATGATTTTTTCAATTATTGTTATTTTGACTCAGGGTTTAACAACTCAAATGGAGAATTTATCGATTCTATATCCTCCGTTTTTGTTTGGACTTATTGCAGGTGGTGCAATGATTTATTGGTTTAGCGGTGCGTCAATGCATGCAGTATCTGCTGGAGCTTATTATGCGGTAGATTTTATTAAACAAAATATGAAGTTGGATGGTGTCACAAAAGCTTCAATTGCAGATAGTAAGCGCGTCGTTGAAATTTGTACGCAGTTTGCTCAAAAAGGTATGGTAAATATTTTTCTTGCAGTGTTGTTAACTACACTTGCATTTGCATTAATTGAACCTTTTTTCTTTATTGGTTATTTGATTTCAATAGCATTGTTTGGATTATTTCAAGCTATTTTTATGGCTAATGCAGGTGGAGCATGGGATAATGCCAAGAAATTGGTTGAGGTCGAGTTAAAAGCCAAAGGAACAGAATTGCATGCAGCGTCTGTTGTAGGGGACACAGTTGGCGATCCATTTAAAGACACGACTTCAGTAGCTATGAATCCAATTATTAAGTTTACGACATTGTTTGGTTTGCTAGCTATTGAATTAGGTCTTGGTTTGCCTCGTCGTGTAGATATTGTTGTTGCTGTAATTTTGTTTGCTATTGCCTTGTATGTGATTCATCGGTCCTTTCATTCATTTAAGATAAAAGAGGAAATTCCTCAGATTGGATAATCATTTTTAATATGCAATATATTAAAGGACGCTCAACAGAGCGTCCTTTTTTATGTTTAGATTTTATTTTTTGTGGCATCATTCAAAAGAACAGTGATAAAAAAGGATGAATTAGTGCCAATTATTTCTCATGTTAACGAACCAATTATTTCAGAAAAAATTATTCATATGTTAGATCACCTTATTAATGAAGTTCTTCAGGAGCTTAATCCTGAAACGCCAGAACGTGAAGAACAGATTCGCAGCTTTGTTTTGTCTGCGATTTTATATAGTTCAAGTAATTTTTCTAATAAAGATATGCGTTTACTTGAAAATACCATGCATGAGGTTCGTGCAGCACTTAATTTATTTCGAAAACATCGTGATCGACGAAAAATTTCTATTTTTGGGTCAGCGCGAACTAAGCTCGATGATCCATTATGTATTCAAACTGTTGAGCTGGCTAAATATGCTGTAAAAAATGGGTTTATGGTAATTACTGGCGGTGGTCCGGGAATTATGCATGCTGGAAATTTGGGAGCCGGAGCACGAAATAGTATTGGTTTAGGGTTAAAATTACCTTATGAAAATGGAAATGCTGTGTTTGACCATTATCCAGATCATCTTTTAAATTTTCGATATTTTTTTACACGCAAACTTATGTTTTTTAATGAGTCAGATGCTTTTGTTACTTTGCCTGGCGGATATGGCACTATGGATGAGTTGTATCAAGGATTAACATTAATTCAAACTGGAAAAAAGAAATTAATGCCGATTGTTTTACTGGATCAGCCAGGAGGTAAATTTTGGAAAAAATGGGAAAATACTACAATTGAGAACTTGGTTAAGCCCGGATATATCAATCATTATGATCTGGCCCTTCATAAAATTTTTTATGATGCTCATGACGCTGTAGATTATATTCGTAATTTTTATAAAAACTTTTGTTCTTATACTACAGATAAAAAAACAAATACAGTTACTATTGAATTTAAAATTTGTTTGACAACTGAAGAGCTTTTGTTAATTAATGAACTTTTATTTCGTGTAAAATGGCATACATCATTTACCTTACATAAAGAAATTGATCATGGTGGATTTTTAACATATTTGTATTTGACTCATTTTTCAGATCGTGATCATTCTAAACTTAAAGCGTTGATAGATTTGGTTAATACGTTTCTATCTCGATAAATATGGTATTATTTGCGTATGAATAAAGACATTTGTGTGGTTGCGTTAAGTGGTGGTGTAGATAGTGCTGTGGCTGCGCATCTTCTTGTTCATCAAGGTAAAACGGTTATTGGTGTTACTGCATTGCTAAAACCTGAAGAAACGGAATTAAATAGTCCCTCAGTGTTAGATGCTAAGCGAATTGCTTGTTTTTTAAATATTCCTCATTATACAGTTGCATTGCAATCACAATTCCAATCAGTAGTTATTGATTATTTTTGTAAGGAGTATATGAATGGACGGACGCCAAATCCCTGTCCGCCCTGTAATCGGTTCATCAAATGTGAGGCAATGATGGATATCTTGCAATTGAAATTGGTTGAAGAAAATAAGTTTGATCCGTTTTGTCAAACGTTATATTTGGCAACTGGCCATTATGTTCGTGTACATGAGCTTAATGGCCGGTGTTTGTTGCGAAAGGCGGTTGATGATCGAAAAGATCAATCCTATTTTTTGTATCAATTGAAACAGAATCAATTAGCTCGTTTGATTACCCCGCTGGGAGAGTTTACTAAAATATGGGTGCGTGATTATGCTTTAGCTAATCATATTCCTGTAGCTGAGAAACCTGAAAGTCAGGATGCTTGTTTTGTTAATGGCAATTATCAATCATTTTTATTAAAGCATCTGGGTGCCCAAAGTCGACCTGGTGATTTTGTTGATCGAAAGGGTGTAGTTATTGGTCAACATCGCGGCATATCTTTTTATACGATTGGTCAACGAAAAGGTATTGGGATTGCGTCTCAACATCCTTTATATGTAGCGGAAATCAATGTAGATCACAATATTATTGTTGTTGATACTGTGCAAGGTCTAAAACAAGAATCGTGTACTCTTTTTCATGTAAATTGGGTGTCAATGCCGACTCCTCAGATCTCTTTTCGTGCCAATGTAAAAATTCGTTATAAATCAGTTGAAATCAATGCCCTTATTCAGCCAACATCGGATCATAGCGTGAATATATTTTTTGATCATCCTGCTGATTCAGTGACACCGGGGCAAAGTGCTGTTTTTTATGATGGTGACATTTTGCTGGGTGGTGGTATAATTGATCATAAGTCAAATAGGGTTGAACCCTAGAAAGGAAAATGTTATGTGCGAAAAACATCACGGATCATTTTTAGTTGGATTGATTATGGGAGCTGTCACGGGTTTAGCTGCTGCATTGTATCTTCATTCTCCAGCTGGCGAAAATACAAAAAAATGGTTGAGTAAGAAAAAAGAAGAAAATCAGGAATTTATTAATAATATTAATGATACTGCTGAGGAATTAGTCGATAAAGCAAAAAATTCGATTGAAGAGTCTATTAAAAGTTTAACAAAAACTATTGATGAAAAAGTAACAAAAAAGTTTGGAAAGGGTTAATCCAGAATACTTATGATTGAAATTAGTACTATTGTTTATGCGTTAATTGGGTTGGCTTTTGCAGCAGTTCTTTTTTATATTATGCTATTATTGGCTGAGGTTCGAAAAATTTTGATTTCGTTTCGACATATTGCTGAACGAATTGATGCTTTCACAGATGTCAAAGGCTGGATTAATTTTGCTCAAGTATTTCTAAAAAAACGAAAGCAAAAATTCGATCAATTTAATAAATAATGTTGTCTGCTGAAGAGATTCGTCAGCGTTTTTTGGCTTATTTCGAGTCTAAAGGCCATACTGTTTGTCGTAGTGCATCGTTAATTCCAGATGATACCTCTGTATTGTTGACTATTGCAGGAATGTTACAGTTTAAGCCATATTTTATGGGACTAAAAAAATCACCGTTTATGCGGGCGAGTTCTGTTCAAAAATGTATTCGTACAAATGATATTGAAAGTGTTGGGAAAACAAAGCGTCATCAGACTTTTTTCGAAATGTTGGGTAATTTTTCATTTGGTGATTATTTTAAACGAGATGCGATTTTATTTGCATGGGAATTTTTAACCAAAGATTTAAATTTGGATATTTCTAAATTGTATATATCGGTTTATGAGAAAGATGATGAAAGTTATGTGTTGTGGCAAGAATTAACCGGCATTTCTTCAAATCGAATTTTTCGGTTGTCAGAAGAAAGTAATTTTTGGTCTGCTGGTTTAACCGGTCCCTGTGGACCTTGTTCGGAAATTTATTACGATATGGGTGAAATATACGGTTGTCAACATTTAAATTGCGGGCCTGGATGTGATTGTGATCGGTATTTAGAGATTTGGAATCTTGTTTTTATGGAATTTAATCGAGACGAAACTGGGATGTTGACATTGCTTCCAACAAAAAACATTGATACGGGAATGGGATTGGAACGTATCACTTCTATTGTTCAACAGGTAGATTCTAATTTTGATACGGATTTATTTGTTCCAATTATTCGTCATATTCAGCGTTTAGCTGGAAAAAATCCTTCTGTCTTGGCATTACGAGTTATGGCTGATCATCTTCGTGCCTCAATTTTTTTAATTGGTGATGGAGTATTGCCTGGAAATGATGGGAGAGAATATGTTTTACGAAAGTTGATTCGACGTACTGTTCGATTTGGGCGATTAATTGGAATTACTAAGTTTTTCCTTAAAGAATTAGCTGAAACGATCATTCAGTTAAATCGGCTTCGGTATCCAGAAATTTATGATAATCAATTACATATTTTAATGATTTTAGGTATTGAAGAAGAAAATTTTTCAAAAACTCTTATTATTGGATTACAGCTTTTGCAAGAAAAAATGGAGCAAGGCGGTTGTTTATCAGGTGATGATGCATTTAAATTATATGATACATTTGGTTTCCCATTCGATTTGACTGCGGAGATTTGTGCAGAAAAAAATATATCTGTTGATATAGCAGCTTTTAATAGTTTGATGCAGCAACAAAAATATCGAGGCAGAGCAGGTGCTCAGTTTCATTTAAATACGTCAGATATGTCGGAGGTTAAACCCATTGGAGGCGAAGCTATCATTGCAAAAACTGATGCAGAACGAAACTCTATGGCACGGCATCATTCGGCAACGCATTTGCTGCAATCTGTGTTAATTCAAGTATTAGGCGTGCATGTGAAGCAAGCTGGCTCATTGGTATCTCCAGAAAAACTTCGGTTCGATTTTACTCATTATCAGGCACTTTCTGTAGAGCAGCTTATGACAATCGAGCGTGAGATAAACCGTATTCTTTTACAAAATATTCCTATATCAATTTGTGAAATGGCTTATCAGGATGCCATTTCTACAGGGGCCATGGCCTTATTTACTGAAAAATATGGGGATACTGTTCGTGTCGTAAAAATTGGAAATATTTCAGCAGAATTATGTGGCGGAACTCATGTATCTGCTACAGGAGATATTGGCATTGTAACATTGTTATCTGATGTTGCAGTTGGCAGTGGTATCCGTCGTATTGAAGCCTATGCTGGAGAACCTGCATACGAGTATTTAACTTTGCAAAAATTGGCAATGCAACAACTTGCTGGCTATTTTAAAACTGCAACTGAGGGTGTTGTGTCTAAGGTCGAAGTCTGTTTAGATCAAGTTAAAACACTTCAAAAAGAAATTGTTCAATTAAATCAATTATCTATGAAATCTTTAGCACGGACATTGATTTCAAAAAAAGAAACTATTTGTGGAGTTGATTTATTAGTAACGACTATAGCTGATATTACGATGGAACTCTTGAAAGTGTTAGTAGATGAATGCGCAGTGCTTTGTTCTAATGGTATTGTTGTGGTAGCTTCAATTATTGGCGAACAAGTGTTTTGGGTTGTTAAATGCTCGGATTCCTCAGTTTTACGTGGATGTCATGCAGGGCAACTATTAAAGTTAGTTGCAGAAATTACGGGTGGAAAAGGCGGTGGCTCTTCCAAAATGGCGCAGGGTGGTGGCAAATTTCCGTCTAAAGTTTCTATTGCAATAGATGCTGTTTTGTGTCGGGTTAACGAGTGTTTGTCGAAAGTAGCTGTGTGAGAATGCTTGCTATATTTTTAGATTTTTTGTATGGCTAAATATCTGGCTTTGGATTACGGCACCAAGCGAATCGGTGTAGCCTTGGCTGATACAATGTTGCTAATTCCTTCGCCTCGTCCTTTTCTATTGGTTTCTTTGTCAATGATGAATGAACTTGTAGCACTCATACAGAACGATGATGTTGTGACTATTATTGTTGGCTATCCTCTTTTTCCAAATCAGCAAAAGTCTGAAATGACTTTACGTGTACTTAAATTTGTTCAAGTAATAAAAAAACGAACGCTTTGTGATGTTGTGCTAATTGATGAACGGTTTTCTTCAAAATTTATGGAACGCGAGTTGATTGCCGCAGACTATAGTCGAAAAAAAAGAAAAAATACTATTGATTCGGCTGTTGCATGTCTTTTACTTGAACATTATATTCAACAACTCAAGCAAAAGGACATAGATCTATGAATGATCGGTTGATCTTGAAATTATTATTTGGTGTTTCTGTTGTTTTATTTGTCGTTATTATGGGAATTTGGGGTGGATATTATGCAAATCATACGTCTATTTCAACATCGAATCAGGAAATTCAATTTAAAATTATGAAAGGAGATGGATTAAATCAGATTTCTGATCGGCTAAAACAATCAGGAATTATTCATATACCAAGATTTTTTAACCGTGTGGTTCGTTATTATAATCGAGAGAATAATTTCAAGTATGGAACTTATCGATTGTCGTTTCCTGCAAGTTTACAGGAAATCATGGAGCAGCTGCAAGATCCGAGTCATCTTGTTGTTATTAAATTAACGATTCCTGAAGGCATGAATATGTATGAGTTAGATGCGCTTCTTGCTCAAAAGGAAATTTCTATTCCTGGAGAGTTTATTCAACGTTGTACTGATTCTGATTTTATTCGCACATTAAAATTGCGTTATCCATTTTTGCATACTCTTCGTTCACCGAATTTAGAAGGTTTTTTGTTTCCTGACACTTATCAAATTGTAACTGAAATATCACTTGATGGAGTTATTTTAATGATTTTAGATAATTTTAATAATAAAGTTATTCCTGTTTATCATCAGTATCAAGCTACATTGCCTAAAGTTTATGGTAAATCATTGATGTTTTATGATTTAATGATTCTTGCATCTATTGTTGAACGCGAAGCTGTTGTTAATGAAGATAGGCCGTTGATTGCTTCTGTTTTTCTTAATCGTCTAAATCATAAAATGGCATTAGGTTCATGTCCTACAGTTAAATATGCATTAAAACAGTTTTCAAAATCAATGTTAACTGCTGAAGATATTTCTATAGAATCTCCATACAATACCTATCGTATCAATGGATTGCCGCCTACGCCTATTTCCAATCCAGGGATATCGTCAATTTTGGGCGTACTAAAGTCAACAACAACAAATTATTATTATTTTATTTCAACAAATGATGGCCATCATCATTTTAGTCGTACACAGCAAGAACATAACAATTGGCGAATAAAGTTAGGTTATCGCTCGTAAATAATCTCGAATTACGGCTGCTTTTTCAAATTCTAGATTTTTGGCTGCTTGGTCCATTTCGTGACGCAAATCTGTAATCAGTTGCGGCAGCTCATCTGCTTTTAATGTGTCTGGATTAAATAGATAATCAAGTTTGTGATCTAATTGGCGTTGACGTTTATCGTGCTTTTTTCGAACGTTGATGGGAACTTCCCGTACATTATCTTTGACTGATTTTAAAATCGTGGTTGGAGTAATGCCATGTTCTATATTAAATTTTTCTTGAATAGTACGGCGTCGATTGGTTTCCTGCATGGCGCGTTTCATAGATTCTGTTATTTTGTCTGCATATAAAAGCACTAAGCCTTGTGCATTTCTAGCAGCGCGGCCAATAGTTTGAATCAGTGAACGCTCGTTTCTAAGAAATCCTTCTTTATCCGCATCAAGAATTGCTACCAGAGAGACTTCAGGTAAATCTAGGCCTTCGCGAAGTAAATTGATTCCAATGAGTACGTCAAAAAGTCCTACACGTAAATCGTGCAGAATGTCGATTCTATCGAGAGTGTCAACATCTGCATGCATATAGCGTGCTTTAATTTCGTATTTATGTAAGTAGTTTGTGAGCTCTTCTGCCATTTTTTTGGTTAATGTAACAACTAGCACGCGTTCATTATGTGCGATGCGGCCATTAATTTCTTTCATAATGTCCTCAATTTGACCTTTGGTGCCTCGAACTTCAATCATAGGATCTAATAGTCCCGTAGGCCGAATAATTTGCTCTATGACACAATCATTGCCAACTGTATTAATTTCGAAGTCTCCAGGTGTTGCACTAACAAATAATGCTTTATGAATTTTGCCAAAGTATTCATCAAAATTAAGTGGACGATTATCTAATGCAGATGGTAGTCGAAAACCATAATCTACTAGGACAGTTTTTCGTGAACGATCTCCAGCAAACATTCCTCGAATTTGTGGAAGTGTAACATGCGATTCATCTACGATCATTAAAAATTCTTTTGGAAAATAGTCGATAAGTGTGTCAGGAGGTTCTCCGGATTGTCGGCCAGCAAGATGACGTGAGTAGTTTTCAATACCATTACAGTATCCTATTTCTTTTAACATTTCGAGGTCGTAACGGGTTCGTTGTTCCAAGCGTTGATATTCTACGTGCATATCTCGTGATTTGAATTGCAATAAGCGTTCTGATAATTCGGATTCGATCTTTTCAATCATAGCTTCCAAGGTGTTAGGTAGCGTAAGGTAATGTGTAGCTGGGAACAAAAAAAACTGTGTTAATGACTGAGTTTTTTCTCCAGTAACAAAGTCCACAAGTGTTAGTTGTTCAATATCATCACCAAAAAATTCTATACGTAGTACGCGTGTTTCATAAGCAGGAATAAGTTCGATAATATCACCACGAACACGAAATTTGCCTCGACTTAAGGCAATGTCATTTCGCTCATATTTAATTGCAATTAATAATTCCAGAAAATTATCTCGTCGAATTTTTTGTTTAATGTGGAGCTCGATTGATCCTTCTACATAAACATCTGGACTTCCTAGCCCATAGATACATGAAACTGAGGCTACGATAATTACATCTTTTCGCGAAAGCAAATTCATTGTAGCACTATGGCGTAAGCGTTCAATTTCCTCATTTATTGCTGTGTCTTTTTCAATATAGGTATCAGTGTGCGGGATGTAAGCTTCCGGTTGATAATAATCATAAAAGCTTACAAAATATTCTACTGAGTTAGTAGGGAAAAAATCTTTAAGTTCCGAACATAATTGCGCTGCAAGTGTTTTATTATGAGCGATAATTAATGTTGGTAGGTTTAATTGCTTGATAATGTTGGCCATTGTGAATGTTTTTCCTGATCCAGTAACGCCTTTTAGAACTTGTAAAGGGCTGCCATTAGCAAAATTTTGCGTGATTTCATGAATTGCTTTCGGTTGATCACCTGCTGGTTGAAATGATGAAATTAGATTAAAGGAGGCACACATATAAGTATTATACTTCAAGTATGCTTCATTCGTGAAAAAGATCACTATATATTAATATCTATCGATACAAGTTCGGGGTGCTAAGTTTCGATATATGGAATGTAATACGCATGGAGGTGGGATATGTTAGTTGAAAAAATGGATGTGAATATTCAAGAATCGGACTTTTTTCTTCCACATTTTGATATAGAATCAGAGTTAAGTCCAGAACAGCCAACTGTAGGAATGATGCAGCAGGTTGTTGCTGCTATTCCTAAAATTTTACAAGTTGCAGGTTTAGAAAAACGCCGACAGATATTTTCTGTAGTTTCAATCGTTTTAGCTTTTGGAGGAGTACTTCAAGAAATGTCAAAAAATGAACAGACTTCGTTGGTAGATACTGTGACTGATATGATTCTTGAAGATCCTAGTAAACTTGAAGATATTGAATCTTTTATGCATCGAACGCAAGTATATCAAGCGATAGAGGTGTAATTATGTTGATGCAAGTCTCAGAAACAGTAATTCAGAATCAAAAGAAATATGAAAATTATAATCGAGTTGTTGCTTCAATTATGAATCGTGATTTTTCAGTTATTTTAATGGAACGTATACATGCAGCACAAGGACGTTCTCAATCAGGAATTAATCAGCGACGCAAAGAGGATTTTTTACCAATATCTATGATAGAAGATACTGATTCTGAAGCATATATGGCTGCCAATATTCGCAAAGTAATTCGGAAATTGGATAAGAAAAATCAGTTTTCGGATATTGAATCCCATCTTTTAAATAAGTTAGCAGAATCTTAGTAGAAGGAACAGGATGAAAAAATCCTGTTCCTTTTTAATGTTAAGCTTTTATAGTTTAATTAATTTTTTCCCTTCGCCTTTAATATATTCTAACAGCTTTAATACATCTCCAGAAGGTTTGCCTTTAGTTAGGAAAGTGATTGGGCGTGATAATTCGGGTGTTATTGGTGAAACTATCGTATTATCCAGAACAGATGAAGGCCCAAAACCAATAGCCTCTGTTGAGCTTGCTACGTTTTGCTTTACATCATCAGCAGTATTCACATCTAGCACATTTGATAAATATTTTTCGCCATCCATCATATTTTTTTGAAACATTGAATTGGTCCCTGAAATTAACTTGCCCCATACAACAATAATTGGTAAATCTTGCCATCCAAGCTCTGCCCAATTTGTTATGGTTCCTGTGAAAATTCCTTTTAATTGTTGTTTCGACAATTCTTTGATAGGATTGTCCTTATTTAGTAATATTTTGATTGAATCTTTTCCAATTACTTCTGAATCATATAGTCGAATATCTTTTATTGCCACACCCTCTGTTTTCATTAACTTTTCCCAGTCTGTAATTGATAATCCACCAATTGCAACATCAATAGAATTTTTTTCTAAATCAGACCATGCAATTTTGGGTCCAGATGAAAGAATTGTTAGCTTTATCCCAGTTGTTTTTTCAAAAGAATTTTTTATTGGTTTTAAAATGCCTTCTGTAGCCGCAGCACCAGATCCAATTTTCAATTCTCCTGCAAATACTAGGCTACATGCCATAATAATTACGAATGCATATTTTAAAAAGTTCATTTTTTTCCCCTATTTTCAATTTTATCATATATAAGATTGAATCCTATTGATAGTTTATTTCGACGAAGCAAAGAAAAATTTGTTGAATGTTTCTATTTCATTTTTTTCTCCTTTATTTAATAATAAATTGTTTTACTTCATCCATCGTTTGCTGTGATAAAGCTGATAACTCTTCTGTAGATGCTGTTATTTCTTCTGCTACTGCAGTGTTGTCTTCGGCAATTACACTTAATTTTCCAACATTATCTTTTATTGATGCCAATGCTGACATTTGTGCTTCGATTAATCCTGCAATGTTTTGCATCATAGTACCGGATTGTTTGACAGATTCAGAAATATTTTCCATATAATTATGCACATCTTTTGCAGAATCTACCCCTTCTTGTGTTTTTTCTACGGCTTGTTGAACTAAAACCGATATTTCATTAACAGAATTTGCAGAGTTTTCTGCAAGTTTTCTAACTTCGTCAGCTACAACTGCAAAGCCTTTTCCATGCTCCCCTGCCCTTGCTGCTTCTATTGCTGCATTTAAAGCCAACAAATTTGTTTGACTTGCAATTTCGCCAATTACATCTGTAATTTTATTGATTTCCATGCTGCTAACTGCAATTGCATTAACAACACCAACCATACTGTTAATCTTTTCTAAGCCTTTATTTACCAAAATGACTGCTTCATTTGCATCCATATTTACTTTTGACGTATTTTTGGCTACATTTTCAATAGATGTATTTGCTTCTTTGATGGATTCCTCAATAAGTTTAATTGAATTAACTTGGTTTTGTGCAGATTCTGAAACTAGTGATACGGCAATGCTCGATTGATGGCTTGCTTCTGCTACACTTGAGGTATGCTGATTAATTTTTGATAAAGTTCCACTTAAAATACTTAATGTATTATTAATATTATCTATGAGTTTTTGAATATCACCGTGTGCCTTAACGTCAACTCGTTCATCTAACTTTTTATTTGCTACAGCACTCATGATGCAATTGATTTTCTTAATACTTTCATCCAGCATAGACAAAGCATTATTAATGTTATTCTTCAGTATATCTAAATCACCATATAATTTTGTAGTTACTCTGGCGCCAAAGTCTCCCTTTGCTAATGACCCTATTACATTTCCAATATCATTCACTGCTAAACTTATTTGTTCAATTGATGCATTAACATTTATTTTCATTTTATTTAAATCGCCATGAAGATTTACTGTAATTTTTTGAGAAAAATCTCCTTTTGCTACTGAACTCATAACTTTGTTAATGTCACCCAAGGCGGATTCTAAATCAGCTAAAAGTTCATTAAATGATTTTACTGTAAGGCCGACTTCATCCTCTTTTTGTATCATAGTTCTTATGCTGAAGTCACTATTTTTTCTTACGCCATTCACCATAGTCTGTAAGGTAAGTAACGGGCCAATAATGCTTTTTTCTAATTTAAGACTGAATAATACCCCAATTGTTAGGCCGCCTATACTTGCTGCAAGCATAAAAAATACAATATAACGTACTATTTTGTTAACACTGATAATTGTTTTTGCTTGTTCGTTTTGAGCTAATGCAATCGATTCTTTTCCTTTTTCATTCTGTTTTGCTATAATTTCTCTGAGTTTTATATTAATCTGATTGGCTTTATTTTGCATCTCAATGCTGTTTTTTATTTTATCAATTGCGCCATCATTAGTTGTTAATAGATTACTTATTTCTGATATTGAATTTTTTACTTCACGTAGAATTTCAATTTCTCTTTTGGCATTGAGTTTGAATAATATTTTTTCTATTTTAGTAGCTGCTTTATTTGATAATTCTATTTTCGTTGCAACATTTATCGCTAATTCTTGTAATTCAGCTGCGGTTTTAGCTAGAAATAGCCGACTAATTGCATTACTTAATCCGTAACCTTCTGCTGTATATTCTGAATTATTACGAAGAACTTCATTTGCTAGGTTAGATTGTGAAAATATGCCTATTTGATTTTGTGATTCAATAATTGATTTATCACTAATTGAAGCTGTATCGTTATCGACGTTCAGCATAATAACAGAAAACTGCTCCTTTAATTTAGTAAAAATTTGTTCATATTTAGTTTTGTCAGGTTGTTCGCTTTTATCATTTATTACCGTATTCTTAATTTTCATAAATTCGTCAAGTAATTCAAAAAATCCGATAATGTCATTTTTTAAGCCTACATTATAATTTAAATAATTATTTTGCAATAATTTATTTTTGACTAAATTTATTTTACTTTTTGTTATTAAATAGTCTCTTTTACTTGTCAGTGAATAGAGGTCTAACATATATAGTTGCGTATCTTTAGCATAGACACTTAGTGTGCTAATATCTTTTAATCGTTTATTGATAGCATCAGTATCTTTCATCGAAATTGAAAAAGATTCTCCCTGTTTTTGTTGAATAGCTTTGATATTATTACCCAAATTATCCAGTTTTTCATTTGATAAATTTATTTTTGTGGCCATGTTTTTTTCAGATTCCATGCCGTTATTAATGGCTTTAATTCTTTTTTGCGATATTTGAATGAGTTCATCAGAAATATTTTTTATTTCGTTAAATGTATTATGTCGTTTATCACCAATGGAAACAAACCATATTTCAACTTTCTTTAATTCTTCAATGGATTTTTCACCCTCTGCTTTTGCTTCATTCAAATCGTTTATTGAATTCGCAGCACTTACTTTAAATAAATCAGCTAATGTATTTTGCAAAACTTTTTGGTATTCAATTGTTTTTACTTGATAGGGCGTACTTCTTTCAGTCAAATAATTTAGATTACTTTTTACAAATAAAATCCCTAATATACTTCCTATTGCTATAATAGTAATAATTCCTGATACTAAAAATGTATTTAATTTTAACATAGTTTTTATATTCATGAATTCACCCCTACGAAAATCATACCATAAAACATTTTTTTGAAAAGTACCCATTTTTTTAGATTTTTGTTCTTTACAAATTGTATGTCTTCCATCAAAATATATCTTCTTGAGAAATAAGGAAATTCACATGAAACAAGTTGTTTTGACTTTTATATTTTTATCTGTGTCTTTGGCAATCGCTGCACCACTATTATCTTTTACGGATGTATGTACTTTGGCCTTAACAAAAAATAAATATCTTTTAACGAAAATTGAGGATTATGAAATAGCAAAAACACAAACAGATCAAGCGTGGGCAACTGTTTTGCCCTCACTAAAATTAGAATCAAGCTATTCTAAATATCATGCTTCACTGGGTGGTGGCACATCAGCTGCATTAACAGGCTTTTTTACTGGTTTGGCGCAGGTTATTCCATCGTTGAATGCTTTAATGGCAGGCGGAAGTCCTTTTGCTTCAGAAAATGATACGTATACTACTAAAATTTCGGTTTCTCAAGTTATTTTTGGTACGCATATTTTGCCAACGCTTGAAGCTAGTCAGTCTGCTTTAAAAATGGCAGAAGCAAATGTAAACCAACAAAAACAACAGTTACTGAGTGATGTTGCAACTCAGTATTTTCAGTTGGTTAAATTAGAAAAAAATTTGACATTGCTTTTGGATACAAAACGTAGTTTTGAGCAACATTATAAAAACACTGAAGAGTTGATTAATAATGGATTTGCTTATAATAATGCATTATTGCGTATTGAGGTTGAAATGGCGCGCATTGAAAAAAATATTTTGGATCTAAGGAATGCAGAGCAAAATGCGAAAACAGCATTTAGTAATTTTATCGGATATCCTTTAGCAGAGAATTTTGATCTTACATTTTCTTTAGAAGTTCCTTTTCCTGTAACAGATAATTTTTCTCTTGATTTTGCTTCAATTATTGATCAACGTTCAGATGTTCAATCTATAAAGCAGATGATTCTGTTGTTAGAGGCTAATATTGCGTTGAATGCTAGTAAGTCATGGCCTGTTTTGTTTGCAGCAGGTTCTTATGGATATGTGAATGGTCAAAAGTTTTCGTTTTCTGATGCGGACAAAGAATGGATGGTTGCTTTGTCTGGATCTTGGCAACTTTTTGATGGAATGAGCACAGCAGCTAAAGTGGATGAAGCGCGTCATAATCTTAAAAAAATGCAAATCGAACCATTCCCTTACAACACGATCATTGGGGGATAGGATACCATCTCTCTCCCACGAAGTGAAAAAAACCCAAACATTCGGAAAACTAAATTTTTTAAAAT
>CAYUBI010000003.1:34138-56164 GCA_964443005.1 uncultured Candidatus Marinamargulisbacteria bacterium
ATCTTAAAAAAATGCAAATTAATCTTGATTTACTAACTCAAGGAATTGAATTAGAAATGAAGGCTGTTCGTTCTGCAATATCGTCTGCTCATCAAAAGATTATTTTGTCTGAACGGAGCTTGTCATTAGCTAAAGACAATCTTAATCAAGTGAAAACATTGTATAATTTAGGAAGTGCAACTAATATCGATGTTTTGGATGCTCAAAATATGCTGTTTTCTGCACAAAAAGATTTAATGGAAAGCCAAATTGATGTTGTATTAGCACAAATTTCTGTATTAAAAACGCAGGGGTTGTTAATCTATTCAGGTCATTAAGCTACACGAAAAACAAGGAGCTAAAATAGTGAAAAATCAATTTCGGATTGTTATATTAGTGGGTGTTATGATTTTAGGTGTGTTATTATTGCAATCATGCGGTAGTAGTAGTAAAAAAGCTGGAAAAATTAATCCAGCTCAAGATACCTTTAGTAGCGATAAAAATAATATTATTTCAGTAAGAGTAATGACAGTAAAATTAGAAAATAGTGAAGTGGAAAGGTTATATTCTTCTGTTCTAACTGCGCAAAAGAAAGTGGTATTAAAAGCACGTAGTCAAGGAGAAATAACATCGATTGCTGTAAAAGATATTGGTGATATGATCAATGAAAATGAAATACTTGCTGAAATTGACAGTCGCGTTGCAAAAGCACAATATGATCAATCTAAAGTAGGCTTAGATAACGCACGGCTTTTTTATCAGCGTACCAATGATTTGTATCAAAAAAAGTTAGCGTCAAAACAGCAAATTGAGGATGCTGATTTGCGACTAAAAAGTGCAGAAGCTGGATACAAATTAGCTGCAATTCAAAAAGAAAATAGTCAAGTAAAAGCTGTTTTTGATGGATATATTAGCGGTAAATATGTGGAGAGTGGTGATGTGGTTATGCCAGGAACGCCGTTGTTTGAAATTATTTATCTAGATAAACTAGAGGCTATTATTAATGTTGCACCCAATGATATTTATAGTTTGTCAAAGTCGGCTCCAATAAAAATTCATGTAGAAAATATTTCATATGATATTCCAGGGCGGATTATTAATATTTCAGCACAAGCAAATTCATTTACAAAAAATTTTCCTGTTATTATTGAAGTGAATAATCTACAACATCGACTTAAAGCTGAAATGTTAGCTGATGTTTTTGTAGGAATGAGGGCTATGCGAAATGTCATTATGGTTCCTATTGAAGCGATTATTATAGATGAAGGTCAAGAATATGCCTATGTTGTGGTAAATAAAATAGCTAAAAAAATTATTGTAAAAACTGGGGATTCTGTTGGTGACAAGTTGCTGATTAAATCAGGACTTAAATTCAATGATCAATTGATTATTGTTGGCCAAAAAAATATTGCAGATGGCAGTAAAGTTGAAATTATTCAATAGTGATAGTTTTTTCTAGTCGGGATAGTTTTTGTTTTTGCGGTTAAATTATCAATATATTGAGCAAAAAGGATATAAATCATGTTTTTAACTAATTGGGCGATACGTAAATACATGACTATTTTTGTATTTGTCGTGTTTATTACTATTATTGGGTCTGTTTCCTATTTGGGGCTTCCCAGAGAATCTACTCCTGATATTAAAATCCCTTATGTTATTGTTTCAACGATGTATTTGGGCGTTGCACCACCTGATATTGAAAATTTGATCACAAATAAAATTGAAGCAAAATTGAAAAATTTACAGAATGTAGAGAAAATTACATCGTTGTCAGGCGATAGTATTTCAATGATCGTTGTTCAGTATAAACCGGATGTTGATATTGATACTGCATTGCAAAAAGTGAAAGAAAAAGTAGATCTTGCAAAACCTGATCTTCCAGATGATGCAAAAACACCGGTTGTTTCTGAAGTTAATATTTCTGAATTTCCTATTATGTATATTAATGTTTCGGGTCCGTTTAATCAGAAACAACTGACAGATATTGGTAAAGATTTAAAAGAAAAACTTGAAAACGTTAAAGGTATTCTTTCTGTTGATGTTGGTGGAGCTCTGGATCGTGAGATTCAGGTTTTGGTGGATACGAAAAAAATGATTGAAAAACAATTATCATTAGGTGAAATAGGCAGCATGATTCAACGAGAAAATCTGACTATTCCAGGTGGTTATCTTTCGTTGGGTAATTTGCGTTATGGATTACGTATTCCTGGCGAATATACTTCTATGAATGACATCAATAATATTATCATTAAAGAACGAGGCGGCCAGTCTATTTTTTTGCGTGATATTGCAAAAGTCAAGGATACGTATAAAGAACGTAATTCGTATAGCCGGCTAAATGAAAAACCAACCATAACGTTGATTATTAAGAAACGATCTGGTGAAAATATTTTGGCGATTGCAGAAAAAGTACGTAGTACGCTGACATCTGAAATTAAACAGTATCCATTAGGTACCGAGTTTAATATTACAAGTGATCGGTCTAAAGATATTCGTGACATGGTGAAAGATCTAGAAAATTCGGTTGCTACTGGTTTTATTTTGGTAGTTTTAGTTGTGTTGATTTCTATGGGTTTTGTTAATTCGTTGTTTGTATCAATTGCGATTCCTTTATCAATGTTGATTACGTTTGCGATTTTTTCAGCTATGAATGTATCGTTAAATATGATTGTATTATTTAGTCTTATTTTGGTTTTAGGCATGTTGGTAGATGATGCAATTGTTATTGTTGAAAATATTTTTCGTCATTTACAAATGGGTAAAAAACGAGAAGATGCTGCTCGAGATGGCACAAAAGAAGTTGTGTGGCCTGTTGTAGCTTCTACTGCAACGAATATCGCAGTGTTTTTACCTCTTTTGTTTTGGCCAGGTATTATGGGGAAATTTATGTATTTTCTTCCTGTAACTGTTGTTGTGTCGTTAACTGCATCGTTGTTTGTGGGTTTTTTGATTAATCCAGTAGTTTGCGCCAAATTCATGCGATATAAAGGTGTTCAGGTTGCACGGGAAAGCCATGATAAGCTGCCTCAAAAATTAGGATTTATTAAACAAAAATATCAAAAATTATTAATGTTTTCATTAAAACATCGTGCTTTAGTTATGATTTTTACAATTGTTTTGCTGTTTGTATCTTTTTTCGCTTATGGAATTTTTGGAACTGGTGTTGAATTTATGCCAGATATCACTCCTACACGAGCTTTTATTTCGATTAAGGCTCCAGAAGGTTCAAATCTTGATTACACAGATTCGATAGTTCGTCAGGTTGAAAAGCTGATGGTTGGGAAAATAGATATTCATCGGTATATTAGTACTACAGGTGGGCAAAGCCAGTCTACAGGTATGATTAGTGGTGGAAGCAATACAAATGAGGGGCAAGTTGTACTGGTATTTTATGATCGATTCAATGATCAAGATAAAGTTCCTAAAGGATATGTTATCAATCCGAATCGTGCGATTGACGCTATTGTTCCTCAATTAAAGCATATTCCTGGGGCTACTATTGAATATTCTAAAGAGAGTATGGGGCCTCCTTCGGGTGCTGCTATTGGTATTTTAATTACAGGTGATGATTTTCGGGTAATGGGTAGAATTTCACAGGAAATTCAAGATAAAATTAAACACGTTGCTGGAATTGCTAATCTTAAGGATGATTACGTAAAAGGTACGCCTGAGTTGCTTATTTCTATTGATCGCGCTAAAGCATCAAAGCTAGGGTTGTCTAATTTTGGAACAGCCGCAATTATTCGAAATATTGTGTATGGTACCAAGTATTCTGTTTATCGGCAGGGGCAGGATGAATACGATATTGTTGTCAAAATTCCTGAAGGGGACCGCATGTCTATTGATCAATTGCAAAATATTCCCATTTCGAATCGTGATAATCAGCCCATTTTGCTAAGTACGATTGCTACGATAAAGCGCGTATCTGGAACCGGTGCTGTTCGCCATTATAATCATGAGCGTTCGCTTCAAATTAGTGCGGATGCACATAAACGTTCGAGTACTGAAATTCGTAAAGATGTGAAGAAAATTTTAAAGGCATATACTCTTCCGGATGGCTATAAAGCACAGTTTGTGGGTGAAAATGAAGAACAAGATAAAGCTGCGAGTTTTCTAGGAAAAGCATTTATGATCGGAATTTTTTTGATTGCGTTGATTTTGATTGCTCAGTTTAATTCATTATTTGTACCTTTTATTATTTTATTTGTTGTTATTCTTTCGTTAATTGGTGTTATGTGGGGTTTAATTGTTACGCATACGCGATTTGGAATTATTATGAGTGGTGTTGGCGTGATCACGTTGGCGGGTGTTGTTGTTAAAAATGCGATTGTATTGCTTGATTTTGCAATTCATTTAAGAAATAGTGGATTATCTAAACATGAGGCTTTAATTCAGGCTGGAATTATTCGATTTCGTCCGGTTATGTTAACTGCAATTACTGCGGTGCTTGGTCTTGTGCCTATGTCAACAGGCTTTTATTTTGATTTTTTTGAAATGGCTTTCAAATTTGGATCCAGCTCCTCGGAATGGTGGCGATCTATGGCTAATGCAATTATTTTTGGTTTAATTTTAGCAACATTACTTACATTAGTTGTTACTCCTGTTATGTATTCGCTTTTTGATGGATTATCTGAACGATTAAAGCATCGTGTCAAAAATCTGATCAAGTAAGCTTATTCATAGTTTTTTGCAAATTGGCTGCCTATTAATTTCTCGGGTACTAATAATGCTTGAATGCTGCGGCCTCGGTTTTGGTAAAATTCTAAACCTAACCAGGCCCAATTTTGTTTATAATAGTCTTTGGGATCATCACCCCAATAGCCAGCAGATTGGTAGAATTTCATTAAACGCTGTGTCATAAGCTCTGCGCGAATGTCATCGTGTAAGGCAAAAAAATAGGTTAAATATGCAGCATCCATGCTGGGGTATTCAAGGGAAAGACCTCGCATGGTTGTTTGGGTTCCATTGATTGCGTAGCCACCTTTGATGTAACCTTCTTTTGCGATTTCACTTATAAAAAAATCGTATGTTTTATCCTTTAGTATTTTATAGGCATTTTCATCATGGCTAGATTGATAATATAGTGACGTGTAATACCAGGTTCGAAAAGCATCCCAGCTGCTTAGGTAATCATCAATTGAATTATCTTTTGCCCATGGGAGGTCAGTCATTTCGCCTTTGCCTGTTAAAGCCACCCAGTCTGGTACTAACGTTCCATTTCCAACAAATTTATCCCCTTTTTGATTTTCTAATACTGAAAATTTGCTATCATATACCGTTTTAAGTGCATCTTGTCGCAATTCAAGCCAAGGATGTCCAGGATCAACAGCTGCGAAACCTTCGTATAAAAATGGCATATAATAGGACATATTTAGCCATAAATCGCCTTTTTCATTGGCTAGTAAATGAAATCGTCCTTGCTGACTGCCTGTTCCAATATAGTCAACATTATCTAGCGCAATATCTCCTTCGCTAGGTTGAAACATGATTGTTTTAATATGTTTCCAATCGAAAGTGTCACTTCCTGAAAAATCCGAAAATCTAATTTGATGTGTTTGCCATTGATTAGAATTTTCAAGTTGTTCTTCTGTCGAAACTTTTTTTCCGTGGGTATCTTCTAAAATAATATTCACAGCAGAACAAGATTTTATTTCAAACGAAATTCCAGTATAATTCGCTACATCTACATTGCCTAGTATTTTGCCAATACCAAACCATTGTGCATTGAGCACACTTGCTTGCAAAGCAAACCCACGATCATGTTCTATCCGACTAGTTTGTTTGCGTGACCCACCCGAGGCATAGATAAACCAACTCTTGATGCTAGCACTTGATTCGAAATCATCGATAATACCTGCCCTAAATTTAATCACACAGAGATTCCAGATATCATTGATGATTAGTTTGGCATTTGATAAATAGTCGAATGAGGCATCTTTACTCCCCCATTTTACGTGAGCCATTAAAAGTGCGCCTGCGATTAATTGATCTCCGTCTGGCGCAACACTTAATCCATCTCGCCATGATTGTGTATCTTGGGGTTCCCATGGAGCAAAAATAATGCCGCCGACATTCGTGCGTTTGATATTGGGAGTATATCTCCAGGCAAATAAATTGTCGCGTTTTTCATCTGGAAGTTGAACCCAACGAGATTCTTTCCAATCAAAAACTTGGCGTAAATTTCGGCGCCATAAATGTGTTGCAGTCCATTGCCAGGTTTGATTAAAAGTTTGTTGATCATCTGCTAAAACTGCCCGAAATAGGATATAGGAAACCGATTCTGAGAAGGTTAATTCTTTACCATAACTGCCATTGCTTAAATTTTGTAAATCAATATCTGCTAAGGGGCGTCCATCAGGTAAGACTTTTGTTTTTACGTAATATTGCCAGCTTTTTTTAAGTATTTTATCTACTTTACTTGTAGAAAGATCACTAGCTTGAGCAAAAACGAAACAACATAAAAATGTGATAATCCAGAAAGCTTTGTTTGACTTCATAAACCACCTGTGATTGCAATTTTGCTCTACACATAGATTTATGCCCTATAACCGCTAGATTAAACATGGATTTTATTGAGGAGTATTTTTTCCATCATGTTTTGTTGAAAGTTCTAGTTTTTCTGCACCATTTTTTTGTGCTACGCCTAGTACTTTTGCAACTAATCCATAATTAGCATTTTGATCTGCATCAATAATTACAATTTTTTTCTTAGTTAAGAGTGTGCCTAATAGCGCGTCTAAGTCCATAAGGCTAGGAACTTGATGATCACTAATGTAAATAAGCCCTTTATCTGTGATTGAAATACGAATGGTATCTGCCATGTTCGGTTTCTCATTTTTTTTGGCAGTTTCAACTGCTGGTAATTTTACTTTAATAGCAGATTGTATTAGTATAGGTGTTGATACAATAAACACTACAAGAATAACCAGTACAATATCTGTAAAAGGAATAATGTTAATTTCTGACATATACTTTTGATGCCCGTGATGAAATTTAATCATAGTTAATTATGCCTTTACATTTTCTATCATTTCTGAACATGTAATTTCTAATTCTTTCATCATTTTTTGAACTGTATGTAAAAAATAGTTATAAGTCATAACTGCTGGAACTGCAACTAAAAGTCCAGCTGCTGTATTCAGCAATGCTTCTGCGATTCCACTGGTTACCATACTGGCAGCATAGGACTGCGTAAATGAAATTCCTAGAAATGTTTTGATGATTCCAATAACTGTTCCAAACAAACCAATAAATGGAGTGATGCTGCCCATTGTTGCCAATACTCCCAGCCGTTCTTCTAAAAATAATGATAATTTCATTCCATTTCGTTGGGCTGCTTCTTCAATATCTGCTTTGGGTTGACCTCGTCGTATTAAAATCGTTCCAAATAATTGATGAATTAACGTAGTTTCTTTTTCACATAATGAAATTGCATCATCAATTTTTTGTTTTTTAATTTTCATCATAATTGCAGCTGTTAATTTTTTGGCTTGTCGACGTGTGGTTAGGATAATATAGAGTCTATCAAGAATGACTGCAAAGGAAAAAACTGAACATACACATAGAACAAGTAAAACTGCTCCTCCCTGCATAATAAATTGTAATAACGTCATATTTTGAAACATATTATTCTCCTTTATGTGTTAATTTCTAATTTGGCCATTACCTAATACTATAAATTTGTTGGTTGTTAAGGCATTTAGGCCCATGGGACCCCGGACATGCAATTTTTGTGTTGAAATTCCGACCTCGGCTCCAAATCCAAACTCAAATCCATCTGTAAATCGAGTTGATGCATTAATCATAACAGCTGCAGCATCAATTCGCGATTCAAATAATCGAGCTGTTGTATAGTTTTCGGTGATAATAGCTTCTGTATGCCGAGTTCCAAAGCGAGTAATATGTAAAATGGCTTCTTCAATTGAATCGACTATTTTAATTGCCATGACTAAATCCAAAAATTCGGTTGCATAATCGTCATCTGTTGCAGGTAAAACTGCTGACATTAACTTACAGGAGTTTGGACACCCGCGCAATTCTACGCCACGGTCATGAAGTGCATTAAGGAGTTTTATAGTTTCATTTGCAGGATAATCACGATGAATAAGTAGCGTTTCTGCTGCATTGCATACAGAGGGACGCTGAACTTTTGAATTTATGACAATAGGCATTGCTTTTTGTGGATCTGCATCTTTGTCAATTAGGACATGGCAATTTCCAATACCAGTTTCAATAACTGGAATGGTCGCATGTTGAATGACAGATTGAATTAGCCCTTTGCCACCACGGGGAATAAGAACGTCAATGTATTCGTTTAAGGTCATTAAGTGGTTAACGCTTTCACGAGAAGTGTCTTCAATAAACTGAACGGAAAAATCAGGCATACCAGCATCTTTCCCAGCTTTTTTAAGAATATTAACAAGCATTATATTGGAGTGAATGGCAGAGGATCCGCCTTTAAGAATAACAGCATTGCCTGTTTTTAAACATAAGGCTGCTGCATCAACAGTGACATTGGGGCGAGCCTCATAAATAATTCCTACTACGCCAAGAGGAACTCGTTTGTTATTAATTTCAAGACTGTTTGGCCGAGTAGTTCCAAACATAGTTTCGCCAATGGGATCATTAAGATTAATAATAATCTCAATTCCTTTAGCCATATTATCAATGCGAGATTCAGTTAATAGCAAGCGATCAATTAAGGTGGGTGATGTTTGATTTGCTTGTGCAGTTACAATATCTTCTGCATTAGCTTTTAGAATTTCTTCTTTATGGCTTAAGAGTGCTTTTGTCCATGCCAATAAAATATTATTTTTTACGATAGTTGATAAAGTCCCAAGTGTGTATGATGCAGTTTTTGCTTGTTGTGCGATTTTTACAATTTTATTCATTAGTTTTCCTTTCGTAGTAAATTATACCATGTTTTTCTATGGAACGAACTGGGTTCCAACAGATTTGCCATAATAAAGATCTTCAAGAATTCCATAGGAACGACCGCTGGCTATTGTTACGCTGATTCCTGCAGAAAGCGCTTCTTTTGCTGCGAGCAGCTTGGTTTTCATTCCACCTAATCCTTTTGATGATGAACTGCCGCCTGCACTTGCAATCATAGCCTCTGTTATTTCTGAAACTGTTGAAATTAATTCTGCTTTTGGATTTTCTCGTGGATCTTGGGTGTAAAGGCCTTGAATATCTGTAAGAATGATTAAATAATCAGCACTAATTAACTTTGCTACAACACTTGATAATTGATCATTATCTGAAAACTTGATTTCATCTGTTGCGATTGTATCGTTTTCATTAACAATCGGAACAATTTTTTTTAGTTTTAGTAAAGTTTCCATTGTATTTTTAGTATTGTCAGAGCGAATCTTATCAATGATTCCATCATGTGTTAATAATATTTGAGCAATAAAGTAACCATGGATACCAAAAAATTGTTGATATTCATCTAAAAGCAGGGTTTGGCCAATTGCTGCTGCTGCTTGCTTGTCTGGCATTGTAACAGGTTTGTAACCTAAAATAGAGCTTCCCGAAACAATTGCACCAGAAGAAACTACAATGACTTCAATATTCTTATTTTTTAAAAAAGCAATTTGTTGAACCAACATTCGCATATTATTAAGATCTAATTGATTATATTGATCTGTTAGAATATTCGAACCAATTTTAATAACGACTCGTTGGCTAGATTGTAATGTCATTGTGATCCTTTCATAATAAATTTCTTCTATGATACTGGCTTAATATAATTTTTTCTATATCCTTTTTGATAATAAAGTTCTCGAAGTGCCCAGTTTCTAAATCGTGTTAGCCTAGAACCCTGTTTTTGCTGATCTTCAGGTTCATTACGAATTTTGGTTAGCCATTGTTCTGTGAGTAATGGGAAATGTTCAAGTATATGAAAAATGGCTGAATTAGCAGCATTAATTCCTAAAAATGATGCGAGTTGGGGTGTTTTTTTTATTAGTATATTGACTGATTTTCCCATTTTTTCACGACGTAAAATTTCATCATAATTTGTCCATACGTGATAATGATAATTAATAGCTTTTTCTGCAAAAATAATTGGAAAGTGATATTTTCGAATAAATCGATATCCTAAATCAATATCTTCCCATCCATAATGCTGAAATTGTTCATCAAAATAACCGCCTTGTTGAAAAAAATGTTTTGGAATAGATAAGTTTCCGGATAAGCAATCGTAAAAATCTAGTTTCTGTTCATTCTTAATTTTTCGATTGATATAAGGCCGCTTTAGAACAGTTTCAACTGGAAGCTGTTCTTTTCTTAGGATAAATGTTTTTCCTTCGATAATAATGCCCTTGGGATACTTTTGGTGTAGTTCCAGATGGCGCTGAATTAGCTGAGGATGTGCAATCATGTCTGCATCAGTGATTAGAATAATTTTTGCATTAGACTGATAAATTCCTGTATTACGGGCTGCTGCTTTACCACGATTCGGTTGACTGATGCTTCGAAATTGAAATGGAAATTTTGCTTTTTGAAGCCATTTAGCCGTTCCATCAGAACTGGAACTGTCAACAACAATAACCTCAAATGATTTCATATTGATTTCTTGTTTAGAAAATGAGTCTAAAACCAACTTTAATTTGGAAAGTGTATTAAAGGAACCAATTATCACAGACATTCCAATAAAGTTTGAGCACATAAAGGAACAATATCACGTTTCCTAGGTATTCAACAAGCTTTGATTTGTATTCTATATTACTAATTATGATAGAAAATTTGATTTAAAAAGTGTACAATATGGTAAAATGAGGTAAAAATAACTATGAAAAAAATAATAACAAGAACATTTATAAGCGAAAAAATTGTGCCTACAGATACCGAAATTAGACTTTCAATTCCGCATGAGTTTGTTAATCAAGAAATTGAAGTATTTCTTTTCCCATTATCTCTTTCCTTAACGCGGACGCAGAAAAAGAAATATGCTTCTGGCAATACTCTTAATGAATTATTTGGGTTATGGAAAGATAGAGAAACTAGTTTGTCAATTTTAAGAGAAAAAGCTTGGATACGACAGCTGTGATAATTTGCGATACTAATGTGATTATCGAATGCTTAAAAGGAAATCAGCAAACGTTAGCAATGTTAGCTGAAATTCAGATCCAACATATTGCTTTAAGTTCAATCAGTGTGATGGAATTATATTTTGGAGCCATCAATAAACAAGAGTTGAAGTATCTTAAGCAGCGGATAAATGTATTTTCTATTTTGCAGGTTTCTGAAGAAATTTCGCAGTTATCACTTTTGCTTATTGAAAGATATTCCAAAAGCCATCATTTAATGATTCCTGATGCTCTTATTGCGGCAACAGCGCTTCATTATAATTTTCCTTTATTTACGTATAATTTGAAAGATTTTATATATATTGATGAATTAAGAATTCTAAATAATTAGTAGAAAAAATGGCAATATTAGTTTTTCTAAGATTGTAACAAAAGTAATAATTTTCGATAAATTTTGTAAAACGAGGTGTACCCATGAATAAATATGAGCCTGAAAGTATCGAACTAAAATGGCAGAAACGTTGGAGAGATGAATGTGTGTTTACAACAATAGAGACAGAGCAACCAAAGTTGTATGTTCTTGAAATGTTCCCGTACCCTTCTGGCGAGTTGCATATGGGGCATGTGCGAAACTATACCATTGGAGATGTGACTGCGCGTTTTCATCGTAGACAGGGAAAAAATGTACTTCATCCAATGGGTTGGGATTCTTTTGGCCTTCCAGCTGAAAATGCTGCACTTAAGCATCAGACGCATCCAGCTACTTGGACTGATAAAAATATTTTACGTATGAAAGAACAGTTAAATCGATTAGGTTTTTCATATGATTGGAATCGAGAAGTTACAACGTGTAAACCAGATTATTATCAATGGACTCAATGGATTTTTTTGCAATTATATAAAAAAGGATTAGTTTATAAAAAAGAAGCACCTGTTAATTGGTGCGGCCAGTGTCAAACTGTTTTGGCTAATGAACAGGTAGTTAATGATGCGTGTTGGCGTTGTGAAACTTTAGTTGAACAGCGAGAATTAAATCAATGGTTTATTAAAATTACGCAATATGCAGATAAATTATTAGCAGATATTAATGGGCTGAATGGATGGCCTGAACGTGTTAAAACAATGCAGACAAATTGGATTGGAAAAAGTGAAGGCGTTGAATTGTTTTTGCCAGTTAAAGATTCAAAATTAATGATTTCAGTTTATACAACGCGAATTGATACAGTGTTTGGTATGACGTATGTATGTTTGGCACCTGAGCATCCATTGATTGCAGAGTTTTTAAAGCATAATATTTATGCATCTGAAATTAAGTTGTTTATTTCTCGAATCAAAACTCAAAATCGTCGTGAACGAACCGGAGAAAATACTGAAAAAGAGGGTATTTTTACTGGCCATTATGCTATAAACCCTGCAAATAATTATGAAGTTCCGATTTTTATTGCGAATTATGTTTTAATGGATTATGGAACTGGTGCAGTCATGGCAGTTCCTGCACATGATACGCGTGATTTTGCATTTGCAAAAAAATATGAATTACCGATTATCGAAGTTATTTCCTTGAATTCAAAACCGTCACAAGAATTTGTTGAAGCATTTGTGGATGAAGGATTGATGCTGAATTCATGGCCATTTGATCAAATGACAAATATAGATGCGCAGAAATATATTTCAACCTGGTTAATTGATCAAGGTAAGGCAAAATTAAGTGCGCAGTATAAAATACGTGATTGGTTGATTTCACGTCAGCGTTATTGGGGTGTACCAATTCCTCTGGTGTATTGTCCTGTTTGTGGCATTGTGCCAGAAGATGAAAGTCACTTGCCTGTTACGCTTCCTTTAGATGTTAATCCTGTATTAGGTGAGAAATCTGCCTTAGCTACTTCTCCTGATTTTCTTCGAACACAATGTCCGCGATGCAAAGGTGATGCGCAGCGTGAGTCGGATACCATGGATACTTTTATGTGTTCATCTTGGTATTATTTGCGATATGCAGATCCCAAAAATATAAGTGAAATTTTTAATGCAAAAAAAATTCTTTATTGGCAACCTGTAGATCAATACATTGGTGGCATTGAACATGCTGTTTTGCATTTGTTATATTCACGGTTTATTACAAAGTTTTTGTATGATCAGGGTTTGTTATTACATAATGAGCCATTTAAGAATTTATTGACTCAGGGCATGGTTGTTAAAGATGGGGCCAAAATGTCCAAATCAAAGGGTAATGTTGTTGAACCTCTTTCTATGATTGCCAAATACGGTGCAGATACTGCTCGATTATTTATTATGTTTGCTGCACCTCCTGAAAAGGAATTGGAGTGGAGCGATCATGGAGTTGAAGGATGTTTTCGGTTTGTAAGTCGGGTATGGCGATTGCAAGAAATGGTCGGTACAGTTAAGAATCCTGAACAATTGATGCGACAGGTTCATAAAACTATTCAGTCAGTGACACAGGATATTGAACAATTTGGTTTTAATACTGCAATTAGTCGAATTATGGAATTGGTTAATGTTATGTATCAAATTGGCACAGATCAAGCAAGTTTCGAAATTTTGTTGATGCTTCTTAATCCATTTGCGCCGCATATTACCGAAGAATTATGGTCTATAATGGGGAATAAAACGCTTATTATGAATGAAAAATGGCCGATTTATGATGAAGCTAAACTTCGCGATGAATTTTGTACAGTTGTATTACAAATTAATGGAAAGATTCGTGCGAAAATCGATGTTGCTAAAGGACTTTCCAAAGAGGAGCTTCTTAATTTAGCTATGAAAGAACCATCATTTTTAAGTCGTGTGCACGAACAAATAATTGTTAAAACTATTGTGGTTCCTGATAAATTAGTTAATGTAGTGATAGATAATCATTCATGAGGAGTGCGAAGAATTCCTAAAATTAACCTTCGTGTTGCAATCATTGCTGCTTTGATTATAGGTTCTGCAATTATTGGCCTTACTTATAAAAATGGACAACAGCATGGTGTTCAATTTGTTGAAACTATTCCTGAGAATTCACCAACTATGAATGATTATGCTATTCAGCCATCGATTAATGTTCATTTAGCAGGTGCGGTTAAACATCCAGGAATTTATACGTTGGCTCAGTCTATTCGCATTGGTGATTTGTTGCGATTAGCAGGTGGAGTACATAATGATGCAGATGTTGACAAAGTTAATTTAGTTAAACGTTTGAAAGATGGAGATCGAGTATATATTCCTATTAAAAAGGGTCGCGTCGTACGTCAAGCATCAAAAGAGACTCGAGCTCCTGTGCAATTTTCATTAGCTGGCAATACGCAACGTACATCAGTCAATCATGCTTCAGAAATTCAATTATCTGAGGTTCCTGGTATTTCGGAACGAATGGCAGCCGCGATTGTTCTATATCGTAAGGAGCATGGACAATTGGCTGATTTATCTGAATTGCGCAAGATAAAAGGAATTGGCGTGAAAACATATGCGAAAATTTCTCCTTATTTAAGTCTCTAATTTCGTTCCTATTTTAGGCCATAGGAATGATATCATTGCCTTGTAATTCTTTGATTGCTGCAATAACATGTTGATTTTCAGGGTCAATTTCCAGAATGTGTTGAAATTGCGTAATTGCTTTTTCAATTTCACCTTTGGCACTTAAGGCTACTGCTCTATTATACATAATTGCCACATTTTCTGGGTCTTGACTTAATATTTGATTGCAGTATGTGAGTGCTTGATCGTAATTTTTTGCATCTGCAGCTAAATTAGCTAAATGGAGCAAGGCAGGAAAATGTGTTGGGCTGATTTTTAATATGGCTGTTAATTCTTTTTCGGCTTTTTCGATTTTTAATTGGCGTAAATAAATGAGTGCAAGATGTGTTCTGGCTTGAATGTTATTAGGATTTATTTTAAGTGCATCTTCGATTTCTAATGTGTCAAGATCGCTTTTTTTTTCTTGAAAATAGAAAGTTTCTATTTTTTGTAATTGTTGTTTTAGTAAGTAGTTTTTTCGTGCCAGAATTGCGCGAATCAAGGGTTCACTAATATCTACTTTTTCTTGCCCAAACCATGTTAAGGCACGACCACATTCTGGACAAAATTTTCCCTTAACAGCAGATCGCTCTGTAACAAGTTTATTGCAGCGACGGCAAAACATCAGTTATCACAGTTAGTCTGTTTACTATTTCATCACAGCCAAATACAGTAAAAAGATATTTGAGCGGAGGACCTGATGCCTCTCCTGTTATGGCTAATCGAATGGGATGCAGTATCTGGCTTTTCTTAAGAACTAATGACGTTGATAAATCATCTAAAATATTTTGACTAATTTCTATTGTTAGGTTGCATGTGTTTTTAATTTTTGCTGTTAGAGTTTTTAAAACTAGGTGATCTGTTGCAGTCCAGGTCATTGACTGTACTTGCTCTTTTACCTTGATTGTTGATGCAAAAAATACTGCGGTTTTAGTTGATAAATCCGTTAAAAGAATCAATTTTTCCCGTACAGATTCAATGATCATTAGCATTTTTTCATGATTAAAGCTGGATTCTGGAAATAGCCCCATTTTAGAAGCAATTTCATACAAAGCTTCTCCAGTTTTTTCACGAACATATAGGCTATTTAGCCATTTCAGTTTTTCGCTGTCAAAAATCGTGTTATGTTTAACTACACGATCTAATGAATATAGCTGAATTAATTCTTCGAGCGGTATTTTTTCTTTATTTTCGGGATGAGACCATCCTAACAAAGCTAGGAAGTTGAGAATAGCTTCAGGTAAAAAACCTTGTTCCTGATATGCAGAAACAGCTGTAGCACCATGACGTTTGCTAAGTTTGGCGTGATCTGATCCTAAAATCATTGACAGATGGCCGTACGCAGGTGGCGTCACG
Organism: uncultured Candidatus Marinamargulisbacteria bacterium; assembly: GCA_964443005.1. Classification (GTDB taxonomy): domain Bacteria; phylum Margulisbacteria; class Riflemargulisbacteria; order GWF2-35-9; family CAYUBI01; genus CAYUBI01. Next base: position 50,020 of record CAYUBI010000003.1, read on the forward strand.
TTAAATGCTTGAAAAAGTTGAATTTGTTTAGGTGTATTACTTAAATGATCCTCGCCGCGAATCACATGCGTAATTTTCATGTCTAAATCATCCACTACAACTGCAAAATTATAGGAAGGTGAACCATCGCGCTTCATAATCACTAAGTCTCCTAATAGAGACATATCAAAGGTTACATTTCCACGAATTAAATCATAGACAGTTATTAATTCAGGTATTACCTTGAATCGTATACAATACGGTTCTCCGCGTGAAATTCGTTGCTGAGCTTTGGCGTTTGTGAGGTGACGACAGTGTCCGTTGTAGCCTCGAAATGTTTCTGTATCAGAAGCTGTATCAATTGATTCGTCACTTGTTGTTGATTCACAAAAACAGGGATAAGCCAATCCTTGTTTCAAAAGTATGCTTAGATAACGGTGATAAATTCCTTCAGTTAATCGATCACTTTGGCGATACGGACCATAATTTCCATTGATTTCTGGTCCTTCGTCCCAGGTTAAACCTAACCATTTCATTCCCTTAAGAATATTGCTTTCAAATTCAGGTGAGGATCGTTGCTTGTCTGTATCTTCAATGCGAAGAATAAACGTTCCGCGATTTGCTTTTGCAAGTAACCAATTAAAAAGTGCAGTGCGTACACTGCCAATATGTAAATTTCCTGTTGGGCTGGGTGCAAAGCGTAGTCTCATCATAATCCTTTATAAAATCGATAATTTAATTGATTCAGACGGATGTTGATCCAGTCCTAATGCATATGCAGCTTGTGATTCAATGGAAACAACCCTGTTATCAGGTATTTTCTCATTTTTAACAATAGTTACAACTACAGTCCAGCCTTTTTTATTTTCAAGACGAATTTTAGTTCCTGGAGGTAGATCTGGATGAATTGCACGAAAGCATGGTTTTTTAATTGCTAATGAATCATTTTGCGAAAACATTTCATTAATAGCCACTATTCCAAAAGGTACAAACTCTTTATGCGTTACCGTTGTAAAAGATGTTTGTATTTTTTTTTCTTGAAATAAGCTTAATAATTGTTCAAAATCAATTCCCATTTTAGTAGAAAATATTTTTTCGGATTCTGAAAGCAAAACTAATTCTTCTTTTCCATACATGATTGATAATGCTCGATTGTCAATGATTTCTATTTTTTTTTGATCGTAACCTGTGTTTAGCAAATGCGAAACTTTTGCAATAAATCGATTAGCTCGGCTGTAAGCTTGATCATTTAATAAATAGAAAAAAGGTTGATGATTAATTTCAACAAGATAATAATTAATACCTTCAAGATATAAGCGTTTAGTTGAATAATCCAAGGCATGTATGAGTGTGCTAGTCAAAATAACAAGGCTGAATAGCTTGATTATTGCTCTCTTCCATTGTGTTGAACCTAGATGCATTATTGGTAAATATCTCGAAGAAAAATAAGATTTAAGGTGGTTTTGATGAGAATCAGTAGGTCAAATCGAAGAGACCAGTTTTCAATATAATAAAGATCATACATTAGTTTTTCATCAACGCGGTCTGAAAGTGCTGCACGACCATTAATTTGGGCCCAGCCTGAAATCCCTGGCAATACTGAATGTCGCTTTAGATAATGTGGAATTTCCTGTTTGAATTGATCAACAAAAAATGGGCGTTCAGGTCTAGGACCCACTAAGGACATGTCGCCTTTTAATACATTAAACAGTTGAGGCAGTTCATCAATACTGCTTTTTCGAAGCCATTTGCCAATAAAAAAAGGTCGTTGATCCTGAGGATTTGTACTAATAACTGGACCCGTTACTTCCTCGATATTAACTGGCATTGTACGAAATTTTAGCATCATAAATTCTTGATTATCGCGTGTAATGCGGACTTGTTTGAAAAATACAGGACCTGGCGATGTGAGTTTAATCAGTAAGGTGACAAGGACTAGAATGGGGGCACAGCAAACAATACCAATAGCTGAGAGGATTATATCAAACCAGCGCTTGCTCCATTGTTGAGCTTTTGTGCGTTGAGTGTCTTTCATTTTTAATAATGGGTATCCAGCAAATTCATCAACCTGAATATTTGTAGTAATTAAGTTATAAAATGCTGGAACCTGAAATAATTCGAGGTGTTGTTGATCGCAAAATTCCGCTAATCGAGAAATTTCAAACAAAGCAATTTGATTGGATGCAACAAAAATAGTATGAATATCATGATGTTCAATTAATTCGTACAAAGCAGATGTTTTACCCAAATAGTTTAGTTTATCTGTTAATGCATGGATTACTTTTTGCGGAGCCTGATTATCAATGACGCCAATGACTTTATATTGATGCGCTCCAAATTGAATTAAATGTGCCATAAAGTGCTGCGCTCGTTGATCTGCACCAAGTATGAGTGCTTGTTTAATTGGCTTTGTGCGCCGAATGAATTGTTGTTGCATTACAAAAACAATATAATGCCCGCTGATTAATAAGATACTATTGATGATAAAAGCATAAAAAATAACGTAACGTGACTCGGGAATAGCTTTATAAATATAGGAAAAAGCCATAATTCCAACAGATGCTACTAATGCGCCTTTAATAATATTAAGGCCTTCTTCAATTGATGCTAAAATACCTTTTTTCGGCAGATACGCACCTGTAGAAAACAATGAAATAATCCAAAAAGGGATAATAATATAGATTACATAAATATACGGTTCAATTTGGGCGTTTGGATAAAATTGGCTGATATCAAGGCCTAGCGGTGCCAACATTGTATGAAGTTTAAATTTTAGTAAATATGCGACAAAGTAACCAATACAAATTAGAATTGAGTCACAAATGATTGGGATCATTTTGGCATCGATTCAGCCATGCGCTCCATACGAAACAGGTCTTGATTTACTTTTTGATCTTCTGGAAATTTTCGTTGATATACTCGAAGTTCATTAATTGCTGCATAGACTTTTTTATTGGCCCAATAAGCATATCCCAAAAGTTTTCGAGCTTCGTAAAAGTCCGGATTTAATTGAATTGCTCGGTTATAAGCATCAATTGCTTTTTCTAAGTCACCTTTTTTATGATATGCAGCTGCTAGATTGCGCCAGGTAATTTTATCAGCAGGATTAGTTGATATTGCAAATTCGTAATTTTCAATGGCTTTATCCAAATTATTTATTTGGAAATAGTAATTGCCTAGCCGCGTTCGATAATTGCGGAAATTACCTCGGGCAGTCCATCCCTCGGAATAATTGTCCAGTTTTCCTTGTTCGTTCATTTTTTCGTATAATTCAATTTCGCGAGTTACATTTCCAGCTTGGGCTTCGATCATGGCTTCATTAAAATAGCCTTCGACAAAGAAGGGGTCATTGGCATAAGCTTTTTGATATTGTTGTTTGGCTAAGTCTAATTTGCCAAGCCGATGATAAAAATATCCTAAGGAGGTTTGAAACAGCGGGTTTGTTTTATCAATTGTTGCTGCTTTTTTATATAAATTTTCAGCATCATCGAGTAGTTTTTTGCGTTTTGAAACATCTTGCTCTACATTGAAAAATATCAGATCAAGTTGTGCTAAACCGTTTAAATACCAAGGATTATCAGGATTAATTTCGAGCATAATCATATATTCGCGTTCAGATTGATGAAACAGATGTAGTTTTTGTTTAACATCATTTACTGCATTGGCTTTGGATTCATAAGATTTCGCAAGTTGAACACGGTATTGAGATTCCCACGGAGCATAATCACAAGCTTGCTGCAGTTCTGCAATTGCGACATCCCAATTGTTGCGCGCAAATTCCTGAAATCCGTCACGATAATGCCGTTCAGCTAGCCAAGGTGTGTAGGACTCGTAAAGGCCTACTAGTACCGCTAACCAGATAATTGTAACTGCAATATATTTTATTGTTTTAGTCATTTTTGTCCTGCGATATTATTCATGTTCTTTTTCTTCTTTCCTTTTTGAGGTAATTCATCGGTTTCAGTTATAGCAACAACTGGCGTAGATTCTGCATTTCCAAGCCGATAATGCCCAATCGCTAACCCTAGGCCCATTAACATATAATTTAATGAGGCTGTTGCAACAACACCAAAATTAAATAAAACTTGGCCTTGGTAAAAAAGAACACCACCTAAGGACCCTAGCAGTAAATAATAACTGGCATTATTACGATTATTATATAAATATCCAACAATTAGTATAAAAAAAGAACCTAACACAATGCCATACCGCAGTATTACTCCACTGAGTCCAGTAGTTGCAAAGGTATTAACATATTCATTGTGTAAGCGGTCTGGCGTTAAATTATGTCCGCCTTCTAACCTGCCATAATCAGCTCGTCTGTAATAGGGGTAAATTTCCTTAATTGTATCTGGGCCTGTGCCTAATAAAAGATTGGCGCGTCCCCATTTGATGCCTGTTTTCCACATGCTAATTCGTGCTGATTTTCCAGTAACAGCTTCTTTTTGATATGAATCGATTTTGCCTTTAGCGCCTGCAGTATACTTGCTACCAGCTAATAAAACATCATCACTTTTTACTTTGACTTTAATGACATGTAACTTAACAAGGTCGTCTTTAATTTGATCTGGAACTATGGGTATTAGCGGAATGAAAATAATAATAGCTAATATTGATAAAAGTACTGGCAATAATGTTGAACGTTTAAGAATATTATTTTCTTTTCGTCCTAGAACTACTAGGATGGCCAAAATAGCAATGTACGTAACAAAGGGTTTATAATCAATTGAAATGAATTGCAAAATTTGAAATAAGTAAATAACTAATATGCGTTGCACAATGCTTTTAATTGCTCCAGCTGTACTTTCCCGTTGAGACCAAATATAGGCAAAATAGATTGCTGCCATTAATAGAGACGGTAGAATAACCTTAAGCCCAAGTTTATATAAAACAAATACTGAATTAAAATACCATACAGCAATGAATCCTAAAGTTAGCAAAACATCAATGAAAAATAGTTTCCGATTTTTTTCAATAAATAGGCGCATGCTAAATAATAAGAACAGAGTCATTCCGCCTTGAAACCCCATCCACGTTCCTCTGCCCCACGATAAATACATTGCATAATATATTAGTATAGATAAAATCATGGCTACCCAGTAAGTTGCTGTAGTTTTCCATTCGTGCGTTACTTCTCGTTCGCGTTTATGCCCTAGATATAACATCCATGCTAAAGCCATAGGCACCATCATGCCAACATAGGGCCCATAATGTACAGGATTATTGATACTTCCAAACACACGGCCTGTTGGATCTGCAGACCAATTCATAAAATCAAAACCCAACTTTTGGATAACGCCATAAAAGGCTGACATAGATGATGACACAATAAATGACAAAAACATCCAATTAAAAAATCGCTCGTTATCAACTAATTTTGCAAACATATACACTAAAAAAGCATAATTAATAACTAATAAAATCCCTTCCCAGCGATCATAAGCTCCAATAATAGATACATAAATATTACGTGAAAATATTGATGAAATAGTATTTAAGATGAGCCAGAAAATCATGGGGATTTCCATGCCAATTTTTTCCCATTGTAGCCCAAATATCGAGTAATAGGTTTTACGGGCTTCTGGCTTATCCATTGGAAATAAAATACTGCGCGTTAACCATACGCCAGCAATTAAAATGGAAACAAATCGTAGTAACATCATTTTGTTAACTTCAAACACAGAACGAGTTAAGGAGGTAAAAAAGATGGGAATGCCAAATACTAATACTAATAAAAGCCCATTAATGATTCGCTTTGGCCAAGGAATACGGTTTTCAATAACAATATATGCAAAAAAAAGCGTTAATACAATCAGGATTTCGTATATAAAGATATTAATAAGTCTCTCCTACTTTACTCCTCTTTCGCCTCTCCTATAAAAAGCGAGGTAGTGAGGAGAACATGTTATTATTTGCAATAGACAATTAAAGTATACACTAACTTTCAAAAAACTTAAATCGAATTTTTGATGATATAGTAAAGCATTTTTTTCTTCTGCTTCATATATTATTTTGCACAGTTAAGAGTATTTATCGCGGCTTCTGTTTGAGCTATTTTTACGTCAACTAGATGAGTTTATCATCTAAAAAACCTGTCTGTTTTTTTCAGTACATTAAGTCTTGTGCGTAATCCTTATCAGAAAAGACTTCGCGGAAAAGTTTGTCA
>CAYUBI010000004.1:0-19675 GCA_964443005.1 uncultured Candidatus Marinamargulisbacteria bacterium
TTCTGGATTTCAAGTTTGGGGTACACTTTATGGAGGCGGCGGTGGTGGCGGTGGCACTTGCTCTCCAACCTATGGTTCCCGTTCCGTAGGATTAGGTGGTTCAGGCGGAGGCGGCCGTGGTGCTGGAGATTCTACTGGGGCTTGTGGATATCCATCTTGCCAACCTGTATCTGGATTAGAAAATACTGGGGGAGGCGGTGGCGGAAACGGAAGTTGCAGTGCAGACACGTCTTCAACTGGTGGTTCAGGGATTGTGATTGTTCGGTACCCTATTGGCCAATAACTCTATGTAACCAACCATAACCGGATAATTAACTATCAACGATTTTATTCCGAGAATTTCAATTAGTGACAACTAAACAAAAAGAGTAAGTATACAGGAACTTTGATGTTTAAAATACACTCAAATGTTGATGATATGATTTAATATTATACTCAAATTTTAAAATTTGAAATATAAAATACAGAACTCACTAACTGGAAAAAACGCCTTTTCGTTTTAATCCATCCAATGCTATTATACCCTATCAACAATGTTGATGGGGGTGTAAAGTACATTCATCCGCGATCAAAACAAACCACTTCAAAGGAGTCTAAAGCCATGACCGAAGATCAAGCCAATCAACATCCCAATATGCATTTTATTCGCCAGATCATTAGCAATGATATTGACAATGGAAAAAATGCAGGGAATGTGATTACCCGATTTCCGCCAGAGCCGAACGGCTACTTGCACATTGGTCATGCAAAATCAATTTGTCTTAATTTTGGTATTGCCAATGAATTTCATGGAAAATGCAATTTACGCATGGATGACACAAATCCCTGTAAAGAAAATATTGAATATCAAGACGCTATTATGGAAGACATTCAATGGCTTGGCTTTAATTGGGGAAATCGTCTTTTTTATGCATCAGATTATTATCAACAGTTATATGATTACGCAGAATCACTCATTATTCAAGGAAAAGCTTATGTATGCAGCCTTAGTGCAGATGAGGTCAAATCATATCGCGGAACAATAACAGAGCCTGGAAAAAAAAGCCCGTATTATAATCGAACCATTGAAGACAATCTTGATTTATTTCGACGCATGAAAGGGGGTGAATTTCCTGATGGTCAGCACATTCTTCGTGCAAAAATTGATATGACTTCCCCCAATTTAAACATGCGCGACCCAACAATTTACCGAATTCGTCATACCTCGCACCACCGTACAAGCAACACGTGGTGTATTTACCCCATGTATGATTTTGCGCATTGCATCTCAGATGCATTAGAAGGCATTACTCATTCGATTTGTACTCTTGAATTTGAAGATCATCGCCCCTTATATGATTGGTTTTTGAATCAATTGAATGTTCCGTGTCATCCCCAACAAATAGAGTTTGCACGACTTAATCTAAACTACACAATCATGAGCAAACGAAAGCTATTAGAGTTAGTTGAAAAAAAAGATGTTCGTGGATGGGATGACCCTAGAATGCCCACGCTATCTGGAATGCGCAGACGCGGATATCCAGCTGTAGCTATTCGTGCATTTTGCGAACAAATTGGAGTATCCAAAGTTAACAGTATTGTTGATATCAATTTGCTTAATTTTTTTGTTAGAGAAGAACTAAACAAATCAGCCTTGCGTGTTATGGCAGTTCTTCATCCGTTAAAAGTTATCATTGATAATTATCCAGATGACTTAGTTGAAGAATTAGATGCGGAAAACAATCCTGAGGACCTTTCTGCTGGAACACGAAAAATTCCATTTTCAAAAACAATTTATATTGAGCAAGATGATTTTCGCGAAGATCCACCCAAAAAATTCTTTCGACTTTCTCCAGGTCGCGAAATCAGACTAAAACATGCTTATTATATTACGTGTGTTAATGTTATTAAAGATGAGAACACAGGCGTCATCAATGAACTTCACTGTACGTATGACCCCAAAAGCCGAGGCGGATGGTCCCACGACGGAAGGAAAGTATTGGGAACCTCACATTGGGTATCTGCTGCTCATGCTCTTGATGCTGAAGTTCGTTTATATGAACATTTGTTTACTACAGAAAATCCAGGAGAAACCGAGGATTACGCAACAATCCTTAATCCAAATTCATTCATCACTTTATCAAACTGTAAAGTAGAACCCGGACTTGCAAAAAGTGAATCCACAACACCCTATCAATTTCTTCGTCAAGGATATTTTTGTGTAGATTCACACGACTCTCAACCAGATAAACTTGTGTTTAACCGAACGATCATATTAAAAGATACGTGGGCAAAGATTGCAACAAAGGGATAATACCCTTAATTTTTTAGGAGGAAATCATGACCATAGAGAGAAAAGTTAGACTTATTTCCAGCACATTTGTTCTTTTATCGATTTTACTTGCCTTTATTGTTGATGCTTTTTGGATTTTTCTAGCAGTTTTTGTAGCAATCATGTTAATCCAGTCTGCATTCACTGGCTTTTGCCCAATGGAATGGGGATTAAAAAAATTAGAGAAAACCGAAAAAAAATAAGAACTTTTCAAGCAAGTTATTGACAAATTAAATCACGAAAAAGGCAATTCATTTTTAAAGTCAGGAAGAAATTCTTCCTGACTAGCCAGCTCCTGCATTAATACATTTTGTAAACCTAAAGATTCCGCATAATCAAGCACGTCATTATATTCATTAATCATTAAGTGTCGATCTAAAACTGAAAACTCATGTGCGCGATATTGTGGGGAGTATTGGCTCATTAACGAAATCGTAATATCCAAAGAAAGTGAAGCCAGAAAATCCAGCACAAGATAGCTGCTGGACAAACCTTCGGGTAAAACCAAATGACGCACAATCATACCTCGTTGTGCAATTCCCTGGTCATCAATTACTAATAATCCAACTTGTCGCACCATTTCAACAATAGCTGCTTGCGAAATTTCACAATATCTAGGTGCTTGTGAATACCGATTAGCAAAAAGATTATGACCATATTTCATATCCGGCAAATAAATATCAACAATACCTTCCAGCTCTTGCAGCGTCTCCACTTTTTCATATCCATTGGTATTATACACAATCGGGATTATTAACCCGTTTTTTCGCGCGTACACCAATGCCTCACGAATTAATGGCTGATAAGGAGTTGGCGATACCAAATTTATATTATGGCCTCCTTGCCCCTGCAACCCCAACATTATATCACTCAATTCCCTCACTGATATTTCACGACTACATAAAGAATCGTTATTAGACTGGCTAATCTGCCAATTTTGACAATATACACATTTCAAATTGCAGTGCATGAAAAAAATTGTTCCTGACCCACGAGTTCCAGACAACATAGGTTCTTCACCAAAATGCAAGCCAGTATACGCAACATGCAACGTTGATCCCAGCTGACATATTCCAGAGGAGCTTATCAATCGATTTACGTTACATGTATGCGGGCATAAATTACAACTAGAAAATTTTCTTTCTAAAATAACTGACGGAATTTCCATCCAATTAACTACATTTTAACTCGAGTAATAACCCCATGTAATTTTCGTTGGGGTAATTCATAAAATTCATCAAAAGAAGGCACCAGCCGTTTAATAGAAGAAAAGATTTTCCAAATTGGGTTAGGTGTCGTTATATGCTCCAAACCATAAAAAATAGCCTTACAATCAATTCCTGCATTTTCTAAAATATCTTCAATATTAATAAATTCCATATATCCCATTTTAATTTCAAATACTCTAAGCCCAAGCGCCAAAGGCTCTTTAAAGTAATATTCAACTCCTGTAGGATTTTCATTTTTTATAATTGAAATAAATATATTATCCTCATAAATAATATTATTTATAAACATGGTATTAACAATATATGGTGAAACTTTATTCCCAGCCATTGCGAAAAAAAGACCGGTTCCAGCGATTTTATTAATAGATTGATACAACTCCTTATATTTTACTAAAAACCGACTCATCATCGTTGGATGCATTGATAAATATAACTTTTTTTGGCCAGTTGTAAACAATAAGATCAGCATAAACGGTAATGAAGCAATAACAAGTGACCAATAACCTCCATGAGGAATTTTATAACTATTTGATACAAGAAAAAGAACATCTATCATCAAAATTGCCAAAGTAATTAATGTTTTATGTAGATTATTCTTCTTATAAAAAATGTAAACCATAAAAACACTCGTCAGTAACATATCCCCTGTTACAGCCAAACCATATGCGCTAGCAAGATTAGAAGACTGGCGAAAAATAATCATAATAAAAATAACGGCTCCAAGCATAAACCAATTGATAAATTGAATATATACCTGCGATCTAAGCTCAGTCGACGTATATTCAACCTTGAACATCGGCATAATACGCGTCGTAATCGCTTGATAAGCAATCGAAAACATTCCACTAATCATGGCTTGTGAAGCAATAATGGTAGCAATAATACTTAAAATAAGCAGCAACACATAAAAATGACCAGTTAAATTATAAAACATTGAAAATAGAATATTTTGAGCATTGGAATGCCTTAACAAAAACGCACCCTGTCCTAAATAATTAATGCACAATACAACAAATACAATAGACCAGGCCCTAATAATTGGTTTTCTTCCCAAATGCCCCATATCCGCATATAATGCCTCGCCTCCAGTAGCACATAAAATAACCTCCGAAAGCACAAAGAAACCAGCCAATCCATTATGAAATAAAAACTTAAGCCCATACAATGGGCTAATTGCAAGTAAAACACGAGGTTCCCAATAAATAGAAACCATTCCAAAAACCGCTAATACAATAAACCACACAACCATAATCGGACCAAAAGCTTTTGCAACCTTGCCTGCACCTTTTTTTTGAAAACTAAAAAGTCCAATTGCAATAAAACACGCTATAGCTATCAAAATCCATTGCGGAGTATGATGTAATCCAGGAATCAAAACAACGCCTTCAACTGCACTAAGAATACTTATTGCAGGAGTTATAACTCCATCCCCTACGAGCAATGAAATCCCAAAAATGGCCAGTAATGTAAAAAAAGCAACTTGTCTGCCAGATTTTAATAAAGGAAGAAGTATCTCCTTTAAAACAATAGTTCCACCTTCACCATTTTTACTTAAGCTCATGGCCAACCACGTATATTCCAACGAAACAATAATAATTAATGTCCAAATAATAAGGGACATAACGCCCATTATGTTTTCAGGCGTTTTCGGTAACGTGAGAAATATAACAGAAACTGTGTAAATCGGGCTGGTACCAATATCTCCGAAAACTATGCCAAATGCCTTAATTATATCTAATAAATTTTTTTTCATTATTTTTTTACAACCTTCCAGCTTCTATTATACTGCATTATCAGACGAAATCGAATGCCGATTTTTTGATCTTACTTTAAAAAAGCCAATCGAGCTTTAGCAGCAACTAAATTGAAATAAAATAAAACTGAATATTAAAATCTAATGCTCTTTGGATGGTTAATCCTAAAAATAAGTGGTACACTTAATTAATATTCAAATCATTAATAATGATTTTTATTTGTGTAAAGGAGTTATCATGGTTCTTATCAAACCGTTTCATGGAATTGTCCTAAATCGCGAAAAAATTTCCGATTTCAGTAAAGTAATTACACAACCCTATGATAAAATTTCGCCAGAAATGCAAGAACAGTACTATGCTGCTCATCCCAACAATGTTGTTCGCATCATTAAAGGAAAAGAATTGCCTATAGATAACGAACAGGATAATGTTTATACACGTGCAAATACTGTTTTTCAAGAATGGCTAAGTAAAGACATTTTAGTTCGTCATAAATGTCCTACATTCTTTTATCTTGAACAAACTTATACTTTAGACAATATCACAAAAACAAGAAAAGGGCTTATGATTATGGGACGACTAGAACCATATACTCAAGGAGTAATTTTTCCGCACGAACAAACTTTAAAAGGGCCAAAAATCGATCGGTTGAATTTATTTCGAGCTACAAACGCAAGTTTTGGTCAAGTATTTATGCTTTATAATGATCCACACAAAATCGTAGATTCTACCATACAAAAAAGCAAATCAGCCCCATACTGTAGCTTTGTAGATGCAGATGGAGTCACAAATACCTTTTATGCAATTGAGGCAAACGAAACATTGATGCCTATTATTGACTATTTGAAAGATAAGCCATTATTCATTGCAGATGGCCACCACAGATACGAAACTGCACTCACGTTCGAAAATGAGATGGCAAAAAAATATCCAAAGGCACCTCCTAATGCTGCGTTTCATTATGCGATGATGACCTTGATTAATATGGATGATGAAGGATTAACAGTGCTACCAACGCATCGACTGCTTAAGAACATACCAGAATTCAGTGGAGAAAACCTATTAGCCAGCATTAGCGCTGGATTTAGTATTGAACAACTAACATTTGATGAAAATAATATTGATCAAACAATAGCTAGATTACAATCGTTGCTGAAACAAAAACCCAAACCATCCTTTGCTCTTTTTCTTGGAGATATTAAAAAATTAGTTATGATCACACTAGAAAATCCGAATTTAATTGCTTCGCTCAAAAACAAATCGTCAATAATGCAATCGCTAGATGTTGCGATTCTGCATGATGGCATACTTGAACCATTACTTGGAATAAATAAAAAGGCACTAGCAGACCAATGTTTTCTTGACTATCGTCGAAATGCAAAATCCTGTTTAGAAATGACAATGAATAAAACTTACCAAGCGGCATTCATTCTTAAAGCAACACGTGCAGAACAAGTTCGCAACGTTGCACTCAATCATGAAACCATGCCACAAAAATCAACTGATTTTTACCCAAAAGTCCTAACAGGATTTGTTATGGCAGATATATCCATTTCGCAAGAATTAATATAATCGATGAAGAATTATTCATTGTGACTGCACTGTTTTTCACTGTAATCACTCATCAATACAATAAAGGGATAGAATGAATAAACTTTGCTTCAATGGTTTTTTACTAAAATCAAAGGCTCATGGAGAATCAAACAAAACTATCAGCATTTTCACAGAAGAAAGCGGAAAAATAATGTTGTATGCAAGAGGTGTTCGTAAACCAGCCAGCAAAATTGGTGGACGTTTACATCCACTTTTTTTAAATACTTATCACATATTAGAACGTCAAAATTTTAGACTAATTACTGGGGTCGATACCATTGACGAATATCTCTGTATCGCAAACGACCTAAATAAATTATCCATTATGTATGAACTTCTTTGGATTATTGAACATGGAACCACGCACGAACAACCCCATCCCGATCTTTTTCATTTATTAAAAAATTCGCTCCGAACATTAAGCAAATCGACCCAGGAATGTCATACAATTTTACCCTATTTTCAAACCCAGTACATGGAAATTGAAGGACTCAGAGGAAGCGAAAAAGCAACACAACCGTTTAATCAATTATTTTATAATTATACAGGCACATTATATCAACCAAGCACCTTAAAATTTCATGATTAAACCTGATGTTCGCGAAGTATTATTTAATCGAAATTTTTTATTTTTATGGTCATCACAAATTTTATCACAATTTGCAGATCGTATATTAGTAGCACTTCTTTTAATTACCATTCATAAACTTACAAACACAATTTTAGCTACTGCATTACCATTATTTTCCTTTGGGTTAAGTGCAGTAATCTTTGGATCAATTGCTGGTGTTTATGTTGATCGTATTAAAAAAAAATATGTATTAACTATTTCAAATATACTACGCGGCATACTTATTTTGTTACTAGTATTGATTCCCGCATTATCAAATTCGCTTGTACTTTTATTTATAATCAGTTTCTTTATTTTTACAATCTCTCAATTTTTTATTCCAGCAGAAACAACAACAATCGCCTTAATTGTAAAAAAGAAAAACCTACTAACAGCGAATTCGCTATTTATGAGTACCTGGGCAGGTTCTACAATTGCTGGATTTGCAATTGTATCGATTTTCGAAATATTAGAATTCTCAGCACAAACTGTTTTTTTAATTAATGGCGGACTATACTTTTTGGCAGCAGGTTTTTCACTTATCATTCATGTTAATGAAACCACACTAACAAATACCGGTTATAATCAAATAATCAAGGATCTTAAACTTGGTTTTGGATTTCTCATGCGAAAGAAAAATGTGAGGTTTGGTTTACTTCAACTTTTATGGGCTTCCTCAGTAATAGCAATTTTAGGCGAATTAAGCATAAATTTTGTAACGCAAATCATTCGAATTCATTATCATTATTTTGGGTTTATTGTTTCCTTAGCTGGTGTTGGTATGGGGTTTGGCATATATATTCTTCACCAATACGCACACCTTCCACGAAAAGCTACAATACTTATTGGATTTGCCTTAACTGGTTGCAGTTTAATTGCCTTAGCAATCAATACAAACTCTTTTGTTGCTTTTTTTCTAATTTTTATCCTAGGTTTAAGCAATGCATTTATTACGATTCCTGCACAAACAATGCTCCAGGAAATTACGCCACGTCCATTACGCGGGCGAATTTTTGGTATCCAAAACATGATTGTCTCATTTGCCTTTACATTACCAGTGATTATCTGTGGGTACTTAGCTGATCGTTTTTCTACGCAAACCGTTTTTATTATCCTAGGAGCGCTACTACTTATAAACGCACTATTCAATGCAGTCAAGCGTGACGATAACTTCACATCGACTCGCGAAATATAAGTCAAAGATTATCACCGGGTTCCATAACATTTCCATACATGAACTAGAAAAAAGCTGTGTATATGAATGCCTAGAATGTCCCTATCAAAAAGAGAATTTATTAAAAAATAATCAATTCGTTCCTTCAGCAAAAAACCATATATATTTTGGTGGAGAACCATTACTAAAAACTGATTTAATAGGGGAAATTAATCAATACCCTTATGCAAGGCATTGGATTGTAAATTATAATTGCATATTATCAAACACAAACCCAACAATATGGAAGAAATCAAATGTTAGAATTATTCATTATTTAGCATCTATGAATAAAGATTCTCACAATGATTTAACGGGATCAGCTAGTTATGACAAAATAATAGAAAATTTAATTGAATTGAACAAACAGGCAAAAAAAACAGTACTCATATTCGCGCTTACACGAACTAACGTTCATGAATTATCAGATCTACACGATTTCGCAAAAAAATTTCATGCATATATTTGGCTCATACCCCAACACCATTCTTTTGGAGTGTCAGGTTTTGAAGACCAAAGTATCAACTATATTAAGTATGCAGCTAAACAAGAAAATTTTGGAATTTTATATTCGGATATTAAAAAAATACCACAAAACAACAAATATAACAAATTCCAAAGCTGTAAGTATATTCCGAATCCTGTATCAAATTCAATATTTTTAACAACTGCCAATTACTGGCGAATCACAAAATTTATAAACAAAATAAACAATAAACTCGTTTTCAACTTAACTTCAATTTAAAGCTTAACCAACTTAGCTTTTCCTATAATTTTTGATTCCATACTAATTTCAGTTAAAACTGCAGCAGGTATATCACTATCTACATTGATTACCATAATCGCATGTTTTATCTTACCTTCTCGACGACCCACTTCCATCCGATTGATATTCACTTTATACTTCCCTAAAATTGTCCCAACGGTTCCTATCACACCAGGGCTGTCTTCATTAGGAACAATCAAAATATAACCTGAGGGAACAGTATTCACTTTAATACCATCCAATTCAACAACCATATCTCCATAATCACCTAAAACAGCACCAGAGATTTTTCGTGTTTCTTTTTCACTTGTAACTTCTATCGTAATCAAACTTTTGTAATCACAATGTTCATTAACTTTCTGTTCAATAACTTTGATTGATCGCGCTTTAGCTAAAATGGCAGCATTTACATAATTAACCGATTCAACGACGACAGTACTTAGCAACCCCTTCAAAACAGCTGTAGTAAGAGAATCCGTTGTTTTATCCGCAACCTCACCGTGATAACTAATTTTGATACTCATGATGCCGCCATCAATAATTTGGCCAACTAAACTTCCTAATTTTTCAGACAACGTTAAAAAACCCTTTACGGGCTCAACCATTGCAGGCTTCATGGACGGAATATTCACAGCTGACGATGCTTCCCGACCGTTTAAAACCTCAAAAACCTGATCCGCTACATCTATTGCTACATTAATCTGTGCTTCCTCAGTTGCTGCACCTAAATGCGGGGTCAAAATCAAATTTTTCGTCCCTATCAACAGACTATCAGCTGCAGGTTCCTTATCAAAAACATCAACCGCTGCCCCAGCAATAAGGCAACTTTCTAAGGCAATTTTCAAAGCCATTTCGTCAATAACACCGCCACGCGCGCAGTTCACAATACGACACGTTTTTTTCATAATACTTAGATTTTCGGAATTAATCATTTTAGTAGTATCTTTAGTTTTAGGAACATGCAGTGTCAAAAAATCACAACATTTAAGCAAATCCTCAAAACCAAGAAGCTCGATTTCCATTTTTTCTGCAAACTCATGAGAAACAAACGGATCAAACCCGACAACCTTCATTCCAAAAGCTTTACCGTAACTAGCAACTCTCTGCCCAATTTTGCCTAACCCAACAACGCCAAGGATCTTATTATATAACTCCACACCAGTGAACCTATTTCTATCCCATTCATGACTCCCTAAACTCATATGCGCAAAAGGAATCTTTCGCGCTAATGCCAGCAACAACGCAAAACTATGCTCTGCTGCAGCAATCGTATTACCCTCGGGTGAATTCACAACAATAATACCTTTTCGAGTAGCAGCATCAAGATCGACATTGTCAACTCCAACACCAGCACGTCCGATAATTTTTAGCTGATTCGCAGCATCAATAATTCTCGCAGTAACCGTAGTTTGACTCCGTATTAACAAACCATGATATTCCGGTATAATTTTAACCAATTCATCTTCAGAAAGCCCAGTTTTAATATCAACAATAAACTGATTTCTTAATTTAACAAGCCCACTTTCATCAAGCTTATCACTTACCAAAATCTTATAAGTCATATTTATCGTTTCCTATATTGAGTTTTCTTACGAGCACGACGACAGCCATACTTTTTTCGCTCTTTCATACGATCATCTCTTGTTAATAAACCGGCCTTTTTCAGCTTATCCTTAAAATCATCACTTAATTTAACCAATGCACGCGAAATTCCATGTGATATCGCACCTGCTTGTCCACTCAACCCGCCGCCCTTAGTTGTACACATAACATCAAACTGATTCAAGGTATCAGTTACTAAAAAAGGCTTTTTTACAACGAACAATAATACATCCCGACATAAATAATCGTCAGCTTTAACCGAATTCACAATAACATCGCCCTTACCCTGCGCAATCCAAACACGCGCAACAGACGTTTTACGCCGCCCAGTTCCATAATACTTAGATATTACAACTTTTTCATCCTGTTTAACTTTGACCATTCTTCTATGATCCTCCCTTAAATTTCAATTGTGGTGGGTTGCTGCGCTAAATGAGGATGATCTGCTCCAGCGTAAATTTTTAATTTACCAAGCAATTCTCTACCTAAGCGTCCATGAGGCAACATCCCACCTACGGCAAGTTTTAGAACACGATCCGGATGTTTTTGAAACATATCTTTATATGGAACAGATTTAAGATTTCCGGGATATCCAGTATAAGCATAATAAATTTTATCGGTAAATTTTTTGCCAGTAACCCTTATTTTATCGACATTTGTCACAACTACATAATCACCAATATTCATATTTGGCTGAAAAATAGCTTTTCCTTTGCCACGTAATACATTAACAATTCCACTAGCAAGACGTCCCAACGTTTTTCCTTCCGCATTAATATGAACCCAATCATGATTAATATATTCACTTGTAACAGATAGCGTATCAAAGCGATTCCTCATACATTACTCCTTAATATCTCACTTCTACTAAATATAACCCACAAGCACTAACTGGTTTGCCTAAACGATTTCGACAATTATACAAAAGCATATTAGAAACCTCATTTGCACAGAACCTATTATCCGCAAACAACAACGCTGTGCTTATTATACTACGAACCATTCCATACAAAAAGCCATTCGCTCGAATAGAGATTTCATAGCCAAAATAATCACTAACCATTGAAACGAAATGAAAATCATTACATTGCATAGAGAAAATTTCTCGCTCAGTCGACTTCACCGAAGAACCGCACTTTGCAAATGTTGCAAAATCATGACATCCCTCCATAATCGAACAAAACTGATTAATTTTTGCCCTATCTAACGGCGCTCTAATCCGAAGAGCATACCTCTCCAAAAAAGGATCGGTATCTGACGAGACAAACAGTCGATAACAATATACCCGCTCTTTCGCAGAAAATCGAGCATGAAATGCCAAATCTACAATATCAATATGCCGAATAACAATGTCAGAAGGAAGCCTTCGATTTACTACACTCAAAATTCTATTACAAGGAATTACTGGAAACGCACAAAAATGAAAAACCTGCCCTAAAGCATGAACTCCAGTATCCGTTCGACCAGCACAGACAATCTTTATTGCCTGCTTATACACATATTGTAGACATTTTTCAATCTCCTGCTGTATAGTCTTCCCAGAGCCTCGCTGACTCTGAAATCCAGCATAATCTGTACCATCATACGATAAAATAGCCTTATAAAAGACGCGATTTAACGTAATTCAAGCAAAACAATCGGTGCAGCATCACCCCGACGAAAACCAATAGAAGTAATCCTAGTATACCCACCAGAAACACCTTTATATTTAGGTGCGATATCAGAAAAGATTGATTTAATCACAGACCGATCTGGAATAAACCGATATACCTTTCGTCGTGCATGCACAGTGTCTTCTTTTCCGAACGTAATCAATTTTTCAGTTAATCGGGCAATCTGATGGGCCCTAGTTTTCGTTGTTTCAATATGACCAAGCTGTAACAAAGACAACGCCCCATTTTTAAGCAATGCCATTCGCTGATCAGTCGGCAAACCAAGTTTTGAATTTCCTTTACGATGTCTCACGATATACCCTCACTAATTCTCTTTTAGTTTCAAACTATATTTTGATAACTTTTCATTAATTTCATCAGCTGATTTTCGACCAAAATTCTTAATTTGCATCAAATCTCTCATCGGTTTTTTTACTAATTCGGCTACGCTATGAATCCCAGCTTTACGTAAACAATTTGATGATCGCGCAGACAACTCCAGATCTTCAATTGCTAAATCTAATCCGGCGTTAGGTTTAATTTCTTCAATAACAACAGCTAACCCTTCTTCTTTTTTTTCTTCAACCTCATTAGTGAACAACTTAAAGCTGTTGATTAAAATAACAGCTGCTTTACTAACAGCTTCACTCGGAGAAATCGCGCCATTTGTCCACACTTCTAAAACAAGCCGATCTAAATCTGTATGCTTTCCAACGCGAGTGTCTTCTACAGTATGATTAACTTTTACAATCGGATTAAAATTAGCGTCCATAGGCAACGTCCCAATCGGAGTCTCGTTACTCCTCTCGAGCAGCTGAAAACCAACGCCATTTTCTAATGTAAGAACCACATCCAATTTCGTATTTCCACTAATAGTAGCCAAATAATGATCTTTATTCAAAACTTCAACTTCACTATCAAAAATAATGTTTTCAGCAGTTACAGCACCGCGCTTATCAGCCCGAATATGAACAATCTTCTTTTCGACAGAGTGCAGCTTGAAAACAATGCCCTTCAGATTCAAAATAATGTCCAGAATATCTTCATTAATACCTTCTATGGCTGTAAATTCATGGTCAACGCCCTCAATTTTTACGGATGTTATCGCTGCGCCAGTCAATGATGACAACAATATGCGCCTTAATGAATTCCCTAAAGTAACGCCATATCCTTTTGCAAGAGGCTCGGCAACAAATTTTCCATATGTTTTTGTTTCATCAATTTTTACCCATGTATTCAATGCTTTAGTATTTAGAACGGTCACGCTTCTTCTCCTCCTCTATTGGGAATAATACTCGACTACAAATTGCTCATTAATTGGAACATCCATTTCTTCACGTTTCGGCTTACCTAAAACAATAAACTGTTCGTCAATTTCATTGAATTTTATCCATGACTTAAGGCTTAAACCATTAGCCTCCTTTAACGGAACCTCAAATAAAGCCTTAGATAACGGACTAACCCCGATAACGTCGTTAATTTTCACTAAATATGATGGAATGTTTACTCTTCTGTTATTCACAAGAAAATGATTATGTCTTACCAATAAACGAGCTTCTGCACGTGATTTTCCCAGCGACGCCAAAAATATAACATTATCTAATCTCATTTCCAGCAATTCGAGGAAATTCAAACCCGTAATTCCTTTCTTTTTGGCTGCTATGTCAAAAAACCTACGAAACTGCCCTTCACCAAGTCCATAAAAGCGTCGCGCCTTCTGCTTTTCGCGTAACCTCAAACCATACTCGGATGTTTTTTTCTTATTTAAAGCTCCATGCTGACCCGGAGCATAATTTCGCCGAGTCAAAGAACATTTCACACTAGCACAACGACTTCCTTTAAGGAACAACTTAACACCTTCGCGCCTGCATAACTTACATGATGGTCCACAATAACGACCCATTTCAGAAATCTCCTTTCATTTATACGCGACGTCTTTTTCGCGGACGACATCCATTATGAGGAATCGGCGTCACATCTTTAATCGACATCACTTCAATACCAGCAGCCTGAATTGCCCGAATTGCTGTTTCCCTACCAGCACCAGGCCCTTTTACAAAAACATCAATTTCAGCCATGCCATGCTCTTTTGCTTTTAAGGCACAAGCTTCAGCTGCAGACTGAGCTGCAAAAGGCGTACTTTTCTTAGATCCCTTAAAACCAACAATCCCAGAACTAGCCCACGCCACAACATTACCCTTCACATCTGCGATAGTAATTATGGTATTGTTAAAATTTGACTTTATATGAGCCACACCATGCGTAATAACACGCACAACCTTCTTCTTTTTAACTTTTGATTTACTTGCCTGAATCGTTGCCATCAGTTACTCCCTACTTCTTTTTACCAGCGACAGTCTTTTTTGACCCACGCCTAGTCCGAGCATTTGTTTTTGTTCGTTGACCTCTACAAGGCAAACTCTTCTTATGCCGCAGCCCCCGATAAGAACCAATCTCAATTAACCGCTTTATATTCAACGCGATATCTTTTCGTAAATCACCTTCAATTTTATACTGATTCAAAATCTCTCGTAATCGAACAACATCCGATTCAGATAAATCATCGGACTTCATACCAAAATCAATATCAGCTTGTTTTAAAATCTTACGACTCAACGTAAGACCGACCCCATATATATATGGTAACGCAAACTCAACCCTCTTGTTTCTTGGAAGATCAATCCCAGCTACTCTAACCATAGTTTACTCCGTTTACCCCTGACGTTGTTTATGTTTTTTATTTTCACATATTACCAAAACATTACCATGTCGCCTAATCACTTTACATTTCGGACAAATAGACTTTACTGATGCGCGAACTTTCACCTTATAACTCCTCTATTTTAAACGATAGGTTATTCTGCCTTTTGTCAAATCATAAGGCGATAATTCCACCTTAACCCGATCCCCCATTAAAATTCGAATAAAATTCTTACGAATCTTTCCAGATACATGCGACAACAACACCTGCCCAGTATCTAACTCAATTTTAAACGTTGCATTTGGCAACGCTTCCAAAACCTTACCCTCAACTTCAATCACATCTTGTTTTGCCATAATTATTTCCCTATTAAAACCACGCTGCACCGTGTTATTTTAACAGATTATTGCCTTTTAAGCAACTCAAAAACAAAAGCAGGCCTATTGTAACGCGTGTTCAATTTGGGTACTAATTCCATTCATACTATCGCTACCATCGATCTCAATTAAACTACCAGCATCCTTATAAAAATTAATTAAAGGAAAGGTATTTTTCATATAAGAATCATATCGATCTTTTACGGTTTCAGGGTTATCATCATTTCGAACGACAAGCAAGTCGCCACATAAATCACAAACCATTTCTGCTAAAGGCGGATGATTCTCTTTATGAAAAGAAGCCCCACATTTCGTACAAACCAATCGTCCAGCCATGCGCAAAAGAATAGACGATAAAGGAACATTAAGATAAATCACGCGATCAAAATCAATGCCTTTTTCATTAAGAAACAGAGCTTGATTCATTGTACGAGGAAATCCATCTAAAATAAATCCAAAATCACTAGATATTGTTAATAACTGATCAGCAACAATACTGTTTACAACAGAATCAGGAACCAAATCGCCCTTATCCATATAACGCTTTGCATCCAAGCCGAAACTCGATCCATCATTAATTGCTTTTCTCAAAATATCACCAGTCGCTAAATGAGCGAAACCAAACTGTTTTACAATAAGTTTCGCTTGCGTTCCTTTTCCAGATCCAGGTGCACCTATTAACAAAATCTTCTTTTTCATAAAATAACCCCTTCATATTTATGAGATACCAAAATATTTTGAATCTGACGAGTGATGTCAATGGCAACACCAACAATAATTAACAGAGCCGTTCCCCCAAGCCCAACAAAACTCGTAACATGAGTAAGACTAGAAGCAACCATCGGCATAATAGCAATAATAGACAAGAAAATTGCACCGATAAATGTTAAACGACTAATTACTCGATCAAGATAATCAGCGGTCTGCTTACCAGGCCGCACTCCCAAAATGAATCCCCCATACTTTTTGATATTATCAGCTATGTCTTCAGGATTAAAAGTGATAGCAGTATAAAAATAAGTAAAAAAGAAAATGAGCAAAGCAAAACAGCCCAAATAAACCGGACTTCCCGGAGAAAAAAAGACATTAATAATTTTGACTTGGGGAAATATTTGAGTTAAGGTCATAGGAAACGCAAGAACAGAGGAAGCAAAAATAATCGGGATAACACCTCCCTGATTTATTTTCATCGGAATATAAGTATTTTGACCACTATACATTTTTCGTCCTACCATACGCTTTGCATACTGAACGGGAATATTACGTTGGGCTTCCTGAACAAAAATAATACCCAAAATCACCGCTAACAAAAGAAGAACCAAAACAACAATACTAATTACAGACGTACCACCCTTAACCAATGTAATGGTATCGCCGATATAACGCGGCATCTGGGAAATGATTCCTACAAAAATGACAATACTTGCACCATTACCAACCCCGTTTTCAGTGATCAATTCAGAAAGCCACATTATTAAAGCTGAGCCTGCGACTAATGACACTGTTGCAGACACAACAAAAAAACCAAAAGATGTCCCTGGAACCAACATTGCTTTTAAACCAAAAGACATTGCAAAAGCCTGAACAACTGCGAGACAAATGGTCAAGTATCGAATATACTGTTGAATCTTTTTTCGCCCACTTTCCCCTTCCTGCTGCATTTCCTTAAGCGAAGGATAAATAAAAGTTAAGAGCTGCATAATAATGGAGGCATTAATATATGGAATTATCCCCAATGCAAAAATAGAAAAACTGCTCAAAGCTCCACCAGAAAACAAGTTTACAAAACCTAAAAATCCGCTATTTCCAAATAACGTTGACAACTTAGCAGCATCAACTCCTGGAATAACAATTTGAGCACCTAAACGATACAAAACCAGAATGCCCAATGTAAAAAAAACTTTTTTCCTTAGGAGATCAATTTTTAATGCCCCAGCAAAACTACTGGCCAAGAGATATCTGCTTAAATGTTCCACCGGCTTCAACAATTTTTAGTCCAGCAGACTTAGAAAATTTATGCGCTTCGATATTCACTTTTGTTTTACAATCGCCAAGTCCTAAAACTTTCAATTGCAAAATGCTTTTTTTTACTAAATTCTTTTCTTTCAAAAATTCAATATTAATTAGTTTTTCATTTGACCACTGATTCAAATCAGATACATTAATAATAGCAAATTCGGTTTTAAATAAATTGGTGAATCCCCTGAGTTTAGGTAATCGTTTGTAAATCGGCATCTGACCACCTTCAAAACCAGGCCGCGTACCACCGCCAGACCTACAATTTTGACCATTCATACCCCTACCACATGTTTTCCCATGTCCTGAACTCTCTCCACGCCCAACAATTCGTCGTTGTTTCTTCGCACCCTTAAAAGGTCTCAAATCAGTTTGATTAAACATTATACATCTAATCCTCTCTTTGCTTCAAATTTCTTATCCCGAAGTGCAAATATTTCTTCGCCTGTACGCAGTTTACTTAACGCATTTATCACTGCAAAAGCATTGTTGATTTTTGATGCTGCACCTAAAGATTTAGCCACTACATTATGGATTCCGGCTAACTCTAATACTATACGAACTGCACCGCCAGCGATTACGCCAGTCCCCTCTTTTGCTGGACGCAATAACACTCTACTTCCACCGAATTGACCAATAACTTCATGTGATATCGTATTATTAACAATAGTAACGTGTTGTAAATGTTTCCGCCCTCTCTCAATTGCTTTTTTAATAGCTGCAGGAACCTCAGTTGATTTACCTAACCCGATCATAACCTGACCCGAATTATTACCAACTACAACAGCAGCACGAAAAGCCAAACGTTTTCCACCTTTAGTCACCTTGTTTACCCGATTAATCTGGATTACTTTTTCAATTATTCCGTCTACATCTCTGTTATGTCCGGATTTGCCTATTTCCATCCTAGTAACTCCCGTTTTAAAAAACTAAACCATGTTCGCGAGCCGAATCTGCGAACGCCTTAATTCGTCCATGATAAATATAAGTCCTTCTATCGAATTTAACTTTCACAATCCCTTTTTCAAGAGCTTTCACTGCAATTAATTTGCCTAATTCAATTGCACCATCCTTATTCCCTGATAAATCACCGAACCCTTTAGTCGAAAGCCCAATCAAAGTTACCCCCAAATCATCATCTATAATTTGAGCATTAAAATGCCGAATGCTTTTATTTACACACAATCGCGGTCTTTCGCTCTCTCCAAAAATGTTCTTTTTTCTTTTTCGTTTACTCATATAAGACCTCTTTTATTTTCCTTTGCCCTTTCCAGATTTTCCAGCTTTTAATTTAATCTTTTCTCCAAAATACCGAACACCTTTTCCTTTATAAACTTCCGGACAACGAATACGTCTAATATTTGCAGCGACCTGTCCAACTAACTCTTTGTTAATACCCTTAACCGAGATTTTCGTATCTCCAGAAATCTCAAAAGAGATACCATCTATGCCAACAAACTTTACATTATGAGAAAAACCTAACTGCAAATTTAATCCATTTCCATCTTTTTGTACACGATACCCTACACCTATTAACTCTAGTTTTCGCTCAAACCCCTGACTAACCCCTACAACCATATTATATAAAATCATTCGATATAATCCATGAATCGACTTTGATAGTTTATCTTCTCTCGTACGTGAAAGTTTTACATTTTTGTCATCCATTTCAATGGTAATAGCATCATGATTCATACATTGACGCAATACTCCGTTAACTCCCTTAACAGTAATAAATTCCCCGTCGCGAGCCACATCTACACCAACTGGAATACTAATAATCTTGTTGCCTACCTTTGACATCACATTTTCCTTATTTGAAAAAACTTAATAAACAAACGCCAAAAACTC
>CAYUBI010000004.1:19685-49468 GCA_964443005.1 uncultured Candidatus Marinamargulisbacteria bacterium
TGATTTGCGAGCTTGTTTCCCCGTTATAACACCTTCATTTGTTGACATAATCGAAATTCCAAATCCATTTTGAATTTTTGGAATTCTAGCCTTCGGGACATAAATTCTTTTACCAGGTTTACTGACACGTCGAATTTCAGAAATAACAGACTGCCCCTCTTTAGTATATTTCAAAATCACTCTAATATCCTTGATATCATTCGTTCGGTTTATAACCTCATATTTCTTAATATAACCTTCTTCCTTCAAAACCTTTACAATATCCAACTTTAATTTCGAATAAGGAGTTTCAATGAACTCATGCTTTACAGCAACTCCATTTTTAATCATACACAACATATCAGCTATTGGATCTGTACTAGTCATTAATTTACTCCTTACCAGCTTGCCTTACGGACGCCAGGAAGCAAACCCTCGTGCGCCATTTTTCTAAAACATAATCGACATAATCCGAATTTCCTTATGTAAGCCCGAGGACGCCCACATATATTACATCTATTCCTATGCTGGATTGGATGACTTACTTTGCGTCGGTTTTTAACAATCATAGATATCTTGGCCACGTCTATTACTCCTTACTTTCTTAACGGCATTCCCAAAAAAGTCAATAAAGCCCGAGACTCGTCGTCAGTTTTAGCCGTTGTACAAATCGTTACATCCATTCCCCTGACTTTATCAACTTTATCAAAATTAATTTCTGGAAATATTAATTGTTCGCGTATACCCATCGAATAATTTCCTCGACCATCAAAAGATTTGTTTGGAATCCCTCGAAAATCGCGAACTTTTGGTAAAGACAAAGAAATTAGCTTACTCAAAAAATCATACATACGCTGACCGCGTAATGTAACCATACAACCAATCGCCAAACCTTCTCTTAACTTAAATCCAGCTATTGACTTTTTTGCTTTTGTGACAATCGGCTTTTGCCCAGTAATTAAAGAAAATTCTTCTACAGAATTTTCGACAGCTTTAGAATTACTTAAAGCTTCTCCAATACCACGATTAATGACAATTTTAATTAATTTCGGAACTTCATTGGGATTTTTATACCCAAACATTTCTGTCATTTTTAAACGTACTTCACTATTATATTTTTTCTTTAAATAAATCGGCTCCACACAATTTCTCCTTACATTATTGTTTCGTTACAAACTTTACAAGCCCTAACCTTTTTTTTATCACTCAAAACCCGTATCGACGTTTTAACACCTTTTTTACACTTTTTACAAAAAACCAAAACTTTTGAAATATCGATATACCCAGGCTTTTCAATAATTCCACCAACAGAACCATTTGATGGCTTAGAATGCCGCTTTACAATATTAACATTTTCAACGATCACCCGTTTTCTTTCATAATCAATTTTATTGACAATAGAACGCTTTCCTCTATCCTTTCCCGATTGAACCACAACCTCATCTTTTTGTTTCAACTTTTTCATTTAATTAGTTCTCCTCCACTTAAACCACTTCGGGAGCTAAGGAAATAATTTTCATAAAATTTTTATCCCGCAGTTCCCTTGCAACAGCGCCGAAAACACGACTACCCTTTGGATTACCTTTATCATCGATAATAACGGCTGCGTTATCATCAAACCGAACAAGTGATCCATCCCTTCGCGATACTTGCTTTGTCGTTCTAACTATAACTGCACGAATAACGTCTCCCTTTTTGACTGCCATATTCGGAGAAGCCTTTTTTACACAACCAATAATAACATCTCCTACTCCACCATAACGTCGTTTAGACCCGCCCATAACATGAATGCATAAAATTTCTTTTGCACCGGAATTATCAGCTACTTGTAAGCGTGTTTCTGTTTGTATCATAAAATTAATCAATCCCTTTTTCAATCACTTGAACTAGCCGCCATCTCTTTAATTTACTTAAAGGCCTAGTTTCCATTATCAAAACTTTATCTCCGATTTTCGCTTCATTGTTTTCATCATGAGCATGAAAATGATACCATTTTTTAACGACTTTTTTATATAACGAATGTATAATTTTTTTCTTAACTTCTACTACAATCGTTTTTTGTTCTTTATCTTTAGTAACTATACCGATTTGCTCTTTACGAAATGAATTTCTCAATATTACGCTCCTTAATAACCAACATTCTGATTAGAAGCCGTCAAAATACGCGCAATATCACGACGCATTTCTCTGACTACGTGCACTTTTTTACTCTGTTTTGATAAAAGACTAAACTTATTATTAACAATCCCTGCTTTTAACTCTATTAATTTTTCATTCCGTTCTAAATCGCTTAACTTCACAATTTCAGAATATTTCATATTTTAGACCTCTGTCCTTTCTATAAATCGTGTTTTCATTGGCAACTTATGCGAAGCCAACCTAATTGCCTCTTGTGCAACATCATCCGTTACACCAGCAATTTCAAACAAAATACAACCCCTTCTCACAACCGCCACCCAAAATTCTGGCGCACCCTTACCTTTGCCCATTCTAGTTTCTGCTGGCTGTTTAGTTACAGGCTTATCAGGAAATATTCGAATCCAAACTTTGCCACCGCGCTTAATGTAACGTGTCATTGCCCGTCTAGCAGATTCAATTTGCCGACTAGTAACCCATACATTTTCTAAACTCTGAAGTCCAAAATCGCCAAATTCAAGAGTCACGCCTCTTGAAGCTTCACCTCTTCGTCTACCTCTATGATGTCGTCGAAATTTTGTTTTTTTAGGTAATAACACGACTACGACCCCTCCACTATTTCATCTTCACGTTTTAACGATACTAAGTCCCCAAGATAAACCCAAACTTTAACTCCAATTTTTCCATAAACAGTATTCGCCTCAGTGAAAGAATAGTCAATATTTGCACGAAAAGTCTGCAAAGGTACACGACCTTCCCTATACCACTCTCGCCGCGCAATCTCAACTCCGCCTAACCGACCGCTACACTGAATTTTAATCCCTTTTGCGCCACTCTTTTGAGCTCTCGCTATAGTCTGCTTCATTGCACGTCTGAAAGCAATTCGCTTTTCTAACTGTCTTGCAATTCCATCACCCAAAATAGCAGCAGACTGATCAATATTTTTTTCCTCATGTATATTTAACTGAATTCGATGCTGCGCAATCTTCTGCAATTGCATTTTAATCTTATCAATTTCAGAACCACCTTTTCCAATTATTATGCCAGGACGAGCAGCATAGATAAGAATCTCAATTTGTTCTGAACGACGTTTAATAATAACCTTAGATACTCCAGCCCTAGCTACAAGCACTTTAACCGCATTTCGTAACTGAAAATCATTATAAACATACTTTGCATACTTCTTATTATGAAACCAAGTGCTTAAATAATCCCGATTAATACCTAACCGAATCCCAGTTGGATGAACTTTTTGTCCCATTATACAGATCCTTTCTCGCTCACCTTAATGGTTATATGACTTAAACGTTTCTCTATTGCCCCAGCTCTACCTCTACTCATGGGGTGAAACCGTTTCAAAATTCCACAAGGACCAGAATAGGCGTCCTTGATAAACAAATTTTTTACGTCCATTCTATTGTTATTTTCAGCATTTTTTACTGCAGACATTACAACACTAGCTACGATTCTTGCCCCATTGTGGGGAAGCAATTTCAGTAAAGTTAATGCTGACGTTACATCCATCTTATTAACTAACTTTAAAACCCGATTAGCCTTCTTCGCCGATATTCGTATAAATTTCGCCTGAGCTTGCATATTCTATCCCTCGTTAATCTTTCTTTTTGTGGCCACGATATGTCCGTGTATGAGAAAACTCTCCCAATTTATGCCCGATCATGTTATCGGAAATAAAAATTGGAATATGTTTTCTTCCATTGTGAACTGCAAACGTTAAACCAATCATTTCAGGAAAAACGGTAGATCGCCTCGACCATGTTTTAATCAATTTTTTATCGCCGTTTTCTTTCGCTTTCAAAACTTTTTTAAACAAATAATCATCTATGAACGGACCTTTTTTTGTAGAACGCGACATAATATTCCTTCCTTATTTATCCCTACGTTTTATAATAAACTTCCATGAAGGCTTTTTATCTTTACGCGTTTTATAACCTAATGTCGGCTTTCCCGTTGGCGACATTGGACCTGCATGTCCAATAGGTGCTTTGCCTTCTCCACCACCATGTGGATGATCACAAGCATTCATAGCAGAACCACGTACTGTAGGCCTAATACCTAAATGTCTATTACGACCGGCTTTCCCGATTTTCACATTTTGTTGATCGGAATTTCCAATAGCGCCAATAGTAGCTCGACAATCCGAATTAACAATCCGAATTTCACCAGACGGCATTTTTAAAGTTGCATTTTTGTCGTCCTTTGCCAAAAATTGAATCGAGGTTCCTGCACTCCGCCCTATTTGCCCACCCCTATTCGGATGCATTTCAATATTATGAATTATTGTTCCAACAGGAATATATTTTAACTTCAAACAATTACCTACCTTGATTTCAGCCTTTTCACCGGACATGACAATCTGCCCAATACTAATCTGATCCGGTGCCAAAATATAGGATTTCTCACCGTCCATATAATGAATAAGTGCAATTCGAGCTGATCGATTGGGATCATACATTACAGCTACTACTTTAGCCTCAACATTTTCCTTTAATCTCTTGAAATCAACCATTCTGTAAAATCTCTTACATCCACCTCCACGGTGCCGAACTGTAATTCGCCCCTGGTTGTTTCGTCCAGCATTCTTTTTTAAACGAACCATCAAATTAGGAAGATTAATTTGCTCAGTAATTTCATCAAATGAACTTACCGACATATTCCGTACACCATTCGATGTTGGTTTCAATAATTTTATTCCCATAAATTCAATATCTCCCTAAGTAATACTTTCAAAAAAACCAATTTTGTCGCCCTCTTTAAGTGAAACTATCACTTTTTTCCAGTCTGATTGCTTACCTAATCTACGTCCCTGACGCCTAAACTTTCCCTCACAACGCATTGTATTTACATCAATTATAGTTACTTGAAATAACTTTTCAATCTCTTTCCTTATCTCAATTTTATTAACGTCTACACAAACTTTAAAAACATACTTTCCTTCTGCCATACATTTCGAAGATTTTTCTGTAATTAAAGGTCTTAAAATAGACGATTTAATACCTTTCATTTCAATCTCTCCTCTAATTCAATTAACGAACTTTTTTCAAACCAAATATTTTCATAATTTGTCAAATCAACAACATTCAATCCGGCAACACTTGATTGCTTAAAACCTTGAATATTACGAATAGCCCGATGCAAAAATAAATTCGAATTAGAAACAACTAAAGTCTTAGAGTTTTGATCAAGTGCTCCAACAACCTTCATGATTTCTTTTGTTTTACCTTCCAATACTACATTATCCAAAACAAAAATATGTTCAACCTTATTAGATAACGCATGTTTCAAACCTAATCGTTTAAATTTCCGATTTAATACTATATCAAACGATCTCGGACGTGGCCCAAACGTTACCCCCCCATGACGCCACACGGGAGAACGCGAAGTTCCTGCTCTTGCACGTCCAGTACCTTTTTGTTTCCAAGGCTTTTTGCCACCACCCCGAATTTCGCCTCTTGTTTTTGTCGAAGCGCTACCCTGTCGTCCACCAGCCATATAAGAAACATACGCTTCATGCATAATATTTTTATTCGGCTCTAAACCAAAAACATCGCCATTCAACTCAAAACTACTTATGCTCAGCGATTTCATATCAATCATTACAGCTTTTACCATTACATTTCCTTTAATTTTGTTACCCTAACAAAACCCTTTGGTGCGCCTGGTACCGCACCTTTCACAAACAATAAATTCTTTTCAGTGTCAACTCCCACTACTGCTAAACGCATTACTGTACGAAATACATTCCCATGATGTCCTGGCATTTTTTTGCCTTTAAAAACCTTTCCAGGAGACGTCCCAGAACCAATTGATCCAACTCGTCTATGTTTTTTTGATCCATGCGTCAACGGCCCGATAGTGAAACCATATCGTTTCACAGTGCCGGTAAAGCCCCGACCCTTTGTTGCGCCTTGTACATTTACTTTATCCCCAATCAAAAACTGAGTAACACTTAGTGATTGTCCAATCTTAATATTTTCATCTTCATTTAATCGAATTTCTTTAATTCGATAAAAACCGCCATCAATTCCCGACTTTGCTAAATGCGTTTTCATTGCCTTCGTCTCATTTTTAAGGCTTTTAGAACCTATCCCAACCTGAACAGCACAATACCCATCTACTTCCATTGATTTTTTTGCCACGACTTTATTAGAGCCTGCATCCAAAACAGTAACGGGTATCAGATTCCCTTCGTTATCGAAAATTTGAGTCATCCCAACTTTTACCGCCAATATTCCACAATCAACTGCGTTCATGTTGCCTCCCTAACTTTTCCCTACTCACTGGGGTTTCAATTCAATTTAATTTCAATATCAACCCCAGCAGGAAGATCTAGCTGCATTAACGCATCAATCGCTGAGACAGGCGGGTTAACTATTTCAATTATACGTTTATGAGTCCGAAGCTCAAACTGCTCACCACCACGTTTATGCACATGCGGTGACTTTACAACAGTCCAGACTTTCTTTTCAGTAGGCAACGGTACTGGACCGACAACCTTCGCGCCAGATCGTTGAGCAGTCCCTACGATTTTCTCGCTCGATTGATCAAGAACACGGCAATCAAAAGCTTTTAACTTGATCCTAATTCTTTGCCCATCTTTTTTATTAACTACTTTTTTTGTATTCATTCTATTTCCCAAACCTTAAAAACAAATAACCTACATCACTAAACGATGCTCGTTTATTATACTATGCAATAATTTCGGTGACAACACCTGCCCCAACCGTTCGTCCACCTTCCCGAATAGCAAATCTCATACCTGCTTCAATAGCAACTGGCATGATCAATTCAATTAACATATTAATATCATCCCCAGGCATAACCATTTCCACACCATCGGGTAAAGTAATAGAACCAGTCACATCTGTCGTTCGCATATAAAATTGAGGACGATAACCCTTAAAAAATGGAGTATGTCTTCCGCCTTCTTCCTTTTTTAAAACATAAACCTGTGCATTTATCTTCGTATGTGGCTTAATTGAGCCTTTTGCGCATAAAACCATACCACGAACTAAATCATCTTTATCAATTCCTCTTAAAAGAACACCTACATTATCTCCAGCCAACCCTTCATCCAAAAGCTTCCGGAACATCTCAACCCCAGTTACTGTTGTCAGTCTACTATTTTCATTTATTCCTACGACTTCTATTTCGTCGCCAACACGAACTTTACCACGTTCAATACGACCAGTACCCACAGTTCCCCTACCTGTGATAGAAAATACATCCTCCACTGGCATCAAGAAAGGTTTTTCAATATCACGCTTAGGCGTAGGAATGTAATCGTCTACGGCCTTCATTAATTCCAATATTGCTTTTTCACCCTCAGCTTTTCCTTCTGAAGCAGCAAGAGCAGACCCTTTTACAACAGGAATGTCATCGCCAGGAAACCCATTATGGCTTAATAAATCTCTAATCTCCATTTCAACAAGTTCTAATAATTCTGGATCATCAACCTGATCGACTTTATTCATAAAAACGACAATATATGGAACATTAACTTGTTTAGCCAAAATAATATGTTCACGCGTTTGAGGCATGGGCCCATCTGCTGCAGAAACAACAAGAATTGCTCCATCCATTTGTGCAGCACCAGTTATCATATTCTTTACATAATCAGCGTGCCCAGGACAATCAACATGAGCATAATGTCTATTTTCAGTCTCATACTCAACATGAGCAGTATTAATCGTAATTCCCCGTGCCTTTTCTTCAGGCGCACTATCAATCGCATCATATGCAATAGCTTTTGCTTTTCCCGTTTTTGACAACACCATAGTAATAGCCGAAGTTAGTGTAGTTTTTCCGTGATCTACATGTCCTATGGTTCCAACATTAACGTGCGGTTTCGTTCTTTCAAATTTTTCCCTAGCCATAATCTTTCTCCTCTACTAAAAATTAAGCACCTTTACTTTTACTAATAATGCTTTCTGCAAGATGCTTTGGTACCTCGTCATAATAAGCAAACTGCATTGTGTGGTCTCCCCTCCCTTGAGTCTGACTGCGTAAATCAGTAGCATAACCAAATAATTCAGAAAGAGGAACTTTGGCTCTAACTTTCTGAACACCGCCATCAGGCTCCATCCCCTCAATCCGGCCACGACGACTATTAATATCTCCAATCACATCACCCATATTTGCTTCTGGACAAACAACTTCTAAATCAAAAATCGGCTCCAAAATTATAGGGTTCGCACGTTGAACGCCTTCTTTTAATGCCATCGAAGCAGCAATTTTAAATGCAATTTCTGATGAATCAACTTCGTGATACGATCCATCAAATAATGTAGCCTTAATATCAACTAATGGGTAACCTGCAATAACGCCACTGTCCAATGTTTCCCTCAAACCCTTTTCTACAGCTGGAATATATTCGCGAGGAATGACACCGCCTACAACTCCATTAACAAACTCAAAACCTTTACCTTTTTCATTGGGTTCAATTTTTATCCAAACATGGCCATATTGCCCACGGCCACCTGTCTGACGTATAAATTTACTTTCCTGTTCAACGCTTCCCTTGATTGTTTCACGATAAGCCACCTGAGGCTTACCAACATTAGCCTCAACCTTAAATTCGCGTAACATTCGATCAACAAGAATTTCCAAATGCAATTCGCCCATCCCTGACATTATCACCTGATTTGTTTCATGATCCACATGTACTTTGAATGTTGGATCTTCTTCAGATAATTTCTGTAAAGCAACAGACATTTTTTCCTGATCACCTTTTGTTTTAGGTTCAATTGCTACAGAAATTACTGGTTCAGGAAAATCCATTGATTCAAGAATAATAGGAGAATCATCGATACACAGGGTATTGCCAGTTGTAGTGTCTTTCAACCCAATACCAGCAGCGATGTCTCCAGCATATACGCAATCAATTTCAACTCTTTTGTTGGCATGCATTTGTAAAAGCCGCCCAACTCTCTCTCGTTTATCCTTGGTTGAATTCAAAACATACGATCCAGACTTGAGCACTCCGGAATAAACCCGAAAGTAAGTTAAACGTCCAACATACGGATCAGTCATAATTTTAAAAGCCAATGCTGAAAAATGCTCTTCATCACTCGTTTTTCGGATATCTTCGTCTCCAGTCTCCGGATTAATTCCCTTCACGTCTTCTACATCAACAGGTGAGGGAAGATAATCTAAAACAGCATCTAGCAACGCTTGAACGCCTTTATTCTTGAAAGCAGAACCACAAATAACAGGCACAATTTTTCCATCAACAGTCGCTTTCCGAATTCCCATTTTAATTTCATCAACGGATAAAGCCTCTCCATCCAAATATTTTGCCATTAACAAATCATCCTGTTCTGCTGCAACCTCAATAATCTTTTCACGCATTTCATTAGCTTTTTCTAACAAACCAACAGGAACGTCAATTTTTTCGAACTTGCTTCCTGTTTCATCTTCCCAAACATACCCTTGCATTCCAACTAGATCTACAATTCCAATAAATTTATCTTCTTTACCAATCGGCAATTGTAACGGCAAGGCATTTCCTCTAAGTTTAGATATAATTTGATCAACAACTTTGAAAAAGTCTGCACCTACTCTATCCATTTTATTTACAAAAGCAATACGTTGGACTTTGTACCTAACCGCTTGTCTCCAAACAGTTTCAGACTGAGGCTGCACAGCACCAACAGCACAAAAAACGGCAACCATTCCATCTAATACTCGCAAAGAACGCTCAACCTCAACAGTAAAGTCAACGTGTCCTGGCGTATCAATGATATTTACACGATAATCTTTCCAAACACAAGTTGTTGCGGCAGATGTTATCGTAATGCCTCTTTCTTGCTCTTGAGGCATCCAGTCCATTATAGCTGTACCATCATGAACTTCACCCATCTTATGCGTGACACCAGTATAATATAAAATCCGTTCTGTCACAGTTGTTTTTCCTGCATCAATATGCGCAGCAATCCCAATGTTTCTAGTTTTTTCTAAACTATATTCTCTAACCACTTCAATGCTCCAGTTTATCGAAAATGAGCAAATGCACGATTTGCTTCAGCCATTTTATGAATATCATCTTTTTTCTTAACTGATGCGCCTGTCCCGTTATACGCCTCAATCATTTCTTTACTTAACTTTTCAATCATACCCTTCCCAGCACGTTTTCGTGCATTATCAATCAACCATCGCATTCCTAAAGAAACACTACGTGCTTTACGAACCTCAACTGGTACCTGATAATTAGATCCACCAATTCGCCGACTTTTAACTTCCATAACAGGCATCACATTTTTTATAACCTGCTCATAAAGCTTCAAAGGACTATCTTTTAAAGACTCTCCCATATTTTGCAAAGACTGATAAACAATCTTTTCAGCTACAGACTTTTTCCCACTCAACATTAATTTATTTATAAATTTACTAACCAATACACTATTATAGATTGCATCAGCCCCAATTTCACGTCCAACCTTTCTTTGTTTTCTTGGCATTATATTCCTCTTTTAACCTTCTATTTCGATTTTTTGGCTTTTTCGCGTTTTGCTCCATATAAAGAGCGCGACTGCGATCGCTTTGCAACACCAGAAGTATCTAAACTTCCCCTAATAATATGATATCTTACACCCGGCAAATCCTTTACTCTACCTCCGCGAATCATAACCACAGAGTGCTCCTGGAGATTATGACCTTCTCCTGGAATATAACTTGTAACTTCTTGGCCATTTGAAAGCCGAACTCTAGCAACTTTGCGAAGAGCAGAATTTGGTTTTTTAGGTGTTGTTGTATAAACGCGAATACAAACTCCGCGTTTTTGAGGACATCCACTTAACGCAGGAACCTTGTTCTTCTTAACTTTATCTTTTCTACCTTTTCGAACAAGCTGATTAATCGTTGGCACTATTCACTCCTAAAGCCCTATTTTTTAACACCGAAAGGCAATTATATACTACTCGTAATATCTTTGTCAAAGGAATAACACCTCGTCGTGTTCATCGCTTCCTACTTCTGTCACCACTGCAGCTGATAATCCCGAAATCTTAATGTTTTTTCCTGCAAAATATCCAGTTCCCGCAGGCATTAATTTTCCGATGATGACATTTTCCTTAAGACCATACATGTCATCAACTTTTCCACTAACTGCTGCTACAGTAAGAACCTTAGATGTTTCTTGAAAAGAAGCAGCTGAAATAAAAGACTCGGTGTTTAAGGCAGCTTTTGTTATGCCTAACAAAACTCGTTCTCCACCAGCTGGATTTTTTCCTTCCATCATCAATTTCCGGGTTTCCTTCTCAAACTCATTTACATCAATCAACTCTCCTGGTAAAAATGAGGAATCCCCCATATTTACAATTTTAACACGACGGCTCATTTGTCGTAAAATAACCTCAATATGTTTATCATTGATATGAACGCCTTGACCTCTATAAACTTTCTGAACTTCTTCAAGCAAATATTCTTGCGCTGCTTGAACACCTAACGTTAGTAAAATATCATGAGGCGAAATAACCCCTTCTGTCAACATATCCCCTTTTCGAATGTTTTTTCCAGTAAAAACCTTTATTCGAGTACCCAAAGGAACTTTATATTCAACATTCTCACCAGAATCGCTCATAATCGCAATAACCTTAAAGCCATCTTTCTCAACTAACTCGACATTCCCATCCACTTCACTCAAAAAGGCTTTATTTTTTGCTCCTCTTGCCTCAAACAGCGCCTCTACCCGAGGCAAACCGGAAACAATATCTCGCGCTTTACTTCCAGAATCGGAAATAGTCATTTCTTGCCTCATAATCATCTGATTAGCACTAACCTCTGAATTATCGCCAACAAACAAATTAGTTCCTGCTAACACATGATAACTTTCTGCTGGCTTAATCACAATTATCCCAGTTTTTTTATCTATTTTTGTTACAACACCCGTTATATCAGATTTAACATGACTCGTTAAATCCATATCGGATCGAATCAACTGACCACGCTTAACTTTCATTTTATCTTTTTCATCATAACTAAAAGACTTTTGTTTTGTTTCATCAATGACAATTAAATTACCATCAGTTTTCGCCAAATATGCCAAAATCGTTCCTGTTGAATTTTTACTTTCTACAACATCAATGCCATCATACATTACTCGACCTGCACGCTCAGCTACCGAGTATTCAAAATTACTAATATAAGTAAACAACATCAAATCATCTTCCGCAAGTTCTTTTTCCTTAACAAAAAGCACTGCACCCTGAGGAACTTGATAAACTGACTGTTTTCCATCTGAATGAGTTACAATAATCTTTCCATCACGTCCAGCTACAAATATTAACTCGCCATATTCGTTATAAATAAATTGAGGATACATATTCGGCCCATACTGAATTACCCCACCCTTTTTCGAGCGAACTTCAATTTTTGAAGCTTTTGATAAATCAACTCCTCCAGTATGAAAAGTTCGCATAGTTAATTGAGTTCCAGGTTCACCAATCGACTGAGCAGCAATAATTCCGACAGCTTCACCAATATTGATTAGCCGATTACTACTAAGATCTCGCCCATAACATTTTCGGCAAAGCCCATTTTTTGCTTTACATGTAATCACACTTCGAACAAGCACAGAATCAATTTCAGCCTTTGAAATGACTTTTGCTGCATGAATCGAAATCTCTTGACCATGACCTACTAACACTGTTTTTTTATCAATATCGTAAACATCTTCCATAGAAACCCGACCGATTAAGCGTTCTTCTAAAGAAATAATTTCGTCGAATCCTTCACGAATTGCACTAATGCGCACACCTTCACGCGACCTACAATCTTCCTCTGTTACAAAAATATCTTGAACAATATCAACAAGCCGTCGCGTTAAATATCCAGAATCCGCTGTTCTCAAAGCAGTATCAACCAAACCTTTTCGTGCGCCATAAGTCGAAATAAAATACTCGGTAGAACTCAAACCTTCTTTAAAATTTGCTAAAATAGGAATATTCACTGTATTGCCGCGTGCATCTGCCATTAAGCCACGCATTGCAGACAATTGCTTCACTTGATCAATGGATCCTCGTGCACCTGAAGTTGCCATCATGTACACATTATTCAATGGATCAAATTCTTTAATCATAGACTCAGTTACACGTTCGCTAGTAGTTCGCCAAACCTCTAATTGCCTACTCCGAGATTCACGAGCTGATAAAAGCCCATCTTCATGCAACTTGGCTATTTTAGTTACTTCTTTTTGTGCATCATCTAAATGCTGTTTCTTCTCACTAGGAATAACTAAATCCTCCATTGTAAACGAAATGCCAGCAATCGTAGCATAACGAAATCCAACTTCTTTTAATTTATCTGCAATAAATGCAACTAACTGACTACCATAATCTTCAAACCAAGTATAAATTAAATCTGCCAAAACCTTTTTCCCAACAGACTCATTAAAGAAAACCTTAGATTCAATTCCTTGCTCAGTCATGACATGCCGAATTGCATCGTTGAAAATCACTTTGCCTGCAGTTGTTTTAATCCGTTGTTTGTCGATCCGAACAACAATCCATTCATGAATGTCAATTAAGTCTAATTCATAAGCAGCCAGCACATCATTGATATCTTTGAAGTTTTTAGTTCGACCATCTTTGGGTTCTTGACCAGAAATTGTCAAATAATAAATTCCCAAAATCATATCTTGACTCGGCGTAATAATTGGACGTCCGTTAGAAGGAGCCAAACAATTGTTGTTAGCTAACATCAAAATTCGTGCCTCTGCTTGAGCTTCGATCGTTAACGGAATATGAATCGCCATTTGATCTCCATCAAAATCAGCATTAAAGGCGGTACAAACCAACGGATGAAGTTGGATTGCTTTGCCTTCGACTAGGACCGGCTCAAAAGCTTGAATACCTAAACGATGCAACGTAGGTGCACGATTCAAAAGTACAGGATGGCCCTTAATTACATTTTCTAATACATCCCAAACCTCAACATCGCCTCTTTCTATTTTTCGTTTAGCACTTTTAACATTTTGTACATGTCCTAATTCAACAAGCTTTCTTATAATGAAAGGTTTAAATAATTCCAAAGCCATTGATTTTGGCAATCCACACTGATGAAGTTTTAAATGAGGCCCAACAACAATCACAGATCTTCCTGAATAATCTACTCGTTTACCTAACAAATTCTGACGAAACCGTCCTTGTTTTCCTTGAATGATGTCACTTAAGGATTTTAGGGGTCTACCATTACTTCCAGTTACAACACGCCCCCTGCGTCCATTATTCATTAATGTGTCAACTGCTTCTTGAAGCATTCGCTTTTCATTTTTAATAATCATGTCAGGTGCACCAATATCTAATAACCGTTTTAACCGATTATTACGATTTATTACACGTCGATATAGATCATTTAAATCTGACGTAGCAAACCGACCACCCTCAAGCTGTACCATAGGTCTTAAATCAGGAGGAATTACCGGAATTACATCCATAATCATCCATTCAGGCTTATTTCCTGACGTAATAAAAGTCTCAATTACCCGATAACGCTTAATCAACTTTAT
The DNA here is from genome assembly GCA_964443005.1 of uncultured Candidatus Marinamargulisbacteria bacterium. GTDB lineage: Bacteria > Margulisbacteria > Riflemargulisbacteria > GWF2-35-9 > CAYUBI01 > CAYUBI01. The sequence goes on from CAYUBI010000004.1 coordinate 34,324, forward strand.
TTTCTTTTGTCCAGAAGCGGTTTCAAGCTCTTCTTTAATCGAAGCCGCCATTTTACTAAGATCAAGGTCAGCTAACAAACCGCGAATAGCTCGTGCACCGATATCAGCCTTAAATTTCTCACCATACTTTTCTTTAGCTTCAATATGCTCTATTTCTGACAATCGCTGCCCTTTTTCAAAAACGCCGTCCAACTCAGGTGCCACATACGTCACAATATAACTATCATAATAAATGACTTCCTCAAGCGCTTTAGTTGTCATGTCCATTAAAACGCCAATATAAGAAGGCACGCCTCTAAAATACCAAATATGCGCAACAGGAGCTGCCAACTCAATGTGGCCCATTCGCTCACGCCGAACCTTCGAATGAGTGACTTCAACGCCACACCGCTCACAAACGATTCCGCGATATCTAACGCGTCGATATTTTCCACATGAACATTCCCAATCTTTGACTGGTCCAAAGATTTTTTCACAAAAAAGACCTTTTCGTTCAGGCCTGAACGTACGATAATTAATCGTTTCAGGTTTCGTAACCTCCCCAGATGACCAAAACCGAATACGATCCGGAGACGCGATTCCAATTTTTATTTTTTTGAACTCATTCATATTTCGCGTTAGCATACGGCAATCTCCTCAGTAATTCTAAATTTTCTCAATTTCAACGTTATCTTCGTCCAACACTTTCATGTCCAATCCAAGACTCCGTAATTCGCGAACTAAAACTCGAAAAGACTCAGGAGTACCTGACTTCGAAATGCTTCGGCCTTTAATAATCGATTCATAAGCTTTTGCCCGCCCTGTTACATCATCAGACTTTATGGTCAAAATTTCTTGCAATATAAAGGCTGCACCATAAGCTTCTAACGCCCAAACTTCCATTTCTCCAAATCGTTGCCCACCAAATTGCGCTTTCCCGCCTAAAGGCTGTTGCGTTACTAAAGAATAAGGCCCTGTTGATCGAGCATGAATCTTATCATCAACAAGATGAATCAGCTTCATCATATACATCCAACCAACAGTAACCGGACGATCAAACGACTTACCCGAACGTCCGTCACGAAGTTTAACTTTTCCGGTTTCATTCAGCCATTCATAGCCAGGAACTTTTGAAGCTTTACGCAACTCTTCTTTAATCGCATTATTTGAAGCTTCTTCACCTAATACTTCATCAAAGGGAGGAATTTCATAATACTTATTTAATGCTTTACCAGCGCCGCCTAAGAGTGTTTCGTATATTTGCCCAACGTTCATTCGAGAGGGCACGCCTAAAGGATTTAACACCATATCAACTGCACGACCATCTGGTAACATTGGCATATCTTCCAACGGCAAAATCTTTGATATAACCCCTTTATTTCCATGTCGCCCTGCCATTTTATCGCCAATTGAAACACGACGTAAATGAGATATATAAATACGAATTATTTTATTGACTCCAGGAGGTAACGCATCGTTGTTCTCTCGAGAAATGATTTTAACATCTATTATTTTTCCAAATTCACCTGGCGGAACTCTTAATGAAGTGTCTTTCATATCGCGTGCTTTATCACCAAAAATAGCACGCAATAATTTCTCTTCTGCTGGTGGCTCGGTTTCCCCTTTTGGCGTCACTTTGCCAACCAAAATATCTCCGGGTTTTACCTCAGCACCAATTCGAATAATTCCATTTTCATCAAGATTTTTTAAAAGCTCCTCAGAAACATTAACAACCTCACGAGTAATTTCTTCATCACCTAATTTTGTTGACCGAACATCAATTTCGAATTTGGAAATATGCACTGTTGAAAAAATATCACACGACACCAAGCGCTCGCTAATTAAAATGGAATCCTCAAAATTTAACCCTTCCCACGGCATAAACGCAACAAGAATATTTTGCCCTAACGATAATTCACCATTTTTGCACGAAGCGCCATCAGCTATTGATTGACCTTTACTAACACTTTCGCCTAAAGTCACTGTAGGCCGATGATTGATCCAAGTTGACTGATTGCTACGCTGATATTTCGTCAACTTATAAACTTTTTCGCTACTTTTAGATTTTATGGTAATACTCATAGCATCCATTTTAACTACTTTTCCATCTTCTTCTGCAATCAAAAGTGCTCCAGCATCCCGAGCAATATAACGTTCCATTCCAGTACCTACAATAGGTGGCTCTGTGTTGAACAAAGGAGTTGCCTGCCGTTGCATATTTGACCCCATCAAAGCACGATTGGCATCGTCATGTTCAATAAATGGAATCAAAGCAGTTGTAATACCTAACATCTGTCGTGGCGAAACAACCATCAATTGAACTTCATTAGCAGAACAATAAATAAATTCCTTTTTATAACGCACAGGAACCTTATTCTCAACAAATTTACTATCAACTGTTTTAACATCATACGGAGCTATTTTATAATAATCCTCTAAATCTGCTGTTAAGTAAATAATCTCTTTGGTTAATGTTCCGTTAATAACCTTACGATAAGGTGCTTCCACAAATCCGTAATTGTTAATACGAGCGTAAATGCCTAAAGGACCGATTAATCCAGCATTCGGACCTTCCGGAGTCTCAACAACACAAATACGTCCATAATGACTCGGATGAATATCACGAACCTCAAACCCAGCGCGTTCTTTAGTTAAGCCACCAGGCCCTAAAGCAGATAAACGTCGTCGATGACTTAACTCTGCCAAAGGATTAGTTTGATCCATAAATTGAGAAAGCTGTGAACTTCCAAAAAATTCGCGCATCACAGCCATTAACGGCCGAACATTGATCAGCTTCTGCGGAGTAATTTCTTCATTTCCCCGTAACGTAATCTGTTCTTTAACTAAACGTTCCAAACGCGCCAATCCGACTCGAAACTGTTTTTGTAGCAACTCGCCAACAGCTCGGACGCGACGATTTCCCAGATGATCAATATCATCAGTCAAGGACTCATGATTCATTAAATCAATAATAACATTAACTGTTTGAAAAATATCATCGTGAGTTAAAACAGTTACGTTATCCGAAACCTTTAACCCCAAACGATTATTTACTTTGTAACGACCCACCCGTCCTAAATCATAGGTTCGAGTATCGAAAAATAATCCATTTAACATATTTTTAGCTGCATCAGCAGTAAAAGGATCCCCAGGTCGCATTTTTTGATAAATTTCATATAATGCTTCTTGCGGATTTGTGATACTACATTTTTCTAATGTTTTTTCAATAACTGATTCATCTTTTACGGAATTTCTAATTTTCGTTTGATCAATCCCTAAAGCTGCTAAAAAAACTGTTAACGGTAATTTTCTCATTTTATTGATATGAACAAAAAGAACACCATTACGATCAGACTCAACTTCAAGCCAAGCACCCCGATTTGGAATAACTGTAGCATGATAGGTTTCAATGCCTTGTTTATCGGTTTTCTTTTTAAAATAAACACCTGGAGAACGAACAAACTGACTAACAACAACTCTTTCTACACCATTTATTACAAATGTCCCTTTATTAGTCATCATAGGTATTTCACCCAGAAAAACATCTTGGACTTTAACTTCGCCAGTTTCCTTATCAATTAACCTAGCTTGAACTTTCAGTGCAGAAGCAAACGTTATTTCTTTTTCCCGACAATCTTCCAGCGTTCCCTCAGGTTGAAGTACTTCATACGTTTCCAAAAATTCTAACTCATAACGATCACTAAACCCTTTAATAGGAGAAATCGCAAGTAATTCTTCTTTAATACCTTCCGAAATAAACTTCTTAAAAGAATCAATTTGATTCGAAATCAAATTTGGTACCGGAATTAATTCCGATTCTTGAAATGCATGTAATGCGACGCGTTCTTTAATCAGGTTTTGCACGGGTTTGCACCTCTGTATAAATTTTTAACTCGTGTGATCATAAATAAATGAAAAAAGGGTAGAAAGATAAATTTCTACCCCTATAAATAACCGTTTACTTAATCTGAACAATGGCTCCTTCAGCTTCTAATTTCTTTTTGATCTCTTCAGCTTCAGCTTTCTTTACCTTCTGTTTGATGGGTTTTGGAGCACTATCGACTAATTCTTTTGCTTCCTTCAGCCCTAAACCAGTAATTTCACGAACAACCTTTAGCACAGGAATCTTTTTATCCCCTGCAGATGTTAAAATAACATCTACCTCGTCAGATTGCTCAACTACAGCTGCAGAATCTCCACCACCTACTGGAGCAGCAAACATCATTGGAGCTGCGGCAGTTACGCCGAATTTTTCTTCCAATGCCTTTACTAAATCAGCTAACTCCAACACCGTCATATTCCCAATATCATCAATGATCTTAACAGCTTTATCAGACACTTTTACTTCTGACATCCCATTCACCTCCTTTAATCTGAATTTCTCTTATTTTTAATAGCCTCTAACGAATACAACAAATTTTGAATGGGTCCATTTAATACCCTAACTAAACCAGACAATGGACCTTGAATTCCAGCAACAACCATACTTAATAACTGCTCTCTCGAAGGCAACAAGGACAAGGCCTTGATCGTTGCACCATTCATAAACTCTTTTTCAACAAATCCACCCTTAATCACAAATTGCTTATTTTTTTTCGCAAATTCACAAATAACTTTAGCCATTTGAACTGGGTTTTCTTTACAAAAAACAATAGCTGATTGACCAACAAAAATATTTTCTGTATCTGGAATCGACAACTGACTTTCTTTAAACGCAATATTCATCAACGTGTTCTTATATACACACATTTGCTCATCAGTTGAATGCAACTGACGACGAAGTCGCTCCTGAATAGATACATCCAACCCAGAATACCCAACTATAAACACGCTATTATGTCCAACAATTTTTCTATTTAGCTCTGCAACACACGTTTGATTTACTGCGCTGACCACGACGTTCCTCCTCCTATACCTAAATATTGGTATCTAATTTGACACTGGGTCCCATTGTTGGCGACAAATATATAGACTTTAAATATACACCCTTTGCAGACGAAGGTTTTGATTTAACAATAATTTCCTTCAATGCAGTATAATTATCAATCAATTTAGCTTCAGTAAAAGATATTTTACCAATTGGCATATGAATAATTCCATATTTATCAGCACGATATTCTAGCTTGCCTGCCTTGAATTCCTTGACTGCTGCTTTAATGTCCATTGTCACAGTACCTGTTTTAGGAGTTGGCATTAAGCCGCGTCGCCCCAAGAGCTTTCCTAACTGTCCAACACTTTTCATCATATCCGGAGTTGTAATCAAAACGTCAAAATCAAGAAAACCACCTTTAATTCGCTCAACAAGATCTTCTGCACCTACCAATGTTGCACCAGCTTGTTCAGCGTCTTGAGCTTTTTCGCCTTTAGCAATCACTGCCACTTTAACTTGTTTTCCAACTCCATGAGGCATAATCATTGTTCCACGAATTTGCTGTTCACTGTGTCGTACATCGATTCCCAAGGAAAAACTAACCTCAATGGTTTCATCAAACTTAGTTCGTCCCAATGCTTTTACCAAACTAATTCCATCATCAATTTGATACATTTTTGTTGCATCAACTAACGTCGCTTTTTCCTGATAACTTTTCGAACGTTTACGCATTGCTTTATCCTTTATCTTTGTGGTTAATCAATGACATCAACGCCCATACTCCGAGCGCTTCCACCAATAATCTTGATACCTTGCTCAACAGTATACGCGTTCAAATCTGCTTTTTTAATTAAATAAATTGCTTCTAATTGAGCTCGATTAATTCTTCCAACTTTAGTTTGATTAGGAAGCGCAGATCCATTTTTAATATTAAGTGCTTTTTTAATCAATACTGTAGCTGGCGGAGATTTTAAAACAAACGTAAAAGAACGATCATCAAAAACCGTTATAATACAAGGGATTACCGTGTCACCTAAATCTTTTGTTCGCTCATTAAATGCTTTACAAAACTCCATTATATTAACACCTTGTTGTCCTAAAGCCGGACCAACAGGCGGTGCAGGATTCGCTTTTCCTGCTTGAATTTGTAATTTTATGTAACCTTTAATTGACTTAGCCAATGGATGCCTCCGCTCGTTAGATTATTTCTGCCGCTCAACTTGATCAAAATCAAGCTCTGCAGGTGTTTCTCGTCCAAAAATCATTAACATAGTTCTAACTTTTCCTTTTTCCAAATTAATTTCTTTAACTGGCCCCGAATAACCACGAAACGGGCCCGTAATAATCTTGACTGCATCACCTATTTCAAAATCAATTTGATATTTCTGAACCTTCATTCCCACTTGACGAAGAACTTTAAGCATTTCGTCATCAACCACAGGCGCAGGCTTGGATTGCCGGCCCATAAACTTTGACATCCCAGGAACTAACTTAATCAAATGCCATAATTCTTCACTATAAACCATTTTAATAAATACATACCCAGGATACAACTTTCTCTTTTTTTCGTACTTTTTATTATTCTTTATTTCGATCGTATTTTCTTCGGGAACCAAAATATCAAAAATCTGGGCTTCGATGTTTAAGGCTTTAACACGCTGCTCAATTGACAATTTAACCTTAAATTCATGCCCAGAATACGTTTGAAGAATAAACCATTCAGCATTCTTCAACAACGCCTTTGGCTTTGCTTCCAACACAACATCGATTTGGACATTTTCAGCATCCACATCAAGATCAGGCTGATTATTTATTGATTCAGTCACTTCTTCTACCATATCCATTTACCCTCTAAACCTTAGTTGGCTTAATAATTTTAGTACAAACCGCAAAACAAAATCAACAAACCCAACATAAATTCCTACGACGAAAACAATAACCAACACAACAACAACTAAACTCCACACCCTTTTTCGATCTGGCCACGTAACTTTACTTAATTCCAGTCGGGTCTCAGCAATAAATACTTCTAATTTTTCTTTCATAATAGTTCCTGGCAGGCCTGACCGGACTCGAACCGATAACATGCGGTTTTGGAGACCGCCGCTCTACCAATTGGAGCTACAGGCCTATTTAGCTTCTTTATGGACACAATGGCGAACACACCAACTACAATATTTCTTTGTTTCAATTTTTTCTTTCGTATTTTTCTTATTTTTTTCAGTCGTGTAATTTTTCCGCTTGCATTCAGTACATTCTAATGTAACGCTTTCTCTCACAATTGATCTCCCTAATTTCATTGAGCATACGTACCCACACAAAGACAACTTCTAATTCAAACAGCTGTGTATTTAATCATATTTGATCTGGGGTGTCAATCAGTGAGAACCGGAAAAATTTATTTTTACTAGAAAATATTTAAGTTAATTGAAAAACGATGCTGAGAATTATCTAAGGCCATAATAAATGCATAATCAAAACAGAGTGGATTAACGACAATTCCGATTCCAGCGGAGGCTTCATTACTATTGATTCCTGCCCGAAGTAAAACAGCGAAATTACGAGACCATTCAAAAGCTGTATATTCGGTACCCAGATAATATCGAGCTCCATCTCTTAAAAAACGAGCTAAGTCCAGACATATCAACCAATTGCCCATACGAATATTTGCGCCAACATCTGCATCAATTCCGAAATCATCGTCTGTAGGATCACCTCGCTTTCGCGCATATATATTTCGAAGGTTACCGCCTACTTGAATCCAGGATCCATCTGCCATAAAACTTACGTCAATAGCAAGAACTCCATCTTGAGATGTATCTATATTACGAAATCCATATTTTGCTGAAACTCCAAGATTAAATGTTGATGAGATTTTTTTAGCATAACTAAGAATGTATAACCCAGAAGAAGCACCAAAGTAATTGTCTGGAATTGCACTTGGTTGCAAAACATTCGTATGTCGCTCAACATTATCGACTCCAACATACACAGTATTAAATGCAACAACACCGTCCATATATGGACTTGAAATTCCAAAATGAAGATACTTGGATTCAACTAACAATGTTGTATACATTGAAGCAATACTTAAACCTTTTTGACTTGCCAATAATGCACTATTCCAATAGCCAGCAGAAGCATCAAAAGCAGACGTTCGTCCAGCACCCCCCATCGCTAGTTCACGACCACCCACTCCATAATCCATAAAGTCAGCAGCATATCCTCCCACTATTTGTGCATGGCCCATGGCAATGAAAATCAATGAAAAAACTACAAACCAAATCGGTTTCATGAATATATTCACCCCGTATACGTTGTATTCTTCCCACAAAAAGACGTTCTTAAACATGGGAAAAACTTACACGAATGAACAGTTTGAGAATTAAGAAAAAAGAGAAACCAATTGATTCACAATAATCGACTCTAATGCCCCACTATGGACTTTGTTATACTCCCACAATCCGCCTGGACAAGTAATATTAACTTCTAAAAGTTGTTCATCAATCAGATCCAAAGCTGAAAAACGAATACCGTTTTGAACTAAAAATTGAGAAATACTTTTACATATTTTCTTTTCACGAGACGTCAGGCTTGCTAATTGCGGTGGAACATCCATATGATCATTGGTTTTAAAATCACCAACTATTGGATAACAATTAAATGCACCTAAAATTTCTGTATCCAACAAAAAAATTCGCTTGGATCCCTGAGTTTCAACAAAAGGCAAATAGCGCTGTACCATCGTTTGATGCGTTGAAATCGGAATATCAGACTCTTGATTGACCTTGATGATCCCTTTTGCTTGATATTGATCTAACGGTTTTAACAACAAGGGATAACCATAATCCTTGCCCCAAGCAGCAATAACCTGAGGATTACTAGCGACTATGGTAGGAGGCATAAATTCACGAAAATGATGAAAAGCAAGTAATTTTTCATTGAACGCACGAATGGCAGACGGAGCATTGCAAAAAGGAACAGAACATCGCTCAAGAAAATAGGTAGCTAATAAAGCATCGCCTTGAATCGGCGGCATTGCACGATAATAAATAAAGTCAAAACTATTTAATAAAATTAATTCGGCTTGAGTCCATACAATATGCTGTGGAAACGGCAAATATTCAGAAACAACTACTTGCAAATCAATATTTTCGACAAGATCTCGTGGGCGTGCTGCCCATACACGATCACCACGCAAAACATGTTCAGCCATTAATAAATCATCAGTATAAAAATGACGTTCTTGCTCTGCAATATCTCGAATAAAAAATAAAATATTCATAACGAATTCTCCATGGCAGCTGCCAATAATGCCAATTTGACTGCAATCACTCCATAACTACCTAAGCCATGCGTTCGAACACATGCTGAAGGAAGATTATGTTTGCCCATTTTCTGATTACAAACTCGATAAAACTCCATTCCTTGCGAATTGAGATTTGCCATTTTATCGCGTTGATGATTCACGCGCAAAAAAGCTCCAACTAATTGATCATTCACACAATACACAACAGGTTCAGCAGTTGCACCATGAAATTTCAAATGACTTGGCACACCTTCTTGTAAAACCAAATTTTCAATCACATGTTGTTTGCCAACTGCCATTTTATTTAAGGCTTTGCGATTCAAATGATCGAGATCCTCTGGGTGCGTAATTGTCATAATTCCCATTCCATAGGTTCCTGAATCATCTTTAATAAATAACGTAGGAGTTTCAGTAATATTATAAAATTGATATTTCAGTTGAATATAATCAAAAAGAACTGAAGCTTTTAATTTTAGGCGGTGAATACTGAGCAAATCCTTTAGATCAACCTTTGTTTCTGAATCAAAAATCGAGGTCACAAGCCATGGATCAATTCCTGCAATTTCACCTAATTCCATAGCTAATTCATTCACTATTCGAAAATGATTACTTTTGCGACGATAAACCCAGGCCAATTTCTTTTGTGGAATTACCGGAATACCCAAAGAATCAAGCAACTCTGGATATCCATTTGAAAAGTCGTTATTTGCAATAATTAAGTCTGCTTCAACTAAATGTATATTTTTGAAAATTAAGCCATCAATGGTTCCTTCAATAGCTGGATGATAATATGATAAATCAAAACCAGCAAATTTAAACATTCGGCCCAAAGCTTTTAAATTATCAAAATAAAAAAAATTACGAGTATGCCCTTCACAAAACATTGTAATTCGTTGAACAAACGGATAATATTTTGTCATATACGCTTTAACCGATTGTGCAGCTTGTTCAATCATAAAATCACATAAATTATTAAATCCACCTGGATATAAATTGGTATCTACAACTGACACTTTGAAATCCGAAACTCGTAAATCAACGGATGTATAAAATGGAAACACGCTACCCTGAAATTTTTGTTGAAACCACGTATCAATCAATTCGTGATTAAGTTCAGCTTGTAAATGATGTTTGAATATAGTAGTCGTTAACATGAAAGGTATTATAAAGTTTTTTATAGGCCGCTGACAAATGAAAAATTTCAGGTATGATAGAGATAAGGAGATTTATGAAAAAAATTATTCTTGTATTACTTAACTTTCTAATGACAGTTGCCTTTGCTGTGCAAAGCTCGTATGTGCATATTCCACTCAGAGATTATTCACGAGTGACTGTAGCAGAATCTATAAATTTTATACAAATGAGTTTACAAACGAATCATGTTATTCCACGTAACCAACAATACTCTACCCATTTTCAGCGATACGGAAGCTATTATGAAAATCATTTATTAACTCAACCCCATATCAATCCACAAGCTGAATCTTTTGACATTACGCCCAATATAGTTCAGTTAGGAGACATTATCACACTGAACATCCCTATTAATGAATCGTTGCATGCCTGGTATATCACTCAAGGAAGCAAAACTTACCGAAATTTACCGTATACCACAAAAACTATATCATTCGTTTCTCCAGTGACTGACTGGTTTGAATCGCCATTTTCGTTTACCCTTTCCATGAAAGATGCTGGCGGCAATCAGTTTAGCCAACTGATTACAATTAATATTCGTATTTCTAGTTTAAATCAAGAATTATACGGATATTCTATTGAAAATGATGTTTTATCCGAAGTTCATGTAGGAAAACAAGGCGCAAAAGCACTTGAATTTTCTATTCGAGCTATTTCTGACCCATCAGTCATCGACATGTTTTCGCTTTCAATCAACACAGAAGTATCACTTTCGTATATATCTAAAATCGCGCTGTATTGTCAAACAACATCCAATGCAGTTTTGGTTACAGAATTAAATGAAATAACAGCTTCTTCGATTTTATTGCCTATAACAACACATAATATACTATCCACCTTACCAACTATCTATTTTTTAACAATTGATCTTAGCGACACTATCCCTACTTCCGTAAATATTTCACTTGACCTAGGCTATGCTGCAACACATCGCCTAACCAGTGCATCCATGACCAATACTGTTACACTTAACCTCATAGGAAAATCAATGATGACTGTACCAGCCTATCAACCGATTATTGTTAGCGCAGGCATTTCTGATTATATTGGTAATGCTACCATTATTAGCCCCAACTTGGTTTATGAAATCCTAAGCGGTCGTGCATCACAAATCAATTATAATGTCTTTGATCTTGATAATTATACTTATACTGGGCCTTGGCAGCGACGCAATTTCCAAAGCGTTAATACAGAAATCAATGATCGCTTTCGTATGATTAATAATGCATTAACAGGCTTATTACTAAAACACGGGCATCATTATCAATTAGTTTATGATTTAGAAAGCAATTTGGCGAGTCGCCGCGTAACATCCAACGCTTTTCTCGTAGATTTGACAGTACCACAAACTCCACAAAAGCCAAATATTCCAACACAGAATCCTCAAAGCATTTTACCTCAAGTTAATAATGCAATGGTTCCAATTCATTTGGAATTAACAGTGCCACAAACTTTAGATTGGGAAAGTGGGATCCAAGCTTATCGAGTTTTGGAACGCACGAGCAAAGAACTATACTGGAAAGTAATTATTGAAAATACGGTAACACAAAATACACTAATTCAAACAGATTTATCAAAACCCATTGGCTCAAAATACTATTACAAAATCACTGTGCAAAACAAAGCTGGTAATTGGTCAAATGAAAGTGCTGAATCTGAAATCGAATGTCGGGATGATACACAGATTATTGACGCACTATTTAACGTTCCCAATCCCTTTGACAGTCGAAGAGAAAACACCACAATTTACTATACACTGCATGACCCTGCAGATGTGGATGTTACTATTTATGATTTATATGGATACTTTATTTATGATTGGTCCTTTAAAGCTGGTATGCCTGGCGGAACTTACGAAAACTCTATTATATGGAATGGCACAAATGCCAATGGCATGAAAATTGCAAAGGGAATTTATGCTTTGGTATTAAAAGTGAAAGATAACCAAGGCGGAATCAAAGCAAAACGATTTTACAAAATTGCGGTTATTCATTAAGAATTAGAAGAAAACTGTTGAGCCCAGTAGAATAAAATTCCAGCTGCTATAGAAACATTCAGTGATTCCATAGCAGTAGATAACGGAATTGACACGAAATAATCCACCCAATTTACCACAGGAGTGGAAATCCCATTAGCTTCGTTGCCAAGCACTAAACAAATCGGTAAATTTATTCGTTTAGTTTCAATTGAAATCGCATTCTGTGAACGTGTGCCAATAATCGGCATTATTCCTTTTATTTTTTCAAGAAACTGATACCCACTATCATGATAAATAGCTAACTTAAACACAGCTTCTTTGCTTGCTTGAATAGTTTTAGGATTAAAAATGTCTACGCAATAATCATCAACAACAATATTATGAAATCCAAAAGCTACAGCTGTACGCAAAATTGTTCCCATATTGCCAGGGTCACTAATGCCATTCAGGTAAATAACAGACTCTGACACCGTAACTTTGGATTCTGGCTTTTTAAAGATTGCAATAATTCCAGACGGTGTATCTAAAGAAGAAACATATACATTAATATACTCGGATAATCTAACATAGTAAGGACTGTACTTAATAATTTCCATAATTAATGCTTGAGGCTTCTTTAATAACTGTTCCGTAATATAAAGCGCATGAATATTTACACCAAATTGAACTGCATCATAAATTGTTTTAATATTTTCTATTATAAAATAGCCAGTTGAATCTCGATATTTTTTCTGCGCTAATTGACGTAATAATCTGATAGATTCATTCGTTTTACTTGTAATTATTAACGGATGAGATTTATCTTTGATGTTAGACATACTAAAGCAAGGTCTCCTTTGCTAATAATTTTGTATACAATATATAGTAAAACAGCAAGAAAATGAACAGGATATATTCTTGCTATATAAACGGATAAAAACTTGTCTCAGTTACTTGAATATACTCAAAAGTGAAAAGATTGCTCCCCGTTTCTAGATTTGCTATACTATGATTATGCTTAAAAAACTACCTATTGGGATTCAGACGATTGATAAACTCATTTTAGGAAATTATCTTTATATTGATAAAACAAAGATGATATATGAGCTCCTTGAAACAGGGAGCACCTATTTCCTGTCACGTCCTCGACGTTTCGGAAAGAGTTTGTTGATTTCAACGCTTGAGCAAATTTTTATGGGCAACAAAGAGCTATTTAAAGGTTTATGGATTTACGATCAAGCCTTTGCTTGGGAAAAGCATATTGTGATTCGGTTCGATTTAAGTGGACGAAAATATGAGAATGAGCAGGTTCTCATTGATTATCTTTATCTTCAGCTTAACGAATATGCAGATCAATATGGAATATCGTTGGAAACCGTACGTTATGAAGATCAGTTTAGAGAGCTGCTACGAAAATTATCAAAAGACAGAAAAGTGGTTGTCTTGATTGACGAGTATGACAAGCCGATTTTGGATGTGCTAGAGGATATCGAGTTAGCTAAAGCCAATCGAGAAACTCTAAAATCTTTTTATTCTGTTATAAAAGCAAGCGATGAATATTTACGATTTGTGCTGCTGACTGGCGTGACGAAATTCTCGAAAGTGTCGGTATTTTCGGGAATGAACAATCTGAATGATATTAGTATGAATAAACGATATGCGGCTCTTTTGGGATATACACAAGATGAATTGGAATATTACTTTAAGGAGCGTATTGAGCAATTGAGCGAGGTAATCCATAAGCGGGTTAGCGATACTTTGATGGATATAAAGCTATGGTATAACGGGTATCGATTCGGAATTGATGTAACAAGTGTGTATAATCCATTTTCAACGTTGCTGCTATTTGATAATCAGGCATTTTCTAATTATTGGTTTGAAACCGGAACACCAACGTTTCTAGTAAAGCTAATTAAAGAGCGAGCGTATGATGTAACGGAAATAGGCACAGGAGAACTATCGCAGACAGGATTTGAGTCTTTTGAGATCGAGAATATGCAAGTAGCACCCTTGTTATATCAAACCGGATATTTTACGATTAGGAGCTATGATGCCGAATATCGTTTATATAGTTTGGGCTATCCCAATTATGAGGTAGGCCATGCATTTACTGAGCATTTAATTGGCTTATTTAGTTCAGTAAGTAAAGATATTGCAGATAGCTATATTGCACGACTAATTAAAGCACTGAAAGTGTTTGATAATGAGACATTTTTTGAGACGTTACGGATATTTTTTGCTGATATTCCGTATGATATACAGATTAAGCAAGAAAAGTATTATCAAACGATTTTTTATTTGGTATTTACGTTAATTGGAATGCGAATCGAAGCAGAAGTTAGAACAAATAAAGGGCGAATTGACGCAGTCATGATTGTTGGAGATGTTGTGCATATTTTTGAGTTTAAGCTAAAGGGTACTGCTATAGAAGCCTTGGAGCAAATCAAAACGAATAATTATTATGAAAAGTATATGCATAAAGACCGTAAAATAAAAATGTACGGAGTAGCGTTTGATCCAGCTGAAAAGAATATTGGGGAATGGATTGTGAAAGATTATGAAAGCTTGGAATATCCAGTTTATTGAATTTCGAAATCAGTACTGTTTGTTGCGTCACTAAAAGCTTGCTAAAATAAGTTTTAAAGGAACCAAATAATGATGACTGATAAATATGTTAACCTATTTACAGATTTTGGATTTAAAAAACTCTTTGGAACAGAGATTAATAAAGATTTGTTAATAGACTTACTTAACGAGTTAATTAAAGAACAAGGACCTATCACAAAATTAACCTATTTGTCAAATGAACATTTGGGAAATACTGTTGTAGATCGTA
>CAYUBI010000005.1:0-40152 GCA_964443005.1 uncultured Candidatus Marinamargulisbacteria bacterium
AAGAAGGTTTAATTGCAGCTTATCAAAGACTAGTTGAACATGGAATTTCTTCTGAAAACGCTCGACATATGTTAGGCTTACTCCCTATGGATTCTTCGTTACATTAAATACTATAGTTCTAACCCCGAATTGGGTGGGTTCTACCTATTAGACAGTGTAGAGGAGCCTTATCGTTTTTTTGCTCACAGTTTACTGGGAGTCCGACAGACTCCTAGTAAATCTAATAGTCCGTTAATAATTGTTAATGGATGTGGCGGACAACCTGGAATATAAAGATTTATGGGATAGCGTGTTAAAAATTCTCGATAAATGGCAGGTGAGTTTGCAAAAAGTCCCCCGCTAATTGCACAGGTTCCTAAAAGGATAATTAGTTTGGGCGCTGGTGTTGCTGTATATGCATCTTCAATTGCTGATGCCATAGCTTTGGTAAAAGGGCCACTGATGATGAGCCCATCAGCATGACGTGGCGATGCTACAATATCAATTCCAAAGCGTCCAATGTCAAAGTTGACATTGGAACAAGCGTTCCATTCCAATTCACAGCCATTGCAGCTTCCTGCGCTAACATGTCGCAGTTTGAGTGAACGTCCGAAAATTTTATGTATGTCAGAAGAAAGCGGTTCTACAGTGATTTGCTTTTGCAAAATTGTTGACTGTTGGGTCACAATTAATTGATTACGTTGAGTTGTGGCAAGTCGATAATTAGTTGACCATATTATTGTGTTTGTTGTGCTATTTCGTTGACATTGGCCACAAAAAAGGCAACGGCCTAAATCTAGTTGTAAGGGTTTTTGTTTAAGTGCAAATGTCGGGCATGTCCAGCTTGTAGATTCTGAATTTTCACCTATTGCAGCTTGAATGAGTGGAACGCCGCGAAATGGAGCTAATAAAGTTGCTTTTCGAATATCCTTGATCGTATGACGTCGGTGTGTTAGTGCTAAAATAAGTTCGTTAAACATGACTTCTCCATTGGATAAGCATCATAAATCAAATCCAGCATACGATAAGCTAAAACTTTTGTTACATAAAGGGAAGTCTGAAATTGCATTGTTACGCATGGCTAGAGTTAAACCAAACCAATTATTAAATGAGGGATCTTTGATTTTGTAACTGATTAGTTTCCCTTGCTCATTCGTCATGGCAATATGTGCAATTTCGCCACGCCATCCTTCTGTAAGACCTACAACAATGCTGGATGGTTGTAACTGTATTTCTTTTTGTTGAATATTTGCAGTGAATGGTTCAGCTTTAAGTGCTTGTTCAATATAAAACAATGATTGTTTAATTTCAATATATCGAAGATAGGCTCTAGCAAAGATACCTCCTTTTTTTAATCGAACTTTGTCAATTGTAATTTTGCGATAAGCACCAAAAGGATGATCTGCGCGAATATCCATTGCAATATCAGAGGCACGTGCAACCAGTCCAACACATCCTAATTCGTATGCTTGTTTATTCGTTAGAATGCAATTATGCTCCATTCGTGACAATACAGTTGATGAGCTGAACATTGTTTCGCTAACAATATCAACTTCGTTAGCAAGCCACTGAATTAATATATTCAGTTGTGAAATTTGTTCAAGCGATAAACTGGCCGACATTCCGCCGATTTGAAGCAGACCTCGCCCAAAACGATTTCCGCACCAATTTAGAAAGGTGTTAATAACTCGCGTGCGAATAGCCCCAAAAATTGAATTGCCTAAAAGATATCCAACATCACCTGCCAATGCAGATAAGTCTGCAAGGTGCATTGCAATGCGTTCTAGTTCCAAGGCAATTGCTCGAGCATAATAAACAGACATTGGAATTGATATTCCTGATAAGGATTCCATGATTTGTATGTAGGTGCTTCCATGTGCTATGACTGAGTCACCAGCTATTGATTCAGCTAACAGTATCCCTTGATTTGTTGGCGCGTTCATGAGTAATGTTTCGATTCCGCGATGTTGGTACCCTAGTTGAATCTCTAAATGCATAACTGTTTCACCATGACATAAAAATCGAAAATGACCAGGTTCAATTATTCCAGCATGAATAGGTCCAACGCCAACTTCGTGGCTGGCTTCACCTGTCATATGTAAAAAAGGATAGTTCGCTATTGCAGGAAATGTTGCTAGATCAGTAATTGGAAAACGAACGGGTTTAAGCCATGGATGGTTAATAGGTGTAATTCCCCAGGCTTCAAAAAGTTCGCGTTCAACCATGTGAAAGGCAGGAATTTCTGGAGTTAATGCTGGGTAATTGCTGCAGAGTTGAAGTGAGGTTGTAGCCATCCACAGTTGAGATTGTTCATCATTTGCAAGCACAGCGAGTAATCCAATGGTTGTGTTTGATTCAGGATATCCCATCCAAGCGATCAGACGCCAGTCGTTTGTTTTCATGAGTGAGATTACCTGATCGCGTAAGGTTAATAGTGGAAATGTTGAAATATTTGATCGAGGTATGCAACGATAGTTTGATAAAATAAATTTCTTCATGATTATAATCCTTTGGCTGCTTCTTGAATGATGTCAAATAAGCCTATTGGAAGGCCTAAGCCAATAATACTTAAGATGATTAAAAAGCAAAGTTGAGGCAAATACGCCAGTATCGACAGTTTAGAAAATTGGTTTATTATTGGTTCTTGATTTTTGGGCATTCGCCCAAAAATCATTCGAAAAATATGGCGTGTCATTCCTACGAAAATAATCACCAGCATCATCAGTAATGCCAAAAGAATCCACGGATGATGGTTTTGAAAGAGTGCTAAAATTAATAAAAATTCACTGAGAAAAAGTGCAAAGGGTGGAAATCCGCTGATTCCAGCAAACGAGAAGAGCCATAACCATCCGGTTAGCCAGTCACGTTGCATCAAACCCTTTACTTTGCGAATTTCATCTGTGTGATAATGTTGAACTATGTTGCCTGCTGTTAAAAAGAAGGAGGCTTTGTTAAATGAATGTGCTAGGGTATGAAGTAATGCTGCAATTGCGCCCCATCCTCCTACGCCAAGTCCCAGAGCCATTAATCCCATGTTTTCTACAGAGGAATAGGCTAGTAAACGTTTAAAGCTAGTAACACGTACAATATAGAGTGCACATACTGCAACAGACATTAGCCCCATGATAATTAACAGTGAATGGGCATAGTCAGCTAAACCTGCTTTGACCATTAAGCTGTCTAGGCGAAGGATACCCAGCCAAGCACCATTTAATAACGTAGCAGATAACATTGCAGACATAGGCGATGGCGCTTCTGAATGAGCATCTGGAAGCCATGCATGCATCGGTGCCAGACCCATTTTTGTGCCAAATCCAACCAGGATAAAAAGAAATGCTAGTTTTAACCAAAATGGCTGCAATGCGGGTGCGTGTAAATACAAGTCTGAAAAAAATAGCGATACACTATCGCCAGCGCCAATGGAAAGCAAAATCATGCCAACAAAAGCTAACGAAATTCCAATTGAACAAATAAATATATATTTCCATGCAGCTTCCAATGCTTCAGGCGTGCGTTGATAATAAATAAGATATGCAGTAGCTAGTGTAGTTAATTCAATAAATACCCATAAAAGTGCAAAATTGGCACTCATCAGGAGTCCATTCATTGCAAATAAAAACAAAAAAAAGAAAGTATCGTACAATCGTTCTTGCATTGGAGAATCGTTCCGATGTCGAAAATATGCAATTGAATATAGGCTAACGCCAAGTGTAACACAGCCAAAAATAAAGAGAAAAAATGCATTTAGCGTATCGCTGAAAAAATATTTTGTCCATTGGCAAGGGTAGTTTAGTAGAAAAATTGAGAGAGAAATCATGAATGCTGCATACGCACTTGTCAAACATTTTCGAATAACTCCAGACGCGATTATCCAGCATACTGCTACGCCAATGAGAGGTAGTAATAAAAGTAATGGGAGGCCAAATGTTGTAATGATAGTGAAATTCATGTATTGTTAATCCTTTAAGCGAGTTAATGTTTGGACTTTGACATCTTGAAATGTGGACTGAATTTTCGTCACAAATAAACCTAATAAATAGATGGCAATAAATACGTCTAATAATACACCTAAATTTACAATAATTGGCATATGGTAAGTTAATGACAAGGACAATAAAAAAATTCCATTTTCAAGCATCATGTATCCCATAACATGGGTGATGATTTTTTTTCGTGTAACAATGATAAATAGTCCCATCATCATGGTAGAAACTGAAATTCCGAAAAATAAAGGATTTAAATCAATAGTGTGTGCAGTAGCCCAATAGGCTACGTAAAATCCAAATGCAAAAATGAGACTACTAATTACGAGGGAATAAAACATGGGAATATCGGGTTCTTCTTCGCGTTGAATGTTATTTCGTAGAATTAAGCGATGTAAAAATATGGGAATTAATGTTGTTTTTATTCCAATAGTTTCGATGCACAAAATAATTAATGTTAACATATCTGTATGTGCACTGTTCGTGATGACTAATAAAAATAGAAAAAATCCCTGTGCTGAGATTGCTTTGATATAGCTTTCTAGTCGTGTTGATAGTGACGCGTATAGCATCGTAGTTCCAAAAATTATGGTAAGCAGCCCAATCATTGTAGTACACCCTGATGCATAAAAACTACGAGCGAAATGATAGTTAAAGCTAATGAAGTTATTAGAAAAATAAACTGAGGAACATGTATCATTCGAATACGTGCAAAAAAAGATTCAATAGTCCCAATAACTACAGCTAGTCCGGTAATGATACTTGCTAAAATAATCCATGAAGTCCAGCCTAATTGCATGGGCGTTACCAAAGAGGCAATGAGTGTACCGAGCAACATCATCATTAATGCATGCGAATAGTAGATCATTGCTAAGCTGGGCCCCGAGTAATCTAAAACCATAACTTCGTGAATCATTGTTAATTCTAAATGTGTTTGTGGATCATTAACAGGAATTCGTCCGGCTTCGACTAAAAGTAATATAAAAAGTGCTAAGGCTGTTAAACCTGAAACTAATCCAGCATTGGTTTGATGCATTAATAGCATCATTCCGCTAAAAGATGACGATCCATTTAGCGTAGTTAATCCCGCTAATAATAGAAAAAATGCAGGTTCAGCTATAGACGAAAAAGTCATAAACCGACTGACTCCCATGCCCTCAAAACTGCTGCCAGTATCCATAGCACCCAAGGCTAGCATCATTTTTCCCACAGCAGTTATTAACACAAATAGGAATATGTCGCCAGAAAATGAGACGATTGCCTGATGGTTAATAGGTATCCACACAGATGCCATTATGATGCTGATCATAAATACAATGGGTGCCCATTGGAAAATCCATGAGGTGCTTGTGCTAATCACTTCTCCTTTGCGTAACAGTTTAAGAAAATCCCAAAAAGGCTGTAATAAGCAAGGGCCTTGCCTGCCTGTCCATAAAGCTTTGACACGCAGAATAATTCCCATTATCCAAAATGGCCCAATTATCCATGCTATTAATGTGAGAATAATGTGAATCATGAGTGTACCATTAGCCATATCATATTTGCGATTAAAAATAATAAACCATACAAAATATATAACTGAATATTTCCGGTTTGGATCCAAGTAACGCTGCCTAACGAGCGAATAAGTTTACGAATAATGGGATTAACTATGTATCGATCCATTATATCTGAAAATGCAGATTCGAAATGAGCTTTTTGAGGAAAAAACGTTTTAGGAATATATTGGGTTACAGATTTAGATAGCAAACGATTGACTAATCCGAGTAATGGTTCAGAAAAAGATGCACCTGAATACTGCATATGAGGTGTTGTTGCACTATATCCGCAATCCCATGTTTTGGCTCGAGTTACTGGTTGATTTTTTCGGATCATCCCGCGTAATGCTGCTATAAGCATCATTAAGACGAGACTAACGAAAATCGCTATTGATAAGGTGGAAACACCTGTGTTATTGAGTGTAAACGAGCTAGTTATACCTGCATTGAGTGCGATCCAGCGTACTGGCTCGCAAATGAGCACTTTAAAAAAAAGCGAAGGTATAAAACCCATTGCTAAAAGAAGAAGCATTGGAATTGTCATTGCCATAATCATTAGCTGATGAGGGTCAGTTCCTTCTTTTCCAAATGTGCTGCGAGGTTGGCCTAAAAATACGATACTGATTGCTCGGGTAAAACTGAATAGAGTTAATATGCTAGTGAGTGCTACGATGCTGATTGAAAGAATTAATATCATTATTTCTGATGCATCTGATCCTGAAAGACCCCCAAAAAGGCCTTGTAAGAGCAGAAATTTACTGATAACTAGACCAAAAGGTGGAAGTCCAGCTATAGCAATGGCTCCCATGATAAATAGTGCTGCAGTTTTGGGCATACGATGAATCAATCCACCCAGTTTTTCGATATCACGCGTGTTTGTTTGTTGTTGAACAGCACCTGCAGCAAAAAAAAGCACCATTTTCGCGAGTGAATGTCCGAAAATATGAAAAAAGACAGCGCCAAATCCTAGCAAAATAAGGGACTCATTAAGATTACGAAGTCCCATCATTCCTAGAGACAGTGCAATGCCGATAATCCCAATGTTTTCAATGCTAGAATAGGCTAATATGCGTTTGAGATTCTTTTTTGATAATGTATAAATAATTCCCAAAATAGCCGTAATTAGGGATATTCCCAGCATTCCATGAATGATAAGCGGAGTTGGCGTACCTAACCACGAAAGCATTCGAAGTATGCCATAAATCCCTAATTTAATCATCACGCCTGACAATAATGCTGAGATAGGGGAGGGTGCTTCTGGATGTGCTAGCGTAAGCCATGTATGTAAAGGCATCCATCCTGCTTTTATGCCAAATCCGCAACCTAATAGGATAACAACTGCTAGAGTTAGCGTTGGATGACTTGTTAAATAGGGGCCAAAATTGGAAAAGGTGAATTGTCCTGTTCGCTGAGTTAGCAATAATAAACCAACTAAAATAAAAAGATAACCAATGTGCATTGCAACCAAATAATATAAGGATGCATTGGTAACTTCTTTGCGTCCATGTTCTAGGCTTATAACAAAAAAGGAGGATAAGGTCATCATTTCCCATACCCATAAAAAGGCAATAACATGGTGTGTTATTGCAACCATTATCATGGATGCACATAAAATAACAAAAAAAACTCGGTGCATTCGTTTGTCAGCTTCTTGGGCATGAACCCTAGATAAATAACCGACCATATACATGCTACAGAGTCCAGTACCCAGTGCAATAATAACCAAAAAAAATGCACCTAATGGATCAATAATTAGTGGAATTTCACCATATAATTTGCCCAGTTCCCATATTGTTTGAAGCGGTTTCCCAGTTAACAAGACATTTCCGGCGCTGGCTACAACTGCGCCAGAACCTGCCAGTATTAATGTTAAAAATATAAATTTTATAAAACGAGTCCACTGTGCAATTGATGTTGCACCTGCTAGTAAAATAAGACACAGTCCTATCCAGAAACTAGTCATTTTTTCTCCAGGACTGTTCCATAATTTCGAGTAAAGCTAAAACATCTTGACTTCGTGGTTTTTTTTTAAGTTCATTTGCAAATTCAGGTTGTTCACATGCAAAGGTTAATTTAATTAAAAGATCCATAAATCTTGTTCGATTGGGGCTTTGAATAAAAATGACACTATGAATAGAATTATTGATAGTTAGGGTATTGTTGAGTCGCAACGCATTGCAATAACCGATACATACGGTTTCATTGCTGTAATCTGTTAGTTTTGGCATTAATGGATGAGGTATACTGCATCCATTTCGATGAAAATTGTAAAATGGAGGGTATTTTTTTTGTGTGACTTCTTCACGAGTGATAGTGATTGGAAGTGAAAAACAACTTTTTTCATGAATAACTTTTGCAAATCGAATTGGATGTTTTAGGGATTCTGTTTCTCGGATGATATCAATAGTAATGGGAATATTATGAAGCATAATCCATGATTGTAATGCTGCTTTTGAAAATCGATATTGATGTTGAATTTGATACGTAGGTATAGAGGCTTCGTTAATCCATTTATAAATTGTTTTTTCAGAAACATGTAAAATGTTAACCAAATCATTGATTTTGTAATCCATTGGTTCTCCCATTTGATTTCACTGATCTTTAGATTGCCAAACGGAAAGATTATACATACATGCAGGGCGCAAAGCAATAAGAATTTTCGGTTTCCTTTACGTTGACCATGATAAAAAATGCATTTATACTTAGGGTACACTAATTATAAGGGTAAAAGATGGAAGTTAATTATAAAATTCGAAATATTGAAGAAATTATTGCAGATGGTCTTACTTTTTTATTAAATAAAACTCAAGCAGTTGTAGCAATTGTTTTAGTTATTATGACTGTTTTAATGTATGCATTGTTTTATCTTACAGGAATGCAGCTTCCTGTTCAAAGTTACGTGTTATTTTGGTTTGGGGCTATTATTATGATGGTTGCAATTTATGCTAGTCAATATCTTGCGCTGATCCGTCCTAAGCGGCTTTCAAAAGAGTTTTTACAAGATCGGTGGCGTGTGTTTTCTGATTTTTTTAGTCGTGGGTTGTGGATTGGTTTTACTCTTTTAATCATTCCATTGCTTGGGTTGATAGTAGGCATCCGTATATTTGGAATTAATTCAATTCTTTTTTATTTATTTGGCGTTAGTGTCGTTTCGTTTTTTAGTCGGATTGGTGGGGGATTATTTGCAAAAGGTGCAGATATGGCGTCACACATGATGATTGACGAGGTGTCTGATGTGGGGCCTGGTGATATTCGCAATGCTGCTGTTGTTGCAGATTATATTGGCGATCATTTAGGGAATTCGATTGCAGTAGGTGTGGATTTAGTTGAATCATTCTTAATTGTATTGTTGAGTGTTGTTTTGTTAATGATAAGTGATCATGGTCAATCGATTCTTTCGACTATTGTTCGAGATAAATTATTGCTTTATCCAATTCTTTTGGCTTTTGGTGGTACACTAATTGGTTATGTTTCTGGAAAAATATTGACCTTGTTTCGGCCGCGTTGTATTGAAACGAATTTGGTATATTCAATTTATTTGGCAGCAGTTATAACTATGCTAGTTGCTGCATTATTAATTAAATGTATGCCAATTGATTATTCTCAATTTATTCCTTTTTGGGGTTTTTCTGCGAAATATGCTCCATTTTTGGCCATATGCTTGGGATTGATTTTGGCGATTGTGATTGGAATAAATAGTGATTATTTTACGTCATCATATCATCATCCTACTCGAAATATTGCTTCGTTTGCTCAGTATAATGCAGTTATTTCAATTTTGATGGGAATGTCTTACGGAATGTTTTCAAGCTTGCTTCCTATTTTGTTTAGTACTTTGTTTATGTTGCTAGTATTTAAAATTGCAGGAATTTATGGAGTTATTATGTTGGGCTTAGGTTTGTTATCTGTCACGTCTGTTATTATTGGTGCCAATTGTTTTGCACCGTTTGCAGATAATGCCTTTGGTATTGCAAAAGTATGCAAATTAGATTCAGCAACAATTAGCAATGTTGAAGCCTTGAACTCCATGGGAAATACAACGGTTGCTTTTGGGAAAAGTTTTTCAGTTGGATCTGTGCTGATTGTTTCATTTACTTTATTTATTTTATTTATTCGTTTATCAGGAATTCATTATATGGATATTTCGGTGTTTCATCCGTTGTTGATTGCATCGTTACTTGCAGGGGGTATGTTACCCTTTCTTTTTGCCGCAGTTTTGCTACGGGCAGTGTCGTATACTTCGGTCGCAATGCTGGAAGAAAGTAAGCGTCAGTTTTTAGAAATTCCATTTTTAAAAGAAGGTAAAGTGTTCCCAAATGTGAGTGGATTTGTTGAATTGATTGGGTTCCCGATATTAAAACGAATGATTATTCCGAGTGTTATTGTCATTTGTATTCCAATTGCAATTGGAATTTTTTTGGGAAAGGAAGTGTTGGCTGCTGTATTGTTTGGGTCTATGATGAGTGGAATATATTTATCGATTCATTATTCTATGACTGGTGAAAGTTTGGATCATGCAAAAAAATTTATTGAAATTGGAAATTATGGTGGAAAAGGCACTCCGACTTATCGTAATGCTGTAGTTGCAGATATTTTTGGAGATTCGCTAAAAGATTTGATTGGGCCATCAATCAATAATTATATTAAATTAATGTTAATTATTTCGATTGTGATTATTCCCTTGATTTTGTAAAAAAGTATTTTTTAAGGAGGATGGAATGGAAAAAAGCAACTTACGGCGACCGATTATGGCAGGAAATTGGAAAATGAACATGACAGTATCACAGGCTAAAATTTTGGCTAAAGATATTGTCGAAGCAGTTAAGGGAATTACTACGTGCGATATAGTCGTTGCACCTTCATTTGTTTGTTTGCAGGCTGTGCAAGAAATTATTTGTGGCACAAATGTTTGTTTAGCAGCGCAGAATGTTTTTTGGGAAGATGTGGGTGCATTTACAGGTGAAATTTCTGCTGATATGTTGATTGATTTAGGCGTTACTTATGTGATTGTTGGTCACTCTGAGCGTCGTCAGTTTTTTGCGGAAACTAATGAAACTGTTAACAAACGTGTTCACCAAGCGTTTAAAAAAAAGCTAATTCCTATTGTTTGTGTTGGCGAAACCTTGGCTGAACGAGAAGAAGGCAAAACGTGTGATGTTGTTAAACAACAGATTGTTGGCGCGTTGGCTGGTGTGTCAGTGACTGATATGCATCAGGTGATTGTTGCATATGAACCGGTTTGGGCTATTGGAACTGGAAAAACGGCAACAAATACTCAGGCTAATGATGTGCATGTTGCTATTCGAAAGTATATTGAAGAATTATATAATTCCACGATTGCGGAGTTCGTAAGAATTCAATACGGTGGTTCAGTAAAACCTGATAATATTCAGGGATTAATGACTGAATCGAGTATTGACGGGGCTTTGATTGGTGGTGCATCACTGAATGCTGAAAGTTTTGCAAATATTGTAAAATTCTCAAGATAAACAAGGAGTAAATCTATGATTAGTTATAAGGAACTTGGTTTAGTAAGTACGAAAGAGTTGTTTAACAAAGCAGTCAAAGGTGGGTATGCAATTCCTGCATATAATTTTAATAATATGGAACAAATGCAAGCAATTCTTCAAGCGTGTGTTGAAACAAAATCTCCTGTTATTTTACAGGTTTCTTCAGGTGCTCGGAAATATGCGAATGAAACATTACTTCGGTATATGGCGCAAGGAGCAGTTCAGTACGTGAAAGAATTGGGATATTCAGTTCCTATTGTATTACATCTTGATCATGGCGATACTTTTGAATTGTGTAAATCGTGTATTGAGTTTGGTTTTTCATCTGTGATGATTGATGGATCGCATCATTCATATGAAGAAAATATTGTGTTAACTAAAAAAGTTGTCGAGTTTGCGCATGCTCATGATGTAACTGTAGAAGGTGAATTAGGTGTATTAGCAGGAGTAGAAGATGACGTTAAAGCTGAAGATCATGTATATACACAACCGGACGAGGTAGAAGATTTTGTATCTCGAACAGGTGTAGACTCGTTAGCTATTGCGATTGGAACCAGTCATGGTGCATTTAAATTTAAACCTGGAACAGATCCTAAGATTCGTTTAGATATTTTGGCTGAAGTCGAGCGTCGAATCCCGGGTTTTCCCATTGTGCTTCATGGGGCATCTTCGGTTCCTGAAGATTTGGTAGCAATGATTAATCAGTATGGTGGGAAAATGGATCATGCTATTGGTATTCCTGAAGATGAGCTGCGAAAGGCTGCAAAATCTGCTGTATGCAAAATTAATATTGATTCTGACGGTCGCCTAGCTATGACTGCTTCGATTCGAAAAGAATTTGCAGAGCATCCCAGTGAATTTGATCCTCGTAAATATTTGGGGCCTGCACGAGAGGCCTTGAAAAAACTTTATATTCATAAGAATATTAATGTTTTAGGATCTGCTGGAAAAGCGTAAGTAAAGGAGACATCAGTAATGTGGACTACTTTTAAAGGCAAAAAAGTTAATATTCGGCGAATTGGAATTTTGACAGGTGGCGGTGATTGTGCTGGCCATAATGCAGTTATTGCAGGTTTATTGCGGCGTGTTCACCAAGCAAATGCATTGTTGCCATGTGATGAGAAAATGGAGTTGATTGGGTTGCAGGAAGGCTGGAAATCATTGACGCGCGATATAGATGTTGAGGCCAATTTGATTGGAGTTCAGCTAACAATGGATGATATTGAGGAGTCCTTTAAACAAGCTGGAACTATTATTTATTCTTCGCGAACCAATTTGTTTTCCAAAGAAAATATAGCAAAAAATGCACCTCAAAAAGCAATTGATAATCTAAAAAAAATGAATATTGATTGTTTGGTTGTTTTAGGTGGAGACGATACGCTAGGTGCTGCTGGAAAAATGGGTAAACAATTTGAATTTCCAATGTTTGGGGCACCTAAAACAATGGATAATGATGTGTTTGGCACAGATCGAACCTATGGATTTGATTCTGCAGTTGTGGAATCAGTTCATTTTTTAAAAAATATTCGAACAACAACGCGTTCACACAAACGAGTATTTATTGTTGAATTGATGGGGCGCCATGCAGGCTGGGTATCTCTTTATGCAGCAGTTGCAGAAGGTGCTGATGTAACGTTGTTGCCTGAAGAAGAAATCAGCATGGATAAATTATTTGCTCAGGTTCGCAAGATGATGGCTGTGAAAGGGTGGGGAATTATTGTGGTTTCTGAAGGCGCACGGTTATTTGATAAACGCTATTCTGAAAAGCTAAATCAACGTCATCAGGAATTGCTAGATGCGGTTATTAGTCAAAAAAAATATGCAGTTTTAAAAGCAATGCACGAAATGCCGAAAAAATTAGATTCATTTGGAAATGAGCAATTGGGCGGAATTGGTCAGTACCTATATTCAATTCTTGAACATCATGTACCGGATTTTGAATATCGATTGCAAATATGTGGACATGCTATTCGAGGAGGAGAAGCCAATGTTGCTGATCGCTTGTTAGGATTGCAGTTTGGTGATGCGATTTTTGATTATATGAAAGTCGGACAATTTGGCGTGTATCCAGGATTACAAGGTACGGAAATTGTTTCAAATGAGTTAACTGAAGTAAAAGGTGGACGGTTTATTGATATTGAGAAAGATCGACTTTATCCGATGAAGGACATGGTTAATTTCTATTAAGAACGGTTTTTGGGTTAGAGCAGTTCATTTTCTTTATTTGTTTGTCATAACTTTGGGTGACATGGTTTATGTGCTGTGTCGCCCAAAATTATGGCGATTTTTTATTGCGTTTCAGTGTGAATATTTTTTTCGATCGCCCTATTTCGTAGCTGAACGTTATCATACTGCTGAACAATCGTGGATATATGGATATACGTCCTTACTTACAATTCACCGAATTCTTTCTTATATTTTTCCACAGGGTGCGCGTATGAAAACGTTGTGTGATTTAGGCTGTGGAGATGGCCGTGTAGTCTTTGTAGCTGGGTTAGTGTGGAATATGTTTGCCAAAGGGGTTGATCAAAATCCTCTATTTATTGAAAAAGCTTTGATGATTAATCACTATATCGGTTGTACCAAAGTTCAATTTGAGGTTGCAAATATCCTAGATGCAGATTTAATTCCTTATGATGTTGTTTACTTAGCTTGGACTACGTTCCCCAAGCATTTTGAAATGGATATTACGCGAAAACTTGTACATGAGATGCGAGAAAATACGTGGGTGATTTGTTTGTCATTTCCAGTTGATCATACTGCTTTTGTTGTACGTTTTCAGCAGAAATTCTATTTCTCTTGGGGCAGAAATATGGTATATTTTTGTCAGAAAATTATATAAAAGGAGATGTTTATGCCAATTGTTGGTATTTTTCGAACGCGTAATACGGAAGATATTTTAACAGTAGAGCAATCAATTATAACAGTTGCTTTACAAACAGGCATGGAAATCAAATGTTATAATGCATTGTCGAAATCTATTCAATCAAAAGAATGTGACGTATTAGTAACTTTGGGTGGAGATGGTACGATTTTGAAGGCAGTTCATTTATTGGATAAAGCTCAACTACCAGTTTTAGCTGTAGCTATGGGTAAGTTGGGCTTTTTAGCTGAAGTGGGTGCTGCAGATCTTGTTCGTGCGCTTTCTCGATTTCAATTGGGTGATTTTACGTTGGAGTCTAGAAATTTGATGCAGGTGAATGTTTTTCGTCAACATCAATGGAAAGAATATCATGCTTTAAATGAAATTGTGGTTAAGAGTACGCATTCGCGTATGATTGAAGTTGATACGTACATTAATGATCAGTTTTGTACGATGTATAAAGCGGATGGCGTTATTGTTGCAACGCCTACTGGATCAACTGCTTATAATTTATCTGCAGGAGGTCCATTAATTAGTCCAACACTCAATGCCATGGTATTGTCACCTGTTTCTCCTCATGCATTGACTGTACGCGCTTTGGTGATTCCAGACGAAGATATTGTTACAATTGTTCCCAAAAGTTTAGATACGCTTCTTTCAATTGATGGACAAATCGAGCTATTGTTTGATTCTGATAGTCAAGTAAAGGTAACTCGGTCTGCTAAAACGGTTTATTTTGTTCGCTTTGAACCATATAATTTTTTTAATGCAATTCGAAATAAATTGCATTGGAGTGGCGCTAATTCTGTGGTGCATACCTAATTTATGTTAGTACGTCTTTTTATTGCCGATTATTTATTTATTCATCGATTAGAATTAATATTTGGGTCTGGATTGATTGTTTTTACTGGAGAAACTGGCGCAGGTAAATCGATTTTAATTCGTGCTATTGCCGGTATTTTAGGTGAAAAATTGGGCAAAGAAGTTGTTGCGTCAGCTGCTACAAAAACCCAATTAGAAGCAGAGTTTACTAATTGTTCACCAGCTGTCTCAATTCTTTTAGCGGAGCAGCATATTGATGAAGATAATCGTTTGTATATATCGCGTGAAATTTATAAAGATGGTCATAGTGTATATCGGGTGAATGGGACAGTTGTTTCGCCACAAATTGTTAAACAACTTAGCGTATATTTATTAGATATCTATGGCCAAAATCAAGCTCAACGAATTTTGGAGCCTAGTTATCAATTGACTTTATTTGATAACTATTTGGGAAAGGCTCATCTTGATTTATTGGCATCATTTAAATCTATTTTTTTAAATTTGAATTCAATAGATAAGACAATTTCTGATATGCAATCTCAGTTTTTGTCTGAAGAAGATTTGCGCCATAAACGTTGGCAATTAAGCGAAATTGAATCTGCAAATTTGGATTCTGTAGATGAGGAAGCCTTACATTTATTGTATAAACAAATTCAGGATAAGACAATGATTGATTCGTTATCCCATACATTGATTCAATCGCTGGATTCAGCTCAGTCTGGTCTTGCTCAAGCGAAACGAAGTCTTGATGAGCTTTCCCACTGGGTTTCACTATTTAAGTCAATTAGTGATCGTGTTGATCGCTTAGTTAGTGAGGCTTCTGATATTCATTATGAATGTAGCCGAAATATGAAGGATGTATTTAGTGAATCAGTTAATAGTGAGAATATTGAGCAGCAGCTTCATCAGATTGATGCTTTGAAACGAAGTTATGGGCCTATGATTTCGGATGTTTTGAAATATAGAGATCAGTTGCGTTCTGATATTGATAGTGCACTTCATCACAATGAGCGATTGTTGGATGCTAGGCATCAACGTGAGTCGCTTTTTATGAGTTGTCATGCAGCTGCATCTGCGCTTTCAGCACAGCGACGAGAATCACTTGCTTCTGTGAATATTCAAATGAATCAGTTGTTGGAGCAATTAAATATGGTAGGGCATGAATTTATGATTGATTGTGATTCTTGCCCTTTGTCTCTTTCTGGAATAGACCGGTTACAGTTTCGACTTAAATTGGGGAGTCAGGGTATGTTTTTGCCACTTGCTAAGATTGCGTCAGGAGGCGAATTGTCCAGGATTATGCTTAGTTTAAAAACAATTTTTTGTCAGGCACAAGAAACCATGATTTTTGATGAGATTGATGCAGGTATTGGTGGGAAAACAGCGCAACGAGTTGCTGAATTATTAGCAGATCTTGCAGAAAACAAACAGGTATTTGTGATTACTCATTTGGCGCAATTAGCTAGTCGTGCTCAGCAACACTATTTTATTGAAAAAGTGCAAAATTGTGAAGTGATAAACTTTTCAATTTTTGCCTTAACTGGTGATCAGCGTCGTCATGAAATTGCTCGAATGTTGTCTGGGGATGTTACAGTAAGTGCTTTACAGCATGCCAGTCAATTGTTAGGTGATATTTTATCATAATCTATAGTAATGATGTATTTTGCTCTTTACGAGTGCTAGGGAAGAATGGTATGTTATTAGGTAATAGGTACTTTTTTAAGTGAGTAGTTTTTGAAAAAAGGGGGAAATCCAATGAATGAACCAGTTAAGAAAATGAATGATAATGAAGAAAAATTAGTGACGTTCTATTTGGGTGAAGAAATGTATGGTATTGATATTATTGCAGTACAAGAAATAATTCGTATGCAAGAAATTACTAATGTTCCTAAAACATTGCATTATGTAGAAGGCGTCATAAATTTGCGCGGTAAAGTTATTCCTGTTGTTGATTTAAGAAAAAAATTCAATCTTCCTAGTACTGAAGAAACCAAAGATACTCGTATTATTGTTGTTGAATACTATTCTAAAATCATTGCGATGATTGTAGATAGTGTATCTAAGGTTATTCAATTGCCTGGTAATGCTATTGAGCCTCCATCTCCGATCGTATCTAATGTTGATTCTAATTATATGAAAGGCATTGGGAAAATTGACGGAAACCTTATTGTATTGCTTGATTTAGCCAAGGTTCTCGGTATTACGGTGCCTGCTGATTCGACAGAATTAGCAACAGCGTAACCTGTAATCAATTACTTTTATGGAATTTGAAATCAATATCCAGGATTTTATCGATGAATCTGAAGAACAGATCAAAATTCTGAACGATAGCCTTCTTGTTTTGGAAAATAATTACGAGAACGAAGAGGTTATTGATGAGATTTTTCGGGCTGCCCATACTTTAAAAGGTGGAGCGGGTTTGGCTGGATATGCGACTGTTGCAGAATTGACACATCACATGGAAAATTTGTTTAGTGAAATTCGTGAAAAGAAAATGGTCGTTACTAGTACTATTGTTGATGTTTTGTTTGAAGGTGTAGATTTGCTTCGCGTACTTTTTGATGAAGTGAATAAGGGCTCAACTAAAACAGATATTTCGTATGTGTGCAAGAAATTAGAAACATTGCTGGCAAATGAAAAAGCAGTAAAAAATAAAGCAAATGGAAAAAATAAAAAAGGAAAAATGGGAAAAGTTGGAGCTGAAGTGTTATTAAAGCAAGATGAAAGCGCTTTTGACCTTGGTGTACAAGAAAAACAGAAAATTTCTCAGTTATTAGATAAAGCTTTTGTTTTTTATTCGATTAAAATTGAAATTGATGAAAGTTGTTTGGCAGTTTCATTATTTGTGTTTATGGTGCTGAATAAGCTTCGTGAAATTGGTGAAGTGATTGTAACAAATCCGGATGAGTCTGTGTTTGATGAGCAAGATTTATTTACATTGCAAATTTTGTTTGCGTCAAAAGAATCTGCTGCTGGCATTGAAATGGAATTAAAAATGCCGGATGTGAAAAATATTGTGGTGGAACCTTTTGATGGAATTCAGGCTATATTTGATGATGATTGCAGTGATAAGCAGGATAAAAGCTTTGATTCTGAAAAATTAGTCGTAAATGAAATTGCTGTTATGAATACGGTTGCTGATATTAAAAAACCTGGTGAAAAAAAGAATATCAGTAGTTTGAGGGTAGATAGTAATCGGATTGATGACATATTAAATTTGGTTGGCGAATTAGTTATAAATAAAGCTCGGTATTTTCAGTTATCCAATGATTTAATTCGGCAATATGGCAAGGATCCTCAAATTGTTGAGGTTCGAGAAACAACATTGCAATTGGGGCGATTAGCAAATGAGCTTCAGGAAGCTGCAATGCAATTGCGGATGGTTGCGATTGATACGGTATTTGGTCGTTTCCCTCGACTTGTGCGTGATTTATCCAAGCGGCTTGATAAACAAATTCAAATTGAAATTATTGGAAAAGATACTGAGTTAGATAAATCCGTAGTTGAAGAAATTAATGATCCGTTAGTTCACTTAGTTCGAAACGCAGTTGATCATGGCATTGAAATGCCAGAAGATCGGAAAAATGCAGGGAAATCTGAAACTGGAATTGTTACCTTGCGTGCGTATCACAAAGGAAATTCTATTGTTATTGAAGTAGAAGATGATGGAAAAGGTATTAATTGCGATTTTATTAAAAAGAAGGCTCTTGAAAAAGGGATAATTTCGGAAGAAGAAGCTTCAGTTTTTAGTGAACGTGAAATACTGAATCTTGTTTTTGCTGCTGGATTTTCAACTGCAGATGTAGTCTCTGATATTTCTGGACGTGGCGTAGGAATGGATGTTGTTAAACGCAATATTGAAAAATTAAATGGTACAGTAACAATTGATACTAAACTAGGTTCTGGAACTGTTTTTTCAATTCAGTTGCCATTAACAATGGCAATTATTCCTACATTGTTGGTAATTGTTGCAAAAACTACTTATGCTGTTCCTTTAGTATCTGTTATTGAAATTGTAAGTGTTACGCCTAAGGAAATTTCGCGATTATCTGGTTATGAAGCAATTAATTTGCGGAATAAAGTAGTTCCGATTTTGCGATTGGACGAAGTTTTTGATATTGGAAGCTTGACGCGTGAAAAAGAAATGATGGATGTTGTTATTGTGAATCATAATAATAATCATATGGGTTTAGTCGTAGACAGTTTGATTGGTGAACAAGAAATTGTGATCAAATCACTTGATAGTGAATTTGTTGCTTGCCCTGGAATTTCGGGTGCATCGATTTTGGGAAATGGTCGCGTTGGATTAATCATTGATGTTGCTACATTAATTGATAAATTGGTAATTAATCGATAGGGAGATAATGTTGTGACTATGCCAATTAGAGTTCTTGTTGTTGATGACTCTGTATTTGTTCGTACTGTTTTGCAGCAAATTATTCAGTCGGATCCTGAATTAACTGTGTGTGACACTGCGCATAACGGAGCCGTTGCCTTAGAAAAGATTCAAGCGAATCCTCCGGATATTATTACGCTAGATGTTTCAATGCCTGTTATGAATGGCATTGATGCATTAAAAGAAATTGTTGATCGATGGAATATCCCTGTTATTATGCTAAGTTCGTTAACTGCAAAAGGTGCGGATGTTACAGTAAAGGCACTTCAAATGGGTGCTGCAGATTTTATTCAGAAACCTGATGGCGCTATAGGCTTAGGAATTGAAAAAGTAAGTGAAGAACTAATTTCTAAAATAAAAGCATTGGGCAGAAAACGAATGCCAGCATTTAAGGATATTAAGTTCGAATCTCGACTGAAAGAGGCTGTAGGCATTGAGAAAAAAGAGATATTCCATTTAACTCCAGATGGGAAATTAGGTAAAATTGTTGCCATAGGTATATCTACAGGTGGTCCAAAATCGTTAGGTGTGTTTTTGCCTAAAATTGCTGCGGATGTTAATGCTGCATTTGTGATTGTTCAGCATATGCCTCCAACTTTTACTGAGGCATTAGCAATTCGGTTGAATGAATTGTGTCATATTCATGTGCAAGAAGCAAAAGATCAAACGAGTATTCAACCTGGAAATGCATATATAATTCCAGGTGATTTTCATGCTTGTGTAAAAAATACGGGAAATGAAATTAAGATATGTTTAAATCAAAATGAAAAAGTTTCTGGGCATCGACCGAGTGTTGATGTTTTATTCGAGTCTATTGCTCGTGAATGTAAAAATAAGGCTGTTGGAGTCATTATGACTGGAATGGGTGCTGATGGTGCAAAAAATATTGGGCTTATAAAAAAAGCGGGTGGAAAAACAATTGCGCAAGATGAGGCATCATGTGTTGTTTTTGGGATGCCAAAAGTAGCTATTGAACTTGGCAATGTTGACATAATCAGTTCATTGGACATGATGCATTCGGTCATCATGCATGCGTTAGAGTAAAGGAGGGGACGAAAATACTGTGGTGATTAATATGAATATTGATAAAATGTGTTTAGGAACAAAAAATAATGGTGAGCCGTTTAAAATGATGATTGTTGATGACTCTGCATTTATGATTAAAACGATTCAAAAAATGCTCGAAGCCTTTGGATGTGTTGTTTTAGATAATGCTGGAAATGGTGATGAAGCTATTCAGAAACTTCTTAAGCTAGGAACTACGGTAGATATCGTTACTCTAGATATATCTATGCCGAAAATGGATGGATTGACTGCGTTGCCTCAATTGATTAAAATTCACCCCAAACTTAATGTTATTATGGTAAGTGCTTTGGGTGACAAAGATAAGGTAAAACAAGCGATTATTTCGGGTGCTAAGCATTTTATTGTTAAACCATTTAAGCCTGAGAAAGTATTTGATATTTTCAAGTGGGTTATTGAAAAAAATTTTGGAGGTGCATAAATGAAAGTCGAATATATCAATCCGTTTATTGGTTCAGTAATTACGGTTTTTCGAGAAGTATTGCCTGAAATCACTATCACACGTGGGCAATTGCAAGTATCAAGTTCTCCTATGGGAACCAAGGGTTGTGCTGCATTGATTGGTATCACGGGGCAGTTAGAAGGGCGTGTTATTTTAGACATGAGTAAGGAAACAGCAATAAAGATCGCTGGAGTTATGAATAATGAGGCAATGACGCAGTTTGATTCAATGGTTGCTTCAACCATTAATGAATTGGCTAATATGATTAGTGGCGGTGCTATTACTGCATTAAATAATATGGGCGCGCATTTTGATATTACTGCACCTACCATGTTTACCGGTCCTAGTATTACCTTATATGATGGTAGCAGCTTAGGTGAAGCTGTCATTATTCCCTTAGCTACTAATTATGGTGAGTTTTATATTAACGTTGCAATTAAAGATTAATAGTTGTTAAGATTCGCTCTATAATTACACTGTTTTTACTGCCGATGTAGCTCAGATGGTAGAGCGATTCACTCGTAATGAATAGGTCAGCAGTTCGATTCTGCTCATCGGCTCCAGGATAAATTTCTTATAGTTAGTATTTAGAATAAACGGTATAGTGACAATAGGTAAAAACAGGCTGCAGAAAGCATGGATGAAATTGGAATTGTAATTAACCACGCCCAAATAATTTGTCGTGCAGTAATCCAGCGAACATTATTCACATGTTCAACAGTACCAACGCCCATAATAGCGCCTGCAATGACATGAGTTGTGCTAACAGGAATGCCAGCATGTGCTGTTCCAATTAGAACAATTCCAGCAGCTGTTTCAGCGCAAAACCCTTCCATCGCACGAATTTTTGTGATACTGGTTCCCATTGTTTTGACGATTCTCCATCCACCAAAAATTGTACCTAATGCAATTGCTGCGTAACAAACAATAATAACCCACGAATCGATATGGAATTGTTTGTTGATTCCAGCAGTGAATAATGTTAATGCAATGATTCCCATTGTTTTTTGTGCATCATTGGTGCCATGCCCAATACAATAAAAGGTAGCAGAAATTAGCTGTAGATTCCGAAATAGTGTTTTTGCCTTTTGCGGCTTTAATTTTTTCGATAAAGATAGAACAAGAATTGTAAAGCAAATTGCTCCGAATGCGCCGAGTATGGGTGCAATAATTATAAAAGCAAATATTTTAATGACGCCGTGCAATAAGATTACTTGAGTTCCTGCAGACGCAACTCCTGCACCGATTAATCCGCCGATTAGTGCATGACTACTTGATGTTGGAATGCCAAAATACCATGTGATTAAATTCCAAATGATAGCACCAACAAGAGTTGCTAAAATAACGTGTAACGTAATAGAATCGATTTGAACAACGCCTTTGCCAATCATTTTCGCAACTGCAGTTCCAAATCCAAAAAAACCAACAAAATTTGCAGCACCTGCTAAAAATACGGCTTGAAGAGGTGTTAATGTACGAGAAACAACAATTGTTGCTATAGCATTTGCAGCGTCATGAAATCCATTGATGAAGTCGAATAACAGAGCTGCAGCAATTATAATAATAACAATAGTGAGCGTTGAAAACATTAAGCTTGCTTTACTTTAATGCCACGAATAATTTTTCCGACATAATCAACAGAATCTACAACATTTTCAAGGTGTTCAATGACTTCTTTAAGCCTAATAATATCTACGGGATCCATTTTTTTATTAAAAAGTTCTGCCATACAAATTTGAAATAAATCATCAGCTTCGTTTTCTAGAATATGCATTTTTGCCTGAATTTGTTGCACATTACTATTAGCTTCTAGCTCTTTGACTAGTTGAACCATTAGTTGTCCAATTGAGACAATGATATCTGTAAATATGAGAATGTTGGGAGTAATTTTTTCAAGTTTATAAATTTCAATTTTTTTTGCAAGATTATATAAAATATCTATAGCTCGATCAATTTTAATTGCAAGTGTATGAATATCTTCGCGATCAATGGGTGTAATAAATGTTTGATAAAGCTCATCAATCATTTGTTTCTCAATGGCATCTCCGCGCATTTCACATTCTTTAATCGCTAATACTTTGAGCTTTTTTTCATCATCACGTGATTGTTCTAAATGTGTCATTAATTCACGAAAAATAATGGCTGCTTCCACAAAACAAGTAGCTTGATCATTCATATATTTGAAAAATTTTGTTTCTCTGGGAAGTAGAAAATCGAGTAATTTAAATTTCATGATGTTTATCCTTTTTATTTATGATAATACTTTATAATCTTATCATAAACAGTGAATATCGAAAACAGATTTGTAAGTATGGGACTGTTACTTAATGAAATTCTGAAGGTATAGTTTTTAGTTGTTTCCTGTAAATATTCTAATGTTGCCCTGTGTTGAATTTAGCGTTAGAATGATTTGCTTCACAATATTTTTTCGGAGGAAATTAATGTTTAATAAATATGTTTGGTTATGTCTTTTTATGCTTTTTTTCAGTTCAGTGATTCAGGCTGGTGAGGTGAATTCAGATGTTACTGGGAATTCAAGAGCTGGCAGGGTAGGTGTTAATTTATCTGCTTTTGGAAATAGCCTTGGTCTTGCGCTGTCTGGCGAATATTTTTTGAATAATCGTGTTGCAATTGGAATTGGTTCAGGTGTAGATTTTTTGGTATTTTTTATTGGGTCTGATACAGATTTATTTGCTAAAATTTATTTAGCAGATACGCCAATTAGTCCGTATATAGTTTTAAATGCTTCGCATTTTTTAGGTAAAACATTTGTGTTTTTTGATTTTTTAGATACTGATTTTTGGTATTATGGGCTACGTATTGGCACTGAATGGCAAAGCGATTTCAAAAGTGTGACTGCATTAGAATTAGGTATAAATATGTTTGATCCAATGGGACAAGCAAGTTATTCGGTTTGGTTCGGCGCTTCAGTAGGATATCGATTTTGATTGGATATGTATCTAGGCATTTAGAAACTGAGCCTTCGAAAAAAAACATTGACAATTCTGTTAATTTGCTATATTGTTATTAATAGTTTTTAGAATGTTAAATATATTATTGTAAATCCTTTTTCTAATTCTTCTTTTTTTTGTTATCAACCACCGATCAGTAACAAATAGTACTTAGAAACGATAAACTATTTAATCTGTTGATCGGCAGCATTCAGAACCAATCACAGATAAGTTTTTTATTTATCTAATTTTGAAAAGGAGTATTTTTATGAGTTTTGACGTATTTAATTTTTCACAGGGGATTATGTCCCAAATCCAGGCACAGGGCTATTCTGTTCCAACTCCAATTCAAAAAGAAGCTATTCCCGTTGTATTGGAAGGTAAGGATGTTTTAGGTTTGGCTCAAACTGGAACTGGTAAAACAGCAGCATTTGCATTGCCTATACTGCAAAAACTACTTACAGGTAACAGAGGAACCATTCGGTCCTTGGTTATTGCACCAACTCGAGAGTTGGCTGAGCAAATTCATCAATCGTTTCAAGTTTTAGGTAAAGCAACTGGGTTAAAAAGCTTGGCTGTTTATGGTGGAGTTAGTAGCTATCATCAGATTACTGCAATACGCCGCGGTGTAGATATTCTTGTAGCTTGTCCCGGGCGGTTACTTGATCTTTTAGAACAACGTGAAGTTGATCTTAGAAAAATCCAGATTTTGGTTATGGATGAAGCTGATCATATGTTTGATATGGGTTTTTTGCCAACGATTAAGCAGATTATGCATTTTGTACCAGCACAACGGCAAACATTGCTTTTTTCAGCAACTATGCCCAAAGATATTCAACGATTGGCTCAAAGTGTACTTAAAAATCCAGTTCATATTGAAATTGATCACAAAGCACCGATTGAAGCGATCTCCCATGTATTATTTCCAGTAGAACAGCATCTTAAAACATCTCTTTTAATTGAGATTTTGAAATCAACGGATGCAAAATCTATTCTGATTTTCACTAAAACAAAACATAAGGCAAAGAATTTGGGTGAAAAACTTCAACAAGCAGGATATAAGGCAACGTCGCTTCAAGGAAATTTATCCCAAAGTAATCGTCAAAAAGCACTGGATGGGTTTCGTGATGGATCTTATAAGATTATGGTTGCTACAGATATTGCTGCACGCGGTATTGATGTATCGTTGATATCTCATGTGATTAATTATGATATGCCAGATACGTCTGAAGCGTACACTCATCGAATTGGGCGAACAGGCAGAGCCTCGCGTACAGGTGAAGCTTATACGTTTATGACGCAAGATGAGCGATCTATTGCACAAGCGCTTGAGCGCAATGTAGGTGCAGAATTAGTTTGTCGGAAAATTGAGGGATTTAATTATAATGCACCACGGCCAGTTCATAATGTGGAGTTTCAGCGTCCACCCAGACCTGCATACCGACGGTCAATGTCACGAACTCGATAGATTTATTCAAACTCACTCAAAATTAGTTTTACTGATTTTGAGTGAGTTGATATTTGTTAACGTTTTTATTTAATTTTTGAGTTCTATCTTTTCAATTTGAATGAGATATTCGGAGTTTCCAGGCTGAACAGTTGGAATAATGCTTGTAGCGCTAATATACGCATCCTTATATTTTTTCACAAGACTAGCCAAGGTTTCTCCATTGTCTGCTCTAAAACTTTTTAGAGATAAGCTAGTTTGTGGCCATGAAATAGGTGCATTGAGTTTAAGGTCAATTGATGGAAATGCTTTTGTTGGCGATGCAATTGTTAGTACAAAATTTCCTGTTGTAATTGGATTTGAATTTCCTGACAGCAATTGAGCATTGCCTGTTATGACAAGATTTCCTGTTGCTGTTCGATGTTCATACCATTCTTCTTCAGGAAACGAAATGCCAGCTCCACCTGCATAACCATTTCCATTTTTGTCTTGAAGGATAAAATATAATCCAGACAAGCCTTCATATCCATTAAAAACAGCTGCTGGTACTGGTTCTTCTGTATCACCTTTAAACGTATACACTGGGAATTTTGTATCAGTTCCATCAATGATTTTATATTCTCCATTGGGAACTGTATTGGCTAGTGTCATTCCTGTTTCAGCTGGAAGTGTTGGGGTTTCGCTGGTTACAAAAATTGTCATTTCTTTATCCGACCATATTTTATTTTGCTTCACACTTATCCCGCCTACACCAATATTCCATTTCCCTATAGGTGGATTTGGGATAACCAAGTTTGATTCATTTATTTGTGTTTCGAGGCAATTATTGTTGTTGCAAACAGATAGTTCATAAGGAGCTTTTGCAACATCAGATACGAAGTCTATGGTTGCACTTTCTGTTTCAGTTAGTACTGTTTGGGTTGTGCTCCCAACAAATTCAGCAGATTGGCTTTCTGTCGTAAATGAAAAATCGCTGAAGGTAATAACATTGTTCGTTATAGCATTATTTGGCTGAGGTGCCAGAGTTATTTGACTAAAGCTGCTGCTGGGATTTTTAGAAATTATTTCATCCATGATCAATTGATCTCCTGGTTTCCCAGGCGTAAATACACCGTCGATGGTATATCCGGTGTATGAAAAATGACTGAGTGGCATTGAATATTTATTTGACGAGCTGTGAACTCTGTCAATATCAGCCCCAAATTGGTATATGATTCCATAATCGTCAGTAAGGCCAACTTGAGCATGTACAATACCGTTTTTGAGTTCTGAGGATGAATCCATTTGAAACTCAAGATGTACATTTTTACTAAGGAAATGATAATCGATTTGTTTTTTCGGATCTGTCAGAATACCCGCGAAAACATAATCTTTATCAGATGCCCATGAATAAGTTAGCTGCACTGCTGAAGTCGGACTTCCTAATGCTTTGACTACTGAGCCAGAGTTGTCTGTAAATATTCCATTTGGTTTAGGCGTAGTCCCAGTTTGTCCAGAGATGTGATCTAAGCTAACCGGAACTGTTCCGCTTAATTCTGCAGTGTCTGTATATATGAATTTTGTTGTTGTTGGTGATAAATAGAATTGGCCATCATTTTCGCTGGTTGCCAGTCGTGCATATACTGCACCTTTGTCAAAAGGGGGTTTGCTGAGTGATACTGTTGCTATTTTACCAGTTGAATCCATGATTGCAGGTACTGTGTGTTTTAGCTTAAGTATTTTATCTGAAGGATCAATTTGATAAAATAGATAAGTTGCTTCTTGCGAAGACTGATTTAATGTTGCTTCAAAATCAATTTTGGGTGTACCCATTGTGAATGTTGTTCCATTCAGTGGTTTTGTAATTTTTGCTTGGGGATTGCTGCCTGAAAAAACAATATCTGAAAAGGTGATTAATCCATTCGCTGTGCCGAGTTTGTCTGCTGATAGCATAAATGATAATCCAGTTGTTTCAAGACCAAATGGATTTGAAACTAGTGCGTCAGCTAGTGTTTGATCCCTATATACCCATTCGTTTTTAGTAGAATCAAATTCATGTAATTTGAAGTCACTGAGTTTGATTGTATATAGATTGTAGGGAGTGTCTTTTTGAGAAGGAAGAAAGGGGATTTCGATTGCATAGGTTTTTGGGTAAAGATCTTCATCTCCATTTCCAACATTTAATTGAACCTGAAGTGTTCCTCCAGTAAGACTATTAAAATTTTTAGTGTCTCCAATTTTTGCTCGAAAATTAAGTGCTCCATTCACAGAGTTTGAGTTTATTCGTTCAGAAGTTGTTGAATACGACCCAGGATCAAGATAAATATAACAGCCGCCTAAAAATAAATTTTTATTGTCAGGAAGACTATCCAGGGATAATTCGATAGATTGGTTATATATATTTTGATAGATACTTTGGTAAGCACCTTCAGCTGGAATTGGTGGTATTTGATGGGGTATCCCTAAATTAATATACGTCGTGGGAACCCAGCTGTTTTCTGGTGGCATTGAATTGGTTTGGGATATGTTTTTTGGATTAAATGGGCCAAATCGCGTCATGTTGGGTGCT
The DNA here is from genome assembly GCA_964443005.1 of uncultured Candidatus Marinamargulisbacteria bacterium. Lineage (GTDB taxonomy): Bacteria > Margulisbacteria > Riflemargulisbacteria > GWF2-35-9 > CAYUBI01 > CAYUBI01. The sequence continues at coordinate 27,563 of CAYUBI010000005.1, forward strand.
GTTGTTTCTGCAGGATTTATTGGTAACTGTGGCGCTTCCGTTTGTTTCGTTGGATTGGTTGTATTACGAGTATATAAAACTGGATTATTTGAAGTAACTGCAGAAAATAAATTAGCCATAATGTTGATCCTTTCTAAATATAGACTACCCCCAATGCATGATGGATCATTAAAATTTATAAGAAATTGATATTGTTAATAATTCTGATTCATCTAACAATATATCGGAAGTAAATATTGTTAATCCATCGAAAGATTTGAATGCGTTAGTCTCTTTTCAGAGTTTTCGAGAAATTGATAGATATGTTCCAAATGCACCCGGAAAAATGCTTGGCTTAGTTGTTTGAAATGATCGAGTAAGGCCTCGGGTTTGTTCTCAGTCTTTATCCAATCAATCATGTCTAAATATTCATCAACAAACTTAATGGTTTCTGTATCAAATTTCTCATCATAATGTGGTTTTTCATTGATGTATATTTTTGCTATAAAATCAATTAATGGTTTTTCAAAATATAGACTAAAATTCGATTCATTGGGTTTTGTTATATAGGAATTGTCTAGATTGTCAGGGTTATTTATTGAATCCTCAAAAGCTTGAATAACTGCTGTTTGCGCATGATATTCTTCATCTGTTTTCACTTTTGATTCGTTTTCATATTGTGGTTGCATCAATAGTTCATTGAATAGTTCAAAGATTTCGATTAATTCAATATATATTTCTGGTTGATTATCGCTCGAGCGTTTAAGCGCTTTAATAAAATGTTCTGGAAATTTGAGTTGTTGCTTAGTCGTTAACAGTTCGATTAATTGTTCTTTTTCAAAAAGAGTTATTTTTGGATCCTCTTTAATTAAATGTAAGGCGTTTGTTTTAAATCTTAAGGTGTTATTTGTGGGATTGATTACATAGTTTGCCCAGATATTTTTTTCTGAAATGATTTGACTAATATCATGTTGCGTAAATTTTTCTGCAGTAGCAGTGGCTTTAAAAATAAAATTTCTTAAATGAATTTCTAGATTAGTTTTGTTAGATTCGGTAAATAAATAGTTAAAAAAATCTGAGCAAAAATTTTTGCGTAGTATAAAAAAAATAGTTAAAGGGTAAATTTCGGCTAATGTTTGAGTTAAGACTATTTTTTGAAGCTCTTTTTCTATTTTTATTGCTGAAATATTTTGATGAATTAGGTCAGAGATAATTGTTTTGACTAAATGAGGATTAAAATAGTGAGAATAGGCTTTTAGCTTTTTATCATAATAGTTAATGATGTCATCTGGAAAATGTCTATAATTTGAATTTTCGTTGTTTATTTTTTCCCAGACGATAATAGGTATGGATTGATAATTCGATTTTAACCACTTAATAAGTTCAGGTAGAATTTGGTTGGAATCAAATTCGTTCGTTTCGATAATTTGTAACAGATAGTCTTGAATTTGTTCTTTGCCAAATAGCGACATAAAGTTTTTTGTTTTGCTAATATAATAACTTAAAAGATAATGCTTTTTTTCTAAATTATTCATATTTTTATAAGTTTGCATTTCATCAGGTATTACCAAATCATTCGGAAACATTGGGTTTTCACGATGAAAGAACGTAGTTTTGATTTCTATCATTTTTTCATTTATTTCAACAGGACTTAATTTTGGAAAAGCCCGTCTAGTTTCTCGATAATATTGGATATCTTCAGTTGGTACATTAACTAATTTATTTGTACTCATGTAGATAATTGCGCTATCTAATTGACATAATGTTTCATGATTAAGTCTGCGATCATTCATAACTAGAAATAGAACGCGTAAGGCGTTTTGATTTGAAATTGTTAATGTATCCCGATTTTCATGTGCAAACGCAATGAAGTAATTGATAAAAATAATTAAATTTGAATTGATATTAGTTTTATTAATTTCGTTTATGATATAGTGTGTGTTTTCTTCTATGTCATTTTTCGCTGGGAATAAAGTTTGAAGAATAATTCTAAATCGACTATCTGTATTTTTTAATGTTAAACACGCTTGCTTTAGGTTTACCATGAATGCTTCATCATACATATCACTGTAATTTTTTAAAAATGTTTGAGCTTTTTTAATTGAAATATCAATATTTGTATCTGCTGTTATTAGTTTACTGAATTCATTTGTCCAAAAATGATTTAAAGTATTTGTTTCGCCTCTATTAAATAAACAAATAGCTTTTAGTATTCCTAAAAAAAACAATGACCGTTTATTAACGATAAAATTTTCAGAGTCATTTAGGTCTATGACATTTTGTAATATTTCCAAAGCTGTATGATCTTTAATAAGTTTGTCTATAATGTCGATAATAGTAAAGGTAAATCTTTTTGCTTTTTCAATATTTTTTTTCATAAATTTTAATTCATTTGGAATGGTTTCAGAGTTATAAATCATTTTTTGAATAAGAAATTCTGTTTTATTTAATAGTTGAGAATTCGTTAGCTCTGGATGTCTTTTTTTAACATAGCTAATAAAATCATTGTCGTTTTGATAAATATTTTTTAGAATTACTAAGGGTAAATCAATATCTAAAAAGTTTTTTGTAGCAAGGCAAAAATTGACTAAATGATTTAAAATAATAGGAATATAGAAATCTACGTCAGCAAATAATGTTACTGCTTTTTCGATTCCATTTTCTTTGATACTGTTGAATGGTTTTTCTCTTGCCAGTAATTTGTTTTCTAGTTGTCTGTCATAGCGATTTAATAATGCAAGTAAGTTTTCGTAAGCTTGTGGATTTGTTGGGTTACGCTTGCACAATTCATTATTTTCAATGAATAGTAGTTGGAAATCTTTTTCAAGACTTGCTTTAAAACATCGTTTATATTCTGAAATAAAGGACAAGCTTGTAATGCTTGCATTTATAAATAGGGTGATTATTTGATTTTTATGCAAGTCATCAGATATCATTGAAAATGCTGTTGAAATTTGTTTCGTTGTTAAATTTGGAATTATTTCAAATTGATTGTGATTTGTTTCTTTGACGAAAAATTGTTCAATTATACGTTGGTAAGCTTCAAATTTTGGAAACAAATCAGATTTATTGATGACTGGTTTATCAAGATTATGATCACTATAAACAATCGCTGCTATTTTTAGTCCAATTTTTTTGAATTCATCATTGGATTCATTTTTGATGATTGAAAGAACAACATGGCTTATCATCTGGTTTTTGTAGGCTAATATACAATAGTAAATTTGAGCATACAGTTTGACGTAAAAGTCATTTCGGAATGACAAATCTGTATCATTTTCAATCGTAAGAAAGCATTTTTTTGTTAAATTATATAATTCATTTAATTCGACCTCTGGGTCATTTTGATAAATACTATCAGGTTGTATTGTTTGTTGGTTTATTAATTGGATTGTTTTTTGATAAGTAGCAGAAACTTCTATAATATCGTGTGGAGAAAAATAGTGATGTTCATTAACAACATTAGCGTGAATGTAAGTATGAGCTGCTAAAAAATTAGTAATACAATCAAGTAGTATTTTTGGGTTTTTAGTATCTAATTTGTGTGTGAGTATTTGTAACTTTATTAATTTATGAAATTGGTTTATGATATGAATCAGTTCTATTTTTCGTACATTAACAGATAATTGATTTTTCAGTTGATTATATTTTTCTTGTAATGAAATGATGCTTTTTGAAACATTGATGCTTTCTTCAATGAATCGAATATAAAGTGCACGTTTAGCTGAGTTTTTTAACGAATCGATTTCCTTGGGTTGTTCAAAATATTGTTTAGATAAATTGTTTAGTTTTTTTTCAGCTTGTTGAAAAAGATTAAAGTTATTTTTATGGTCTTGTGAAAAACAAAAAATAATATAATGAATCAGCATCCATTCTTCAAATTGATTGGGAATATATTTTTGAGCATTATCCAGCAATTGAATAATATCAGTTTCAGTTTGATAACATTGCTTAAAGCTAGCTATTAGTTCGTCATTTGTGATTGGCTTTTTTTTATGAGATTTTCCCGATGTTTGACTGAAATTCATTGATGATTCATTAAATGAATGAAACATTCGGCGATGCTTTTCAATACTTTCTATGAATTTATTTTTTTCAGATTCGAGCATTGTTTCAGTGAAACTAATGTGTTTATAATTTATTTGCATTCTTAATTTGTCCTTGTAATAATTATGAATTGAAATTGCCATAATTAACTGAATAGTTCCTTGTTCTCTGCAATATAACGATTAATTTATCGTAACAAGAGTTGAAAAATTTCACCTATTTAATATAAGTATTAATATAAGTATTCACTGTTTTATGAACTTATGTGTATCTATTTCTTGAAATATGCATCTTATGTTATGTGAACAGATTAAATAGGAGGATATATTATGGTAAAAGAATTAACGGATTCGAATTTTAAAGCTGAAGTATTAGATGAGAAAAATATTCCTGTGTTGGTAGATTTTTGGGCGCCATGGTGTGGTCCCTGTCGCATGCTTGCGCCAGTTGTAGAAGAAATGGAAAAAGCTTTTACTGGAAAAATGAAGTTCGTAAAAATTAATACAGAAGAGTATCAACAGAATGCTTCGAATTACGATATTACGGGTATACCTTGTTTAATCGTTTTTAAAGCTGGGAAAGAATATACTCGATTAGTTGGTTTTAGGCCTGCAGATGCGATGAAGACTGAGTTGAGTAAACTTGTTAGTTAGAATTTATTGATCTAAGATCAATTGAAGCTTTTTTCTGGCTCTAAGTGAAATAGCTTTTACATTAGTCAGAGATAGCTTCAGTTGTTCTGCGATTTCTTTTGCTTTGTACCCTTCAATGTCTTTGAGTATTAAAACTGCCCGATATTTTTCTGGTAATTTTGAAAGTGCTATTTCCAATCGTTCGCCAAAATCTTGTTGATCAAATAAAAGAGCTGGATTACTTGTGTTATCTGCAAGGGTTGTTAGAATTTCTTCACTGTTACTATGTATTGGATTATTTCGTCGTTTGTGCATTCGGCAATGATTGAGTCCGATACGATATAGCCAACTAGCAAATTTTGATGGTTCTTTGACTGTATGCCGTTTTTCGTAAGCACTGATTAACGATTCCTGTAATATATCTTGTGCTAAAGTACTTTCTTTACAAAGGCGTGTTAAATAATTATAAATTCGTTTTTCAAGTGGTTTGATTAATGTTTCAAATTCAGTATGATCAATAGATTGCATAGGTTAGATTTTAGCATCCAACGCAGTATTTTATAATGCATAGAATCCATGATTATTTTTTATATTATATTAATAATTCTAATGTAAATTACATTGATAATCGAAAAATAGTCGACTAAGCATGTAATTTTATGTATAATTAAAGTTATGAAAATAGAAGAACAAATTCAGTGTTTTAAAAATATTCCATTTACACATGGCAGTTTAGTGTCTTTATTGAAAGACTACAAGTGCCCAAATGATAAAATAGCAAAGCTTATTGCAGATAATTATATTCATTCTATCAAAAGAGGTTTATATGTTTTGACTAATAGAATAAATAAGTACCATATATCAAAAGAGCTGTTAGCGAATCTTATATATGGGCCATCCTATGTTTCAGGTGATTATGCATTATCGTATTTTGGTTTGATTCCGGAAAGGGTTTATAAAATAACCTCAATAACTTTAAATCGGGCAAAAAAAATAGCTACAGATTTTGGAGAATTTGAGTATATTAAAGCTAAAAGTGAGTTGTATGATATTGGATTAACGAGCGTTAAGGGTACTGAAACGGATTCTTTTATAATCGCTTCATCGACCAAAGCCCTTTGTGATAAGATTATTTATACAAAAAATATTAACATTTTTTCTTTAAAAGATATGAATACATATTTATTAGATGATTTAAGAATAGATCAGGATAATCTAAAAGAAATCGATATAGAAATTGTTGATTCCTGCATAAAATCAGGCCATAAACAATTACAATTGGATTATTTATATCAAGTCTTAAAGGAAATAACGTGAAAATTCTAGAACAAATGTTGTTGAACTACAAAATTAGATCCGATGACGATTATTTCAATGCTTTAAGAGAAGTTACCCAGGAAATTATTCTTGCTGGTTTGTATCGAGGTAATTTTTTTGCGAAAGCAGCTTTTTATGGAGGTACAGCGTTGCGAATATTTTATGGTCTGAATAGATATTCAGAAGATATGGATTTTTCTCTATTAGTTGAAAATAATAAATTTTCTTTAGAAAATTATTTGCCATTTATTACCAAAGAATTTTTAGCGCTAGATTTAAAAATTGATATTGAAAAGAAAGAAAAAAATGTCAAAACCAATATCGAATCTGCTTTTCTAAAAACTAATACAAATATATATCAAATTGATATTTATCATTCTGATATTAAAAAGAATATAAAAATAAAAATTGAAATAGATACTGTGCCACCTTTAGAATTTGCAACAGAGGAAAAATTAGTTTTGTTGCCATTTTCATATTATGTAAAATGTTTTTGTATATGTGATTTATTTGCTGGAAAGATGCATGCTTTATTATACAGAAATTGGAAAACTAGAGTTAAAGGAAGAGACTGGTATGATTTTGAATGGTATATAAAAAGAGGAGAAATTTTAAATTTAAAGCATTTTGTTGTTAGAGCAAAACAAAGCGGACATATTGTTAATGATAATGATTTTGACAAAAATAAATTAATAGAAATTTTTAAAGTGAAGCTAGATCAGCTAGATATAGATTTTGCAAAAAATGATATTAGGCGGTTTATTTCAGACGATCAATCGTTAGAGATTTGGTCAAAAACATATTTTCTACAATTAATTGAGAGAATTAAAATACAATAACTCTGTCTAACTAATCGTGATGAATTATATAAATTATGTTATACTATGTTCTATTCTTGTGCGAGTGTGGTGGAATTGGCAGACACGCTAGACTTAGGATCTAGTGCTTCGGCGTGGGGGTTCAAGTCCCTCCACTCGCACCAAAATAAATCTTAAAGGCTTATTGGTCAAGAGCAATATTGATTCGTTTTAATGTTTCTAGTTTTCCAATTAATTCTATAACTTCAAATATTCCTGGCGTAACTTTTTTTCCGGTTGCAGCAAAACGTAAGGGGTGAATATAATCAGCAGCGTTTAGTTTGTTCGTGAGCGCTAATTCACGAATAGCCAGCTCTATGGCGTTGGCTGTAAATGTTGGCAAATTAGTTAGCATAGCCATTAATTCATTGAGCCGAATTTGAATGTTAGGTTGCTTTATAATTTCACGAAGTTCTGTATCAATTGGCAATGATGTTGTCCCTAATAAATACAGCAATCCGGCTTCTATAGAGGGAATATCCGTTGATTTTGGCCGTAACAAATGAAGTGCTTTAGTGAATGCTGGATGATTGCAAAATTGAGGGTTTCGATTATCAATAACTTCAACTATTTTCTCGTCTGATAACATTTTAATATGTTCTCTATTGACCCATGCCAGCTTGACTTCATCAAATATTGCAGCTTTTTTGCTGAGTTGATCTAGTGAAAAAAGGTCAATTAATGTATTCAATGAGAAAATTTCCTGATTCCCATGTGCCCATCCTAAACGAACTAAGTAGTTAATCATTGCTGAGGCTAAAATGCCTTGATGTTGATATTCATCAATTGATGTGGCTCCATGTCGCTTGCTTAGTCGTTGTCCATCTGGGCCAAGGATCATCGGTACATGCACAAATAATGGAATAGTCAAATTCAGAGTTTCATATAAGGCTTGATATATTAGTAATTGGCGTGGTGTATTGCTCAGATGATCATCGCCCCTAATAACATGGGTGATTCCCATTTCTGTGTCATCTATTACGCAAGAAAAATTATAAACAGGTGTTTTGTTTTGTCGTAGAATTACAAAATCATCAATTAATGCTGGATCAAATTCAATATCTCCATGCAGTGCGTCCCTAACAATTAAGGGCGTTTGAATTTTAGGTACTTTAAAGAAAACTGCATCTTCAGACGTGTATGCATGTCCGGATTGAATCATTGCCTGTGCTCGATTTTGATAGATTTCTAAGCGTTGCGATTGACATACAATGGGTTCGTCACTAACTAGGCCAAGCCAGGCTAATTGGCAAATTAATTGTTCTGTAAATTCTGGTGTAGAACGTGCAACATCTGTATCTTCAATGCGAACTAGAAATTGTCCACCCATATGTTTTGCGAAAAGATAATTGAAAATGGCGGTTCGGCCACCGCCCACATGCAAATAGCCTGTGGGCGAGGGCGCAAATCGAGTTCGAACAAGGCTGTTCACTCTAGATATCAGCTAGTTTTTTCAAATACTCAAAATGTTTACGACGATCTGCTTCAGCTTCTGCATATAAGGCTTCCGCTTGGTTAGGATTTGAAAATTTTAGTGACGAATACCTGGTTTCGGACAATAAAAAGTCTTTGAACGGCACTGTTGGCTCTTTGGATTCCCATTTAAGTTTCTTTTCCGTAGATTGTGGATTATATCGGTAAATTGGCCAATATCCAGAATCAGCTGCTTTTTTAGCTTGATCCATTGAATATTGCATATTGATTCCATGATTGATACATGGTGCGTATGCAACAATAATTGAAGGACCATTATATGCTTCTGCTTCCATAATTGCATTTAACGCTTGTTGTTTGTTGGCTCCCATATCAATAGATGCCACATAGACATATCCGTATGCCATAGCCATTAGTCCAAGATCTTTTTTCGCAGTACGTTTACCACTAGCAGCAAATTTTGCTACTGCACCTATAGGCGTAGATTTAGATGCTTGTCCGCCAGTGTTGGAATATACTTCTGTATCTACTACCAGAATATTAACATTTTCACCTGAAGCTATTACGTGATCCAGGCCACCATAACCAATGTCATAAGCCCATCCATCGCCCCCAATAATCCAAACAGATTTATCTAAAAGATAGTCGCGATTTTCACGAACAACTTCAAGCAGTTGTAGAAGATTGCCAGTTGCTGTATTCATATCTTTTTCTATGATGGAAATAACTGTGTCAGCAGCTAATACTGCTTCAGCAGTAATTTTCGTTCTGATAGCTAGCATAATTTCGATAGCTTGTTTGAGTGGTTGCGAAATTGCTAATGTCAGAAGTTTCTCAAGTGCCTGATAAACTGTATCTCGGGTTTGGTTTACAGAAATACGCATGCCTAGTCCAAATTCCGCATTATCTTCGAACAAGGAGTTTGCCCATGCTGGACCTTGACCTGCAGGGTTTTGACAATATGGCGTTGTTGGAGCTGTTCCGCTATAAATTGAAGTACAACCCGTTGCATTGGCTACCATCATTCGATTTCCAAAAAGTTGAGTTACTAATTTAATATAAGGTGTTTCACCACAGCCTGCGCAAGCCCCAGAAAATTCAAATAAAGGCTGTTTAAATTGCGACCATTTTAGCGTTCCTTCTTTAATTCCGTCTGTAATGTCTTCAGGAAGTTTACTGAAAAAAGCTACATTAGGTAATTGTGTCGCTAATTCATTTTCAATCGGTTTAAATGCTAGTGCTTTTTCTTTAGCTGGACACGTAACAATACAGCTACCACAACCTGTACAATCTTCCACATAAATTTGTACCCGATATTCTAGGTTTTTATCATTTTTTGTGTTGGATTTGATGGTGATAAATTCAACTGGTTTGTTGGTTAGCTGGTCAGGTTCAATTTGTTTGGTGCGAACGACTGCATGAGGACAAACAAAGGAACATTGATTACATTGAATGCAGTTTTCTTGGATCCAATGGGGAACTTCGGCTGCAATTCTTCGCTTTTCGTATTGCGTTGTTCCTGTTGGAAATACTCCGTTATAGGGGATTTTTGATACAGGAAGGTCATCACCTTTTAGTAAAGCAATGGGTTTAATAACTTCTTTTACAAAAGCAACGTCTACATTCATATAATTGTCACAGGTTGCACATCCAACTGCTTTAGCTGGAATGTTTACTTCATATAAATGTGCTAGCGTATGATCAACCGCAGCCCAGTTTTTTTCGACAACTTCTTTTCCTTTTTTCCCATACGTTTTTTCAATATATTTTTTGATAAGACTAATGGCTTGTTTTTCTTCTAAAACTTTTGAAATTTTAAAGAATGCAGTTTGCATAATTACGTTAATGCGATTGCCCATGCCACTTTCTTTAGCAATTTTTGAGGCATCAATCGTAAAAAACTTAATTTTTTTCTCAATGATTATCTCTTGCATATCTAGCGGAAGTTTGGCAAACACATTGTCAGAAGTATAATTGCAATTTAACAAGAAAATGCCACCAGATTTAAGGCCTTTTAGCATGTCATATTTGCCTAAATAGGATTGATTATGACAAGCTACGAAATCAGGTGAGGTAATCAGATAAGTTGACTTAATGGGTTTGGGCCCAAAGCGTAAGTGGGAAATGGTAATCCCGCCTGATTTTTTGGAGTCATAAACAAAATGTCCTTGAGCATAGAGATCTGTTTCATCGCCAATAATTTTAATCGAGTTTTTGTTTGCACCTACAGTTCCATCTGCGCCTAATCCCCAAAACATGCATTTGACTGTTCCTTCCGGTTCAGTTGAGAGATCCGATTTTAGATCTAGGGACGTATGTGAAACATCATCGATAATGCCTATAGTAAATTGGTTTTTTGATTTTTTTTCATTAAGATTGGCGTATACTGCTTGAATCATTGACGGATTAAATTCTTTTGAAGATAGCCCGTATCTTCCGCCAACAATCACTGGCTTCTTAGCGAATTTTTCTGTTGCTTGTTCGCAATCAAGAGCAGTAACTACGTCCATATATAAGGGTTCGCCAATGCTGCCAGGTTCTTTGGTTCGATCCAATACAGAAATTTTCTTCACAGTAGCTGGGATAGCTTCTACTAGATGTTCGACTGAAAAAGGACGATATAAATGGACTTTGACAAGTCCAATATTTTCGCCTTTTTTGCTCGCATAATCAATATATTCTTCAATAGCTTCGCAAGCTGAACCCATGGCTACAATGATGTGCTCTGCTTTGGGGTTCCCAATATAATCAAAAAGATGGTATTGTCGCCCAATGACTGTAGCTACACGATTCATTGTTTCTTGGACGATTTCTGGAACTGCTTGATAATAGTTATTAACAGTTTCTCGACCCTGAAAATATATATCTGGATTTTGTGCAGTACCTCGAAGCGTTGGCTTGTTTGGATTCATTGCGCGGTCTTTAAAAGATTGAATGGTTTTTTTGTTAACCAGACTTGCAATAGTTTCATAGGTTAGTTCATCAATTTTTTGAACTTCGTGAGACGTTCTGAATCCATCAAAAAAGTGAAGAAAGGGAACACTAGATTCTAAAGTTGCTAAATGAGATATAAGTGCCATATCCATAGCTTCTTGTACTGAGTTTGAGGCAAGTAATGCAAATCCAGTTTGGCGTACTGCCATAACATCTGAGTGATCGCCAAAAATGGAGAGTGCTTGGCATGCCAAACTGCGAGCAGATACGTGAAATACAGTAGGAATGAGTTCGCCTGCAATTTTATACATGTTAGGGATCATCAATAACAATCCTTGAGATGCTGTAAACGTTGTTGTTAATGAGCCAGAAACAAGGGCTCCATGAACTGCACCTGCAGCACCACCTTCAGATTGCATCTCAACAACTTTAAGAATTTGATCGAAAATATTTCGGCGACCTTTAGCTGCCCATTCATCGCAGTTTTCTCCCATATTTGAAGATGGGGTAATTGGATAAATTGCTGCCACCTCGCTTAGTGCATACGCCACATGAGACGCTGCTTGATTACCGTCAATTGTTACAAAATTCTTTTTCTTAGCCATACTATACCTTCCTTTGACACTAGATTGCTTTATCTTGCAACATTGAGACCTGATTTTTGATGAAAAATCGATTAACATATGGCAAGACATAGTTACATAAAAAATAGGGCCTCCCTAGTTTAGCGCAAATATGTTATCCTGTCATTTGGAAGTTAGTTGAGTGATTGCGGGGTGTAGCGCAGTCCGGTAGCGCACTGCGTTCGGGACGCAGGAGCCGGAGGTTCAAATCCTCTCACCCCGACCAATTTTTATCTAATTTTTGCATTACTTGGCTTACGTATTCATGCAGAAGTTGTTACGAATCGCGGGCGAATTGACGCAGTTATCGAGCTAAAAGATACGGTCTATGTATTCGAGTTCAAGCTGAGTGGCACGAAAGAGCAAGCGCTAGAGCAGATTAAGAAAAATGACTATGCTCAAAAATATCATGGTACTACCCAAAAGATTGTTTTAGTGGGCGTAGAATTTGATAACGAAACGCGTAATGTTGGGCAGTGGGTAACGGAACCTCACCAAACAGTCAACTATTTCAACAAATAATTAGCACGAATGGGACATTTCTGTTTCAAGATGCAATTGAACGTCTTCCAGCGTATGGCGCTGGCTATGCTATTGTCGTTGGCGACGACTGAGCTTGGAAGTCGGGGCGAATAATTATTCGCCCTTGCTATCGTCGTTCCTAGCGGTAACGTTGGCATTGGAACTACGTCGCCGGAAGTTAAACTTCATAATTATGGGCGAAATTAGGATACAGCCATTAAGTGGATCAGGATATGGGAAAAGTC
>CAYUBI010000006.1:0-2701 GCA_964443005.1 uncultured Candidatus Marinamargulisbacteria bacterium
AGGGACACGTTTTATAAGCCCATGAGGAGCATCTTCAACTGGGTAGTCATTTTTTCCACAAATTTAACACGTTTTTGAAGAAGCGGATAGTTTCCCTTTTTGCTCCGCCAAATACTTACCAATAATTGCATCAATAACAGCAGATGATTCGTGAATCCGTTTATCATTTATGCGAAAAGCAATATTATGACCTCGTTCTTTCTCAGATATTTTTTCTTCAAACGCAGATAGAGCACGTTCAACGCCATTAATCCTATTGCTTTCATAAAAACGAAGAATCGGCTGTATCTCAGTCAAGCCTTTATAATCCTGAATTTTGTCCCAAAACAAAGCATGCTTTTTAGATACACCTTTGTTTATATTTGTCATTTCTTCTTCAGTTAGCTCTCTTTCAACCCCCTTTTTCTTAAGATTCTCTTTTCCTTTGGCGATCTCCATCCCACTGTAAGCTAAAACTTCTTCGACTTTATCTACTAAAAGTCTAGCTTTTCCCTTTTTGGCAGTTATCGCTTCGGTAGTCGTCATCTTTTTATCAAAAAGAACAAAATCAACAAAGCTCCCATCTTCACGTACAACAAGATCAATAGCCAAAGGTTCTTCTTTCAGAGCATTATGAACAATTATGTTAGTAGAATTAGTAGTTCTCAACTTCATTCCCAATTCGCTAAGCTCTTTAATCACTAGCTCACCTCCTCAGCCAATTCGTTTTGATTAAAAGCATAAATCACTGTGGAAGTCTCTCCATCTACCTTATGTCGCAAATGCGTTGCAGTCATCATTTTATCGTTTTCTGGAACCTCACAGTTTAAAATGCCGTCTTTTACCACCACATCATAAAAAAACAATGGTTCAGGTTTTCCATCTTTATCATAGAAAATATCAAACAGCATACTGCCTACAGGGATTAGCTCGCTAATTGGCTGTTCCGTACCGGCTGTCGGCATAAATTCAACCGCAAACTCGCGAGTTCCAAAAAAGGGTCGTCGCCAACATTGCCCCTTCCTTACTCTACGCTCAAACATCTGCGAATATTTATTGAAAAGCGGAACATAATACAGTATATCTTTGCCAGCTACATCATCTATGAAAACCGATGCCTCGATAATATAAGAGACATCTTTTAAAATAATGCTGTTTCGTTGTGCACGCCTTTCTTCAATAATTATTGGAGATTTATTTTGTTTCGAATTAATTTCATTACGTTTTACCGAAAAAAACTTTACAGGATTCAAAACAATAATACGACGCACATACCATTTAAACTCTGGTTTCCAGAGGATAGAGTCAAGAATTCCCCTTGCCGCAGATGGTGTCATGCAGGGATAAGACATACGTTCCACCTTCAAGTCTGGTCTGGTAAAGCAAGCAAATTCTCCAGTCACCTTTACTCGTACTACATGTTTATCCAGCATATTATCCTCCTTATTTTACACAATCCAAATCGGGTCATCCGTAATCTCGGTTTGTAAGCCTTTATTTTCATTATACTCTCCTGTCCAAATTCTTAGTCCGGACTTAATAATTGAGTGGAAGGAGCTTAGTTTATTAAGTGCATTCGCATACAATTGGACACAGTAGGGCTGAATGTTGCGATAATCATGCGAAGATAAAAATTCTTTGAATTTAATGGCATCATAAAGAGCTTTACTCTTTTCATCAAAATCTTTAATAAATACAGATTCTGTTTGCTGGTCAATCAAACGATAACTTTTGCTGACTGTTTCAAAGTTAAACTCTAGTCGAGCATTGTTTATCTGATATTTATCCGGATTAACAAATAATCCTATTATTTGCTTATAATAATCCTCAAAAAACTCATAATGATAAAGCCGTTCAGGGTTATCCTGAATTAAGATTCTTGCGTGTTCGGCACAGGCTGAATAAGTTTTATCAGGCATTTTGCTATCAGCAAGTTGAAAAAGAAAAACCTCGCCCTTCTTTGCCATTTTCCCTTCGCGATTGCACCGACCAGCTGCCTGAATAATGGATTCAAGTGGAGCAAGTGATCTAAAAACAATAGGAAAATCAAAATCCACACCGGCTTCTATTAACTGAGTTGAAGACACCAGAATCTTCTTTTTTTCTTTCAAGTCTTGCCTGATAGCTTCGATTACTTGTTTTCTGTGTGCCGGACACATGAACGTGGACAAATGATACATTTTGTCCCACTGCGATTCATCTTTTAAAACCATTTCATAAAATAATCTGGCATCCTTTTTGGTGTTAAAGATAACTAGAGTTGATTGAAGAATAGTTTGGATTCTGTTAGACAATTCTTCTAAAGTAATTCCATTAAAATCATCAATTATTTGATAGTTAACTCTTTTTATACAGTCAAGCTCAAACAGAGCTTTTGGATTATCAACCAAACCCACGATCCCTTCTACTCCGCACTCAAACTTTTCTCGTTTCTCAAAAGCAGGCATTGTTGCAGTACAAAACAAGAATGAGGTATGCAGTAAGCTTTGTATATTTTTTAACATCTCTAATGTTGGTGCGACTAATTCCTTGTTCAAAGTTTGAACCTCATCAAAGATTACAATTGAATCCGCTATATTGTGAATTTTACGTGCCTTAGAAGGCTTGCGGCTAAATAAAGACTCAAAAAACTGTACCGAGGTTGTGACAATCAACGGGTAG
This sequence comes from uncultured Candidatus Marinamargulisbacteria bacterium, assembly GCA_964443005.1. Classification (GTDB taxonomy): domain Bacteria; phylum Margulisbacteria; class Riflemargulisbacteria; order GWF2-35-9; family CAYUBI01; genus CAYUBI01. The sequence goes on from CAYUBI010000006.1 coordinate 2,641, forward strand.
TCCCAGTTTTCACAAGCAAGTTTTTTATATAGTTTAGTTCTCTCAAAGTTAGAAGTTAAGA
>CAYUBI010000006.1:2711-22826 GCA_964443005.1 uncultured Candidatus Marinamargulisbacteria bacterium
ATACTAGGTCGTCATTGCTGGAATTTTCCTCTATTAAGTTAGAATGATGCTCTAGCACAGAGTCATCTCCGAATATTGCCTTTAGTATCTGTGCTGTTTGGTCGATTATATTAATAAACGGTAGGACGATTATTATTCTTTTAAACTGATGATTTCTCGCATGTTCTAGTGCCCACGAAAGTGATGTTAGTGTTTTTCCAAGTCCTGTAGGTAGATTAAGTGAAAAAAAACCGCATGGGCTGTTCGCCTTCTTAAGGGCATCTTCCCTTACCCTATTTCTTAATTGGTTGATTTCACCCTCCCTCGATTTACTAAGCAAATAATTGTTAAGTTGTGTCGCCATTCTTTCAATTTCAAGTTTATGGCTTTTCCTTGAATTGGTTTTGTTTTGATCAAAATGTGCTTCTGTATCAAGCCAGTCAGCATCAGTTAAAATACTAAATAAATATCGAATGTAAAGTTCTCTTTCAAGATTATTAGAATATTTAAGAGAAAGAGGTGTTAATTCGTTTTCAGTTAAAGCATTGTCTTCTAGAAACACCTTTTTTATCGCCTCAAAATTTTCAACCTCTCCATTTTTGAATTCATCGGTATCGGATTGCCAATCTGCCCGATCAGGCAGCCCCTTATGATGACCATCAATTATGAATGAAATATCGTTTAGCCCTAATAATCTGGCATAGCCTGCACCCCAAGAAGCATGTGGTACACTTCCGCGTCGACCACCATTTTTTAAATACTCTTGAAATGCAAACTGATACTTCCCCAGATCATGTAGCAGCCCCGCAAGATACGCCCACTCCCCCGAACCAAATGGTTCTGCAAATTTTTTGGAGATTTCCGCCACGTTTCGCAAATGTTCCTTTAGTGGCTGCCAAAGGCTTTCAGGTTGATTGGGGAGAGTATGCGCATAATGGGTCATGTTGCGCCTTGCGTTACGACTGGTATCTGCGCATTAACAGCGAATTACTAATTACTGTTACTGAACTAAAGGCCATAGCAGCACCAGCAATCATCGGATTTAATAAAAATCCAGTCAACGGATATAAAATGCCAGCAGCAATGGGAATGCCAATAATATTATAAAAAAAGGCCCAAAACAAATTCTGTTTTATTTTTTGCATACTATAACGCGACAGGTCCATAGCTAATGCCACATCGCATAAATCATCTTTAATTAAAACAATATCGCCAGCTTCAATTGCAATATCAGTGCCACTCCCAACGGCAATTCCTATGTCAGCTTGTGTGAGAGCCAACGCATCATTAATGCCATCACCTACCATAGCAACTTTGGTTCCATTTGCTTGTAGTTTTTTAATTTCACGAGCTTTGTCCTGAGGCAGCACATCTGCTATAACAGAATCAATTCCGACTTCTTTTGCAATAGCTTGTGCAGTACGTAAATTATCGCCAGTGATCATCATCACAATTTTACCTTTATTTTTTAATAGGCTAACCGCTGCTTTAGTTTGATCTTTAACTGTATCTGCTACTGCAATAATTCCAGATAATTCATGGTTGATTGCCAGTAACATGATACTTTTTCCTTGATTTTCAAGGTGTTCTAAATCATGCAAGGCTAAAGAAATGTCTATCTGATTTAGCTGCATTAGTTTGCGATTTCCTAAAACAATTTCCTGTTCTTCAATTTCTGCACTAAGCCCGTATCCTGTTAAGGATTCGAAATTTTGAATTTTTAATAATACAAGTTGACGTTGATGTGCAGTTGAAACAATAGCTTGGCCAATCGGATGTTCCGAGTTTTTTTCAATTGACGCTGCTACAAGAAGCAGCTTTTCTCGCGTTGTAGTATAGCTAATAATATCTGTTACTTCCGGCTTTCCTTTTGTTAAGGTGCCTGTTTTATCAAAAACAATTACACTCATTTGATGTGCAATTTGCAAGGCAGTTGCACTTTTAATTAATATACCTTTTTCAGCTGCAATTCCAGTTCCAACCATAACTGCAGTTGGCGTAGCTAGTCCCAGAGCACAGGGACAAGCAATAATAAGCACAGATATTAAAATTGTTAGCGAAAAAATAAAAGCATGTCCAGTAATCATCCAAAATGCAAAAGCAGCAATTGCTGTAATTAAAACTCCAGGCACAAACCATGCGGAAACTTTATCTGCTAGTGCCTGAATAGGTGCTTTAGACCCCTGTGCTTCTTCAACAAGCTGAATAATTTGCGCTAAGGTTGTGTTAGCTCCGACTTTGGTTGCTTGAAAGGTAAAACTGCCAGTTTTATTTATGGTTGCACCTACTACTAGGCTTTCAGTTGTTTTTTCTACAGGCAGGCTTTCTCCAGTAAGCATGGATTCATCCACAAAAGAATGGCCCTCTATAACCCGGCCATCTACAGGGATTTTTTGCCCGGGTTTAACCTGAATCATATCACCTACAACAACATCATCAATAGGAATTTCATATTCTATATTTTTGCGAATCACCTGTGCTGTTTTAGGTTGTAAACCCATTAACTTTTTAAGCGACTCACTTGTCTTGCTTTTGGCCATAGCTTCTAATAACTTTCCTAGTAAAATAAAGGTAATTAAAAAAGCTGCTGTTTCATAATACACTGGGTGAGTGTCATACATTGGACTGCCAAGCCAAATGGAAGCAGAAACATAAAGACTATAGAAATAGGCTGACCCTACACCTAAGGTAACCAATGTATCCATTGTTGCGGTATGCTGGACAATCACAGCTTTTATGCCACGGGTAAAAAACTGAAATCCAGCTAGCATGACAGGTGTTGCAAGTAAAAACTGGATTAAAATTAAATGATTCATTATCAATCCAGGACTCGGTAATTTCATTGCAAAATACATTAATGGAAGAGAAAAAATCAGAGAAAGAATAAATTTTGTTTGCAGATTATTCCTTTCTCTTTCTTTGGATTTATTTTCTGCATCTGCCATCATTGTTTTTTCGTTAACTTGTGAATAAGGTGTTTGGGTAAGTTTAAGCGTTCCAAATCCGGCTTTAGCTATTGCTTGATGAAATTGATCTTCAATAACTATCGTTGAATCAAAACGAATCAACGCTTTTTCTGTAGCAATATTAACGGTGGCAGTTAGCACTCCGGGGATTTCTTTAAGCACAGATTCAACACTAGCTACACAGCTAGCACAATGCATGCCTGTAATATGAATTGTTGTAGTTAGGGTATTATCCTGCATGAGAAAAAAATCGATATTTAAGAATACACCATAACGCGCTAACGCCATCCTTCCACGTTATTTTTTTCCCTTCAGCATAACTGCGACCATTATACGAAATTCCCACTTCAAATATTTTGATATCCGGAATTCTAGCAATTTTGGCTGTGATTTCTAATTCAAAACCAAATCGGTTTTGTTCAATGGGTATTGATTGAACAATGCTGCGTCGAAAAACTTTGTAACAAGTTTCCGTATCTGTAAAATTAAGATTCGTTGCCATATTTGATAATAGTGTAATAAACTTATTGCCCAACGAATGCCAATAAAAAAGAACGCGATGAGATTCGCTGCCAATAAACCGGGATCCATAAACTACATCAGCAGCTTGTTTTATAAAGGGTGTTAACAGTTTTTCATATTCATTGGGGTCATATTCCAAATCAGCATCCTGAATCAGCACAATATCTCCAGTTGCTTTGCTAATTCCGGTTCGAAGTGCAGCACCTTTGCCCTGATTTACTTCATGTTTGTTAATAATTAAGGAATACCTTGCTTGTAATTTTAACAATTGTTCATAGGATGCATCTGTTGAACCATCATCAATAACAATAATTTCCTTGGTTAATCCGAAAACCGAAGCAGTAGATACGCGTTCAATAATAGCAGCAAGAGTCGTTGCTTCGTTAAAAACCGGAATAATAATGGATACGCTAGTGAATGTGGAACTATTTTTCATGAATAATGGCCTCCGCTGAAATTCGAATACTTGATAAAAACGTTGAATGATACGATTCATATGTTGTGACTGTATAAAATCCAATATATAGGGCGCAAAACAAACCTAGCAACGGAATGGATGCTTGCTTTAACCACTTAACACGATGCTGAACAACCCAGTTCATACAAAATACTGACGTAAAAATAAGAGCTATTAGTGCTACTGAGAATAGTAGGCCTTCGTGTGCTTGTTGATTAAAGTTGACAATGAGTGCAATAAACCCAATTCCTAAAAACAGCAGTGTTGCCAAGTTAATTCGACTAGTAATTTTTTTCCACTGATTATCTTCTAAATCAATAGTATAAAATGAATGAGCCAAAAATAGAATCATGGGCAAAAAAACATAAGCAATATAGCGGCCTAATTTAACATGCCCAGATAAGGAAAATAAAACTAAACAAGGAATAAATGCAGCAAAAATAACGAGATATATCTTGTTGTTACGCAATCGCTGAATAATACCTTTACGAAAAAATGTTGCGCTCGCTAAACTAGAAAAAGGCAAGAGCCCTAAAAATGCATACAAGGGAAAGGTATAAAAATCACGATAGGTTTTGGCTGTGATATCTGGCTCTTTGATAAAACGGCTAATATTATCAATTAAAAATATCTGTAAAAAATTTTGTCCATGAACTGCGCTTTGTCCGATTAACCACGGCATACAAAACAAAACTGAACACGAAACCAAAAATCCTAAATGCACAATTATTTTCCACCATTTTTGATGATAAATAATTCCTGAAATGATCATGAAAATGCCTGATAATCCCAGCACAATTGAAAAACGACTTAAGCTGCCAATTGCAGCAAAAATAATTGCTAATAAAAGATACTTCAGATGCTTTTCCCTGAGATGTAGCACATAAAACCCAACAAATCCAAAATAGAAAATTGCAGCACTCAGATCATACATAGGCGTTCGCGACAAATAAATATAAGCTAGACAAATAGATTGAAGAAATACGGCTAAACAGCTGATATGTGCATCTTTCCAAAAACGATATGAAAAAAAATACATTAAAAATAAACCCAAACAACTCACTAGTATTGTAAATAAACTATAAGCGTAAGAAGAGGATGGCAAAAAGTGAACAATTGCACCACTACCCCAAACTAACAAGGGACCATGTGATTGATCTACTTGTGAATACGAAAAAAAATTAAGTGTTTTTGAAATTTCTTTGGCTATAGGTAGCCAATGTAAGGCATCTCCATCTGTTAAGGGATAATGAATAAATGGCCAGCTTGTTGTTAAAAAAAATAGAAACAAATAAGGTAAAAATAGCTTAAGCTGCTTCATGTAACACGTCCTTTTTGTGATTATTAACAGTTAATGGGATTATATACGTAACTTGGTTAATTGTGAAATTAAATAATTTATCTAACGACTCAATAGTAGTTTTAGTATATTTTTTTATTTAAATTTAGCTAAAAAGTTTTCAAGCCTATTCCATCATTTGCGTTGGGAATTGGGTCATTGGAATTAGCAATAAATATGCCATTCCAGCAACTAACACGCCGACAAACAAAATCGTTAAGGGTTCTGCAATAGCTGCAATCCAGTCCAGCCATTTATCAACATCTGCATGATTTTGTTTTTTGAGTATTGGAATCATTGCCTCAATACTGTGATGCTCCCATGCAAAAGACAACAGTTGTGCATAAACTGGCGGCATAACTGCAATATCACGAAGTATAGAGGGCAAGGATTCGCCACTAGATAAACGAAAACTCATACGCGATTGATAAAAAGCAAATAACGGCATTGCACAATGTAATGCGCTATCCTGTAATACTTCGTGCAAGGGAACCTTGTGCAAGTTACTAACCGTTAATAACAATAAAAATTCATCCAAAAATACTGCACTCACTAAATTCCGGTATATGGGCACCCATTTTAGCAAGGCTTGCTGAACAGCTAAGGAATGACGTGATTGATAAGCGAGTATACTGCTGGCTCCACAACAAAAAATGATAGCAAGAATATAATGCCACCCCTGAATACGCGTTAATAACACTAATAACATGGGAGGTGCTAAATGATAAGTTTGATAATTGGTAACAATAGTAGGGATAAAATAGTTAATTGCTACTATCGCAAAACCCAATGTGCTAATAAGTACAAGTAATGGATAAGTTAACTTAGCAACTAAACGGCTGCGTAATTGATAAGAGGCAGTTAATGACGTTAAGGCATCTTCGATAGTTTCAGTTAGCCGATCATATTGTTGGCCAAGGCGTATCAAGAGCTGAATATGCGGTGGGAAAAGTGCCCATGATTGCAAAAGGCTTCCCAGAGTTTTTCCAGATTGGAGTTCAGCATTCAATAGCCCAATAACTGGCGCAAGCTTAGGATAGTGCGTTGCAATTGCGCTTAATAATGTATCTAATGGAATGCCAGTTTTAAGGCCCATTTGCAACAGTGTTAAAAAATCACGTTGCTCAGCTAAGGCCCATTTGCAGCGCCCTATGCGAAAACTTGTTAAAATCAACGAACCAATTGGGCGTGTTGTATGTGTAATAACAGTCATAAACGGGAATTTAATAGAAATTACAAAATAATTATACATGAAAAAATTCGATTGCCGTTTGCGTTGTTTGCTCTGCAATTGTGGCAACAGATTCGCAACGCAACTCAGCTATTGCAGCTGCAATTAATCGAATATAAGCTGGCTCATTTCGTTTGCCACGAAAAGGTACAGGTGTTAAATACGGACAATCCGTTTCTAACATGAGCCGATTTAATGGAATTTGTTTTATGACCTGACGTAGCTCCTCTGCTTTTTTGTACGTAATGTTGCCAGTTACTGAAATATGTCCACCCAAATCAAGAATCTGTTTTGCAAGTGTGTAATCTCCGCTAAAGCAATGAATCACAAAAGCGGGTGGTAAATGGTTGCGAAGCACCTCTAACATATCTTTTGCTGCGTCTCGCATATGAAAAATAACTGGAAGTTTCCATTGATTAGCATTGCGCACTAATAAGGCATCAACTAGCTTACGTTGATCATCAATTGGCGAATGCAAATGATAATAATCCAAACCAATTTCGCCTAAGGCTTTGACTCGAGAATGTTGTGACATTTTATCAAAAGCTAACATTACTTCAGATAATGTAACTGAATTGGCATCATGAGGATGAACACCCATTGCAGCATAACACAGTGGATAGGTCTCTGCTAAATCAATAGCTATTTGACTGGTTGTGATAGTTGTACCTACATTAAAAATTGTGTGGACTCCGCTATTAACAGCAGACTCAACAATTACAGGAATCTCTTCAGCAGTAAATGAAGAAAGATTCAGGTGTGCGTGCGTATCAATCAAAGCTAACTCAGAACGCGGTCAATTAATGCTTGAGCTTCAGCATAGGTTTTGGCTTCAGCAAAATAACGAAGAATCGGTTCTGTATTACTGGCACGCACATGTAACCAGGAATCTTTAAATATTACTTTAACGCCATCTTGTAAATCCATGACCTCATTAGAAAAAACATTTTTAACTTGTTCTAAAATGCGTGAAATTTCTGAAGGATGTGTACAATTAACGCGTGCTTTAACTACTTTATATTGCGGCACACCGTGCACGAGTTCAGAAACAGTTTTTTTGCTAGCAGCCATAAACTGAAGCATAAATCCAATGCCTGCAAAACTGTCACGCCCAAGCCCAATGGAAGGAACAATAACTCCGCCATTACCTTCTCCGCCAACAATTGCACCTTTTTTCATTAAGGCTTTGGAAACATTGACTTCGCCAATTTTTGTATGAATAACCTTTGATCCATATTTGTTAGCTACATCAGCAAAAGCTTGAGTTGTAGATAAATTTGTAGCAACATGTCCATTTTCTGGATGTAGCGTTGTGCTTAAAATATAATCCATAACTAAAACCAACGTATAATCTTCACCAATGGCTTCTCCAGCTTCATTCACAATTGCCAATCGATCTGCATCTGCATCTTGAGCAAAACCAATGTCTGCAGAATGTTTTAAAACTGCTTCTTTAAGTTGCCCCAAATTTTCAGGCAACGGCTCTGGCGAATGCGCAAATTTTCCATTTGGTTCGCTATTGATGATTGTGTAAGCTACACCCAAACGTTCTAAAAATCGAGGCGTTAATAGTGCGCCTGCGCCATTACACACATCAACAACTACGCTAAGGTTTGCAGATCGAATTAAGGGCAAATCAAGCTGTTTGCATACGCGATCAAAATGAATATCTACAGCATCAATTCGATACGATAATTGGCCTAATTGTTGCCATGAAACTGGGTGTGCAGGCGATTGATTCAACTTATCTTCTATTGTTCCATTGCTTGCGTCAGCTTTCTTTTTTTCATCGTATAGCATAAAAAGATGATGCATTTCATTTTCATCTAAAAATATACCTTGGCTAGAAATAAATTTAAGACCATTCCACATAATTGGGTTATGGCTAGCAGTAATCATAATTCCACCTGCAGCTTTTGCGTGTCTAACCATTAACTGAACTGTAGGTGTAGCAACAATGCCAATATCAATAACGTCTTTGCCCATTGCCAGTAAGGCAGATACAACTGCGTGTTTAATCATATTATGGCTTACACGCGTATCTGTTCCAATAATGATTGTTTTTTCTTTTAACAAGGAAGCAAATACCATAGTATAGTCCAGTACAATTCCAGGAGTTAAGGATTCACCAATAATGCCCCGAATACCCGCAACTGTTACTTTTAATGAGCTCACAACATACTCCTTTGTACGATTTCGCCTACGTGAGATTGATAATTTTCCAAAGCAGTAAAGCTTTTGATAACTGTACCTTGTTTTAGAATTGTTTTTCCTTTGAGTGTAACAAAGGGCTCAATTATAACATCTGCTTCGATTTCTACACCTGGATCAATAAAGGTGGTTTCAGCAGAAATAATACTAACGCCTTGATTAAGATGTTTTTCAATTTCGCGAGAATACAAAGTATGCGTAACTTCCATTAAATCTTTTCGTGAGTTAATTCCTTGAACCTCTGTATAGTCAGAAATTTTAAAAGGCCATACCTTATCTTTATCTTTTTGAATAATTTCAATAATATCTGTTAAATAATATTCGTGTTGGGTATTATTATTTTTCACATGAGATAAAGCCTTAAATAGTTTTTTAATGGAAACAATATATATTCCGGAATTAATTTCGCGAACGGCAAGTTCTTCTGGACTCGCATCTTTATGTTCCACAATTTTTTGTATACTACCATCGGATTTACGAATAATGCGGCCATAACCAGTTGCATCTGGCATTGTAGTTGTTAGAACTGTACAAACTGCTTTTTCTTTTTGATGACAGTCATAAAAATTTGTAATGGTTTGTTCTGATAATAACGGCACATCACCTGACAAAATAATTGCATCCCCCGTGTAATCTGGCAAAGAGGCTTCAACTTGCATGACTGCATGTCCAGTGCCCAATTGTTCGGCTTGAAGAACAAAAGTTGCATTCTGATATTTTTGTTCAATAACATGTTTTACTTCTTTAGCTTGATGCCCAATTATAATATAAGTTTTCTCAATTCCTAAACTTTGAACTGCATCTAAAACATAGAAAATAGTGGGTTTATTAATAATTGGAAATACAATTTTAGATGTCTGAGATTTAAGTCGTTTTCCTTGTCCTGCAGCCAAAATAATAGCACTTAGATTTTTCATGAACGCCTTCTTTTACTGGAGATGGCCATCTGTCAGCAGATAGCCTTGAACGTAATCGGAAACAGCAGCTTCGAGTGAAAACAAATGTTCAATATACCCAGCATTTTTCAGTTTACTAATATCTGCTTGTGTGAAATATTGATATTTGTCACGAATTTGCTGTGGCATGTCAATGTAGTCAATTGCACAAGGTAGTTGCATGCTGGCAAAAATCGATGCAGCCAAATCATTCCAACTTCGAGAAACACTGCTGCCAATATTATAAATGCCATGGGTTTTCGGATGATCTAAAAAAAACAAGGTCATGTTAACAGCATCTTTGACGTATAAAAAATCGCGTTGCTGCTGCCCATCTGCATAATCGCTTCGATATGACTTAAACAACTGTAATCTGCCAGTTTCACGAATTTGATAAAAAGCCTTTAAAACTAAGGAACGCATATCTTTTTTATGATATTCATTAGGCCCATAAACATTAAAATATTTTAGCCCAACAATTTCATCAAACAACCCTTTTTTCTGTGCCCATAAATCAAACAAATGTTTAGAATAACCATACATATTTAACGGTTCAAGCTTAGTTAGTTGCGTTTCGTTATCCTGATACCCATGCACACCCTTACCATAAGTTGCAGCACTAGAAGCATAAATAAACCGAATGTTATTTTTAACGCAATGCTCAGCTAATTGTTTAGTATAATCAAAATTATTGCTCATCAAATAATCTGCATTGGTTTCCATGGTATTGGAACAAGCACCCAAATGAATCATTGCTTTTACATGATAGTGAGCTAGGGTATTAGTATTTAAATTGGAAATAAAATCAGCTTTATCTACGTAATCTGAAAATTGAAGATGAACCAGGTTTTTCCATTTATCAGATTCACGCAAATGATCAACTATAACAATATCTGTTATTCCACGTTGATTTAGTTCCCAAACAACTGCACTTCCAATTAAGCCTGCCCCGCCTGTAACAATGATCATTGCAATTTATAGTTTTACTGAATACATGCTTGAACAAAATCACGAAATAATGGATGCGGCCGTTGCGGACGAGACTTGAATTCAGGATGATATTGCACTCCAAGGAAAAATAGATGATTGGCAAGTTCCACAACTTCAATTAGTTTATTATCTGGCGATGTTCCAGACAATATCAGCCCTTTGCTTTCCATCAGTTCCCGATATGCATTGTTAAATTCATAGCGATGACGATGTCGTTCCGTAATTTCATCAACACCATAAGCTGCAGCAAGTTTTGTCCCTGAATGAATGATGCACGGATACGAACCCAGTCTCATGGTTCCGCCCATTTCAGTAATTGTTTTTTGTTCCAGCATTAGATCAATCACTGGATCTGGAGTTTGCAATTCAAATTCAGTACTATGTGCTTCTTTTAAGCCACATACATTGCGTGCAAACTCAATTACCATACATTGCATGCCTAAGCATAACCCTAAAAAAGGAATACCTTTTTCACGAGCATATTTAATTGCCTTTATTTTTCCTTCAACTCCACGTACGCCAAAACCGCCAGGCACAACAATTCCGTCCATTTCTTTTAGTTTGCTCTCAATATCTACAGGCGGAACTTTTTCAGAATCAATCCAAATAATTCGAATTTTTCGATTAGCTACAATGCCTGCATGTTTCAAGGATTCAACTACAGACAAATACGCATCTTCTAAAGCAACATATTTGCCAATGAGTCCAATTTTTAACTCCTCAGTTGCTGCTTGCATTTGTTCAATCATGCGTGTCCATTCTTGCAAATCTCGTGTTGAAGTCGTGGGAAGGTTCAGATAATCTAAAACTATATTATCTAAGCCTTCTTCTGCAACATTTAATACTACTTCATAAATAGATTTCACATCAACAGCATCAATAACTGCGCGCGATTCCACATCGCAAAACATAGCAATTTTATCTTTTAATTCTTTTGCCAGCGGTTTTTCAGTACGACAAACAATAATATCAGGCGCAATCCCAATGCTTCGCAGTTCTTTGACACTATGCTGCGTTGGTTTAGTTTTGAATTCTTTACTAACACGCAAAAAAGGAATCAGTGTACAGTGAACATTGATTGCATTGCCACGCCCAACATCTTTTCGAAATTGTCGAATTGCTTCCAAAAAGGGAAGTGATTCAATATCTCCAACAGTGCCGCCGATTTCGATAATAACAACATCATATTGGATCGTTGCTGTAATTTTTCGCATTCGATTTTTAATTTCATTTGTAATATGAGGAATAACTTGTACAGTGCCGCCTAAATATTCGCCTCTGCGTTCATTGGCTATGACAGTATGATAAACCATGCCAGCCGTTAAATTGTTGCTTTTACTATGGTTAACATCAATGAACCGTTCGTAATGTCCAAGGTCAAGATCAGTTTCAGCGCCATCTTCTGTTACAAACACTTCGCCATGTTGAAATGGACTCATTGTTCCTGGGTCTACATTAAGGTAAGGATCAAACTTAGCAATACACACGGAAATACCGCGAGATTTTAGTAATCTGCCTAACGATGCGGCAATAATGCCTTTGCCTAGCGACGATACGACGCCTCCAGTAATAAAAATATACTTCGTTGGATTATGAGTGGTTGTTTGAGTTATTGTCATAGTTTTTCATTACATATTATACACTATTTTTTATAAATGGCCACATTGTTTGAATTGTAAAAATGCATTTTAATTAGCGTAGAATTTGATAAGGAATCGGATAATAGTGGGTAGTGGGTTGTAGAAAACTGTTAAAGTATAAGGTGAAATAATATTAAAAACAGCGTATTTAATTATTGTTTTATTTTCCCCTTGGTAAGTTTTCTGTTTTCCATGTAAAATAGAAATATGCTTTTTCAAAAAAAAGAACAAACTTCTATCCACGATATTGAACCTGTGACCATTGAGTACAAGGCATCTGTTGATGTGCTTCCAGTTATTCGTAGATTTGATGATGCGCATAATTACCAAGGATTATTACTTGTTGTTGAAGGCATTGATGGTTCAGGGAAGTCTACGCAACTTGAATTAATGCAAAAATGGTTGGAAGCTCAAGGGCATGGAACTGTTCTTACTGCGTGGAATTCATCTGAATTAGTGTCAAAAATCATTAAAAAGGGGAAAAAGTCAGGCCAGCTAAATCCAACGACCTTTTCCTTGCTACATGCTACGGATTTCGCAGATCGTCTTCACTCCATCATTATTCCAGCATTAAAAGCAGGAATCATTGTTCTTGCGGATCGTTATGTTTTTACAGCTATGGCACGTGATGTAGCTCGAGAATGTAGTCCTAAATGGGTTCGTGATATTTATTCGTTTGCGATTAAACCGGATGCAGTTTTTTATTTTAAAGTAGATGTTAATACATCTCTTGAACGCATTTCAATGACACGAACGCCAAAATTTTACGAAGCAGGTATGGATATGAACCTGAGTGCAGATGTTTTTGAAAGCTATAAAATATTTCAATCACGGGTTATTGAAGAATATAATAAATTGGTTAATATTTATGGGTTTAAAGTGTTTGATGGTACGCAACAGTTGCATCCTCAACAAATGGCTTTTCGATCAATTGTCAAAGATATTTTGGAGAAAAAAAGTAATGGAAAAAAACAATTATCCAGGTAAGCTAGTTGCAATTGAAGGGCTAGACGGATGCGGAAAAACAACGCAAATCGGCTTGCTGAGAAATTGGCTGGAAACAGAAGGTTGGGCAACCATTACGATTAAGCGCAAAACATCTAAATTAATTAGTCAACGGATTAATGAGGCTAAACAAGCGCGATTACTGAACCCTTTAACGTATTCGTTAATTCATGCTGCAGATTTTTCAGAACTTTTTTATAATGAAATTATTCCAGCTTTAAAAGCTGGATTTATTGTTCTTTTTAATAAATATATTTATACATCTATAGCTAAGGATTTTATTCGAGGCAATGATACTGAATGGGTTCAGACCCTGTATGATTTTGCTTTGGTCCCTAATATAACAATTTATTTTGAATCACCGTTGGAGCGTGCGCTAGAGAATATGACGAAAGAAGAAAAAGAAAAAGATTTTTATGATAGTGGCATGGATTTGGGAATTACAGGAAATTCGCTTCAATCAATGCGTATTTATCAAAAACGGTTGCAGGAAGAATATGAAAAAATGGCTAAACAGTATCAATTTAAACGCATTAGCGTAGCAATACCAATTCAAATGCAGCAAAACAAATTGCGAGCAATGACTCATGATATTCTTACCTAATTAATTATGAATCGGTTTCTTGCATCAGCTTGCCAGTATCAGATTCAGCTCGGAAATATCACACAAAATTTATCTAAACTTGAAAAGCTGCTGGCTGTAGCTGGAGGTCGACATTCAAAAATCGTTGTGCTTCCTGAAATGTTTGCTTCTGGTTTTTTGTTTTCTCAAATGCAGGAAATTGCTAAAATATCCGGTGATATTTTACGATTTCTTCAGGAAAAAGCATTGCAGTATCAGTTTTTTTTGATTGGAGGTACGTTGCCAGTGATTCAACAATCTAGCGGGAAACTCTTTAATCGAAGCTATTTGATTAGTCCTACGGGTGGAATTTTGGGAGACTATGACAAGCATCGTGCATTTTTTGGGAATCATGAAAATGACTATTTTTGCAATGGCACTAAAGTCTCTTTGTTTGCAACAGATTTGGCTAAAATTGGCATTTTAATATGTTATGATCTTCGATTTCCGGAATTAGCCCGTGATTTAACACAAAAAGGAATGGAGATTTTGGTTGTTCCTGCATTATTTCCAGATATTCGTTTAGATCACTGGTTAACTCTTCTTAAAGCGCGTGCAATTGAAAACCAAATTTATGTTATTGCAGCCAATGGGTTAGGCAAAGACTCAACTTACACTTATGCTGGACATTCGATCATTGTTTCACCTGAAGGACGAATTTTAGTTAATGGAGTTCTCGACGAAACAGTTATTTCTGATTATATAGACATTAAAGAGCTTCAGGAATATCGCGATCGCTTTCCTGTACTTAAAGGACTTAAATAAAGTTCATGGATTTTTTTTATACCACAAAAGAACTGTTGATTCAACGGTTTTCAGTTCCAAATGGGACGCGTATTCAGTTATTGCCGCCACATGATCTTGATTTACGTCCCATGGATATCAATCATATTTATGTGGGGATTCAAGCGATTACCGAGGAAATTGATTATTGCCAAGAAGCCATTAAACAAGTGCTTAAAGTTTTTGAATTGCAAAAACAATATGAATTTACTTATACGTTGCTGCCTGAAGAAGAAAAAAAACTTTTGGAATACAAACATGTTTTAGATGCTGCTCCAGCAATTCAACGCATCCAAAACTTGAACGAATTGATTGACCCCAGAGTCAGGTTGCCGTTAATATTAACGCATGAATTAACAGATACAGCAGCACCTTTTGTTTCACTCATGAATCAAATTAAACCGCTAATTGGGAAAAGTATGCTTCGAATTGCCTTATTGAATTGGGCCTCAAATGTTATTGGTGATACGCTAAATGCTTTGCGTGCTATTCAAATTTTTCGATCCATGCTTGAAAAGCAGTTTTCAACGGTAATGATTGATGTTTATGTAAAAAGCGCTCTTCCTGAAAAAGATCTTTACAACTTAACGGGTATCATTAATGATCATTATTTGATGCCCATGTCATTAGCGTCATTAACAACCTACGATGCAGTATTTTATGTTCAGCATCGTTTTGGAAATACAGAATTCGATCATATACCCATGATTGACGCGTTTCTTAAAGAGTTTTGGATTGATCCTGCAGCTGTGCATTCAATGAGAAAACGGCTAAGATTGCCTGTGCCAACAACTACGCCTGATTGCGAACAAGTTCTGGTAAAATTGAGACAATCGAAAACGCATCTGTTACTTTTTCATCCGTTTGCTTCTACAATTCTACGCACGATGCCAACTAAACATTTATTCCCTATGCTCATGGCTTTGTTAAAACAAACGAATTATCGGATTGTAACAGTCAAGTCCTTGATGTTTCGTGATGATCGCGTGATGGATCTTTCTGCTTATTCAAAAGGATTTAAAGAGCTTGCTTATATTGTTTCTCAAATGGATGCTGTTTTTTGTGTAGATACAGGCATATATCATATTGCTGCAGCTTATAATATTCCTTCACTTGTTTTGTTTCATTCTATTCATCCATCACTTCGTATTTGTTATTATCCACAGGCAAAAGGCGTTTTGTTGGGTTCAGAAAAAAATTCGTTATATGGACGACATAAATTGTCACGTAACGAAGTCAATGATCCCGAAGCACTAGATGCCCTGTATCAGAAACTTGATATTACTGATCTTTGCCAACAGATCAATGCGCTGTTAATAAATGCATGATTGTTCAATAGTGCACAATTGCACTACGTGGTTGCATTAGAATTGAAATAGTTGCTATTTTTTTACTTGCTATTATTGAACATGAAACCCTATAATAAAGTATGCAAAAAATTCCGATAGGTATTTCTGATTTCAAGGAACTGAGAGAAAAAGGTTTTTTTTATATTGATAAAAGTTTATTTATTAAAGAAACAATAGATATATCTGCCAAGATTATTTTAATTACGCGTCCGCGTCGGTTTGGCAAAACCTTAAATCTTTCTACGTTGCGCTATTATTTTGAGAAAACGGCTATTTCCAATGCTTCTCTTTTTAAAGATTTGGCGATTTTGAACCAAGGCGCCGAATATACCCAAAAACAGGGAAACTATCCTGTTATTTTTTTGACGTTTAAAGATGTTAAGGAACGAACGTGGGAAGATTGTTTATGCAAGTTAAAGGACATTATTAAAGAAGAATATTTACGGCATAAATATTTGATAAAAGAAGACTGTTTAGAAGCTGAAGAAAAAACTAGTTATCAGTCAATTATGGATTTAGCTGCTTCTAGGTCAGACTATGAAAACAGCCTCAAGAATCTGACAAAGTATTTGGAACGTTATCATCAGCAAAAAGTTGTTTTACTAATTGATGAATACGATACTCCAATTCAGGCTGGATATGTGAACAATTATTATGAGGATAATATTAGTTTTATTCGCAATATGCTCAGTGCAGCACTCAAGGATAATGTTTCTGTAGAAAAAGGTGTACTCACTGGTATTTTACGTGTTGCAAAGGAATCAATTTTTTCTGGATTGAATAATTTGGGCGTGTATACCATATTGTCTTCAGAATTTGATGATAAATTTGGTTTAACCGAATCAGAATTACAGCAAACTCTTGAGACTTATCAGTTAGTTAATTATTTGCCAGATATGCAAAATTGGTATAATGGATACAAATTTGGAAACACAGTTATATATAATCCGTGGTCAATCTTAAATTTTATGGACAGTAAAGATAAGAAGTTAATTCCATATTGGGTGAATACTGCAGATAATGCCTTAATTGAGAAACTTATTACCAAAAATAGTACAGAGTTAAATGAAGAATTCATGAATCTCTTGGAAGGCAAAACTTTAGAAAAAGAGATTATGGAAAACATTGTTTATGACGATGTTGAAAAAATTGATGATGCGTTATGGAGCTTTTTGCTTTTTAGTGGATATTTGAAACAAACGTCGCAACGTAAAATTAATCAGGATTTAATAACCGTGTGTACCTTGGCTGTTCCCAATAAAGAAGTGATGTATTTATATACGATATTTGTTAAGCGTTGGTTTGCAAAAAAAATCAAACATCAAGATCAGGATTTGATGCTAAAGGCTTTAGTTTTAGGCGATATTGAAACTTTTGAAAATATTTTTCAAGAGATTGTGTTAAAGATATTTAGCTATCATGATTTTGGTCAGGAAAGCGAAAAAGTATATCAGGCTTTTGTAATTGGTTTATTAGTGTGGCTATCAGATACGCATGAGTTGCGAAGCAATCGCGAATCAGGATATGGACGCTATGATGTCCTGCTAATCCCCAACGACAGAGCTAAGCTGGGCATTATTATAGAGTTTAAAAAAGTAAATATACGCAAAAACGAAACAATGGACCAGGCAATTGCAGTAGCTTTTCAGCAAATCGAAGACAAGAAATATGCCACTGAATTGCAGAGTTTAGGTGTTACGCAAATCATTAAACTGGCTATTGTTTTTGAAGGTAAGCAAGTCAGCGTCGCAGAAAAGGGCGATCGTATCTAAACTTAACCAATACCCCCAATCCACACGGTGGCTCCCATAAGTGGACATTGTCGTGTATAACGAGAACAAATCCCTTCCAGGGAGAGGTTACGCAGCAGCTGGCATTTTCGTGATACTTGTCCGGATGGGTTAACGAGTATTGCTCCCTGCCTCATGAAGATGGGGAAGGGCTGGGGTAGGGGGTATTTTTAAACGGCTATACTCCCACACTATCTGTAAATTTTGCAATGGACTGTCTTTGAGAAAAACATAAAACTCCAACGATATATTAGCAGATTGATTGTTCTGATCAATCATTAGATTTGTTGGGGAGGAACTATTATGACTATTCGAATTGCTGATGTAAAAAATCCACAGGCTGCAATGACACTGAGAAAAATTGATGCGCATGACGGAAAAGATACTGATGGAAAAGGAAAAGGCTTTGATGATGTTATTGATGGCTCTGAATTATTAAATGCGTGTAAAGGGTTCAATTTAAGTGGATGTCAGGATCCAGCTAAAGCAGAAGCATTGCTACGAGCGCATCTTGGATTAGAAACAGGGGCTTCTGCAGGTGTAGAAATGATTGGCAATGCATCGTTAAATTTGGGAACTGGAAAACTGTATGGTTATAAAGGTGCAGAACCTGGATTAAGTGGTAATCGGATGCAAGTAAAATATACATCAACAGAAAATAGTGGAGTGACTCATGATTATGATGGGGGTGCGTGGAATGGAAATCCGATTAATTTGGATTCTCGTTCAAAATTAATTATTGTTGTTGAAAGTGGCAACATTGAAAATACAAAATTCGAATTGAATGAAAAACCTATTTTAGATTATGGACAACTAAAAGTTGGACAAAATGTTATTGATTTGAATGCCTTAAAAGAAGATTCATTTTCTCCTATGAAGTCGTTAAAAAAGTTTAATTTTGTAAATATGCCAGGTGCTGGCGAGTATATTGTGAGACTAATACTCGAATAATTTAGCGCAGGCAGGGAATATTAAGGAGCAAGAAAATGGGCCCAAATGGAATTGATATTGGATCTCGGAACGTTCTTCGTTATCAGACCGAACTTCGACGTGCTGATACAAACTTTAATGGGAAAATAGATTCGCCTACAGAAGTTAAAAGTGCAATAACCGAGATTTTTAAACAATACCCCATTGACCAGTTGCCTCTACGTATGACCGAACAATTACGTAGGGCAGATGCCAAAGGAATTGGCGCTCATGCGTTTAATGGGCGAATTGATCCCGAAGAAATTGATGAAGTTGTTAAACAGCAACCGTATTTTTCAAATGAAAATATTTTATATCAATTAATTTATGAACCCCATGGTCCAGAATCATGGACACCTGAAGCCAAAATGGAAAGCTCACAAGACGTGCTTGAAAAACAGGGGTTCTCGTCTGTTGAGGTTAAGCTAAATCTTCCCCAGGCTAGATGGAATAAGTTTCGCTTGATTGCTCGGGCAGTACCTGATGGTTTTGGCATTAAAGATATCCAAAAAGATAATGTGTTTTTAGATACGGATATTTTTTCGATTCCTGTAGGTGCAGATATGCCGTACGGAGAAAAGAAATTGCAATTAACGCTAACGATTGTTGACCCCGAAACTTACGAGGCTGCATGGGGAGGAGATAAAGTATTTCAGTTAACAGTGAATGGCAAGGAAGTTGAGCCTTCACGGGTATTTTATTTAGGCTCTGAAAAATGGCAACCGTTTGCATTATTAGAAGGTGGAGACAAAAAAAAGTTTTTACCGCCGTACACAGGTGTTTATGAATTTACTTTGCCTAAAGATATGACACGTGTAAGTAGTATGGGCATTATGACTGCAGGTGGAAAAAATTATAATGTGACAGTAACAGCTATGAAATTCTATGTTAAACCCGAAACTGATACTCGGCCTATTGAAACCGGCTTGCAAAGCAATCAATTGGGGTATACGAATGATTTACCAAAATTAGCACTGTTTGAAACTCAGGTAGTTGAAAAAAAAAACGAAATTAAGCCCTCTATTCAATTTGAAATTAAATCTAGTAACGGACAAACTGTATTTACTGGCAAATCAACGCCTTTGAAATTTGTTTCTGATTCTGGAAATTTGGTAGGCAGTTTAGACTTTTCTGGTTTTACTCAATTAGGAAAGTATATACTTGTTGTTCCGCAACAGGAAAATGTTCCTTTTGCTAAAGAAATATCCATTGCCATTGTTGATAAATATCAATCCGAATATCGTGATTTAGCAAAATCCAGTCTCAATGCGTTTACATGGTTTACGTCTGGAGAAAATGGACCCTATAAGAATACTCATCAGCAAGA